>JBEEJT010000274.1:0-16762 GCA_041169085.1 Pseudomonadota bacterium | reverse complement strand
GTGACCTGCACCCCCGAGACGACCGGGACGTGCTGGGCCCCTTGTTCACCCGCTTGTGCGAGCAGCTGGCGGCCGACCTGGCGCGCAAGGGCTACTGTGGCCGAACGGTGGGCGTGAAGTTGCGCTACACCGACTTTCGCATCGTGACCCGCAGCATCACCTTGCCGCAGGCCACGCGCGACGCCGCGACCATCCGCTTGTGGGCTGGGCGCTGCATCAAGTCCGCACCGCTGGACCGTCGCCTGCGCCTGTTGGGCGTGAGGATGGAATCCTTGCAAAAGGGCGATGGCAGCGCCGAGTTGGCGTCGGCGACAGCGCTGCGCACCGGCGAGTCTCTGCCGCTTTTCGAGGAGCTGGCATGAGCGGGCCCGGGCCCGTGGCCGTGCTCACGCTCTTGCCCAGCGGCCTGAGCTGCCCGGTGGCCCCAGGTAAGAGCTTGCTGGAGGCCGCGCTGGCGGCGGGCATCCAGCTGCCGCGCTCTTGCCGCAACGGCACCTGCCGCGCCTGTCTGTGCCAGATAGGGGCAGGCCAGGTGCGTTACCGCATCGAATGGCCGGGCTTGAGCCTCGACGAAAAGGCCGACGGCTGGACCTTGCCTTGCGTTGCCTTGCCCGAAGGCGACGTGACGCTGATCGCGCCGCAGGCCAGCTTGGGCTGAGGCCGCGACAGGCGCTTTACAAACGATTGCAAAGGCCTTGTCGGCGTCGACACAAAGTGGCCCGTTGAACACCCAAGGCAGCGCAGAACCCCGATGGCCAAAGGCCAGAGACCCAAGGGGCAGCCTGCCGAACTTTCAACGGTGCCTCTGTAGCCACCGTCCCTCGCTGAACAAGGAAACCCCATGACCCGCACCACCGCTCGCCTGTCTGTCATGTCTGCCCTGCTGGCCACCTTGGCCGGTGTTTCGCTCGGGGCCCATGCCCAGGGCGCGCCTGCTGGCGTCCCCGCGATGCCGCCGACGGCTGCCGCGCCGGCGTCGGCGGCCAGCCCAGCCGTCAAGCACGACCGCCACGAGTTGCGCCACGACCGCAAGGAAGTGCGCGAAGAGCGTCGTGAAGTGGCCCACGACAAGAAGGAGCTGGCACAGGATCGCCACCAGCGCGCCGTGGCCCAGCACCGGGAAGACGCCGCCGTCAAGCGCGGCGACCTGGCTGCGGCCCAGAAGTTCGAAGCCCGTCGCGAAGCCGAAGCCAAGGAAGTCCGCCAGGACAAGCGCGAACTGGCCCACGACAAGCACGAGCTGCGCGAAGAGCGCCGCGAACGTCGCCACGACCGCCACGAATTGGCCCACGACAAGGCCACGGGTCAGTGAACACTCACCGACAGCCTGACCTGGCAGCTTGAAGGCGGCCGGCGCATCGACGGGGGTCTGCGCCGGCCGCCGGCTTTTCAGGCTTGAGATAATCGCGGGATGACGTCGATCGCCGCCCCTGTGCGCAGCCAGCTGCCCCGCTTGAGCTGCGTCATCCCTTGCTACAACGAAGCGCCCAACCTGCGCCTGTTGCTGCCCTTGCTGAGCCAGCACCTGAGCGAATGCACCGCGCAGTGGGAAATCATCCTGGTCAACGATGGCAGCCGCGACGACACCTCGGCCGTGTTCGAGACCTGGACGCGTCAGCCCGGCGTGCGCGGCATCGAGTTTTCGCGCAATTTCGGCAAGGAAGCCGCCCTCACGGCGGGCCTGAAGGCCGCCAACGGCGATGTCGTCGTGTTGATGGACGCCGACCTGCAACACCCGCCTGCGCTCGTGGCCGACATGATCAGCCAGTGGCAAGGCGGGGCCGACGTGGTGTATGCCTTGCGCGCCAACCGCGACGACGAAAGCCTGTTCAAGCAATGGGGCACGCGGGCGTTCTACCGGATGATCAACGCCAAGTCGCGTTTCCAGGTGCCGCCTGACGCCGGTGACTTCCGCCTGATGGACCGCAGCGTGGTCGATGCCTTGTTGGCCATGCCGGAGCGCAACCGCTTCATGAAGGGCTTGTACGCCTGGGTGGGCTTCAAGTCGGTGGCCATTCCTTACGAACCGGCCGAGCGCGCCATGGGCAAGACCCACTACAACGCGCTCAAGCTCATCGCCTTTTCCATCGACGGGCTGACGGCCTTCACGACCTGGCCGCTGCGTGTGGCCAGCATCACCGGCATCGTCATGGCCTTCATCGGTTTCCTCTACGGTGCGTTCATCACGGGGGACTACCTGGTCAACGGCAACTCGGTCTCCGGCTGGACGACCATCGTCGTCTGCCTGTTGTTCTTTGTGGGCCTGCAGCTCATTTCGCTGGGCATCCTGGGTGAATACATCGCCCGCATCTTCGAAGAAGTGAAGGACCGGCCCTTGTTCGTGGTGCGTCGCTCGCTGGGTCGGGGGCTGGACCTCGACATGCCCGGCCACACCGGCGACTGAAGCGAGTGCCCAACGTGGCCACGCTCGCCTCCAGCGCCCGGCCGCTGACGGTTTGTGTCGATGACTTCGGCCAGCACGACGGCGTCAACGCCGCGGTGTTCGACCTGGTGCAACGGGGCCGGGTGACGGCCGTGAGCTGCCTCGTGGACGGCGTGGCCTGGGCCAGCGGTGCGCCGCGCTTGCGTGAGGTGGCGGGGCAGGGCGCCCAACGCCTGGCCGACGTGGGCCTGCACCTGAATTTGTCTGAAACCCTGCAAGCCGCCGAGGTCACGGGCAGCGCCTGGGCCGCTCGTCCGGTGTCGGCGCTGATCTTGGCCACCTACCGCCGCGCCTTGTCCGTGGCCGCTTTGCAAGCCGAGATCGAGCGGCAGTGGCAGGCCTTCGAGGCCCACTGGGGCCAGCCCCCGGATTTCGTCGACGGCCACCAGCACGTTCACCAGTTGCCGCAGGTGCGCGAAGCGCTGTGGGCGGTGCTGGAAGCCCGGCGTGGCAGCCTGCCTGCCGGTTTCTGGCTGCGCGACTGCGGCGCCTCGGTGTGGCACCAGGTGGCCGCCGGTGTGCCACTGGCCGACGCGCTCAAGGCCGGGGTGATCGCCGCCTTGGGTTCGCGGGCGCTGCGTCGGCGTGCCGCGCAGGCCGGCTGGGCGGTGTCGGCCGGGTTGTTGGGGTCTTACCCGTTCAACACCGACGCCCCCGGCTACCTCCGGTTGTGGCGGGCCTGGGCGGCCCTGGTGCCCGCGCAGCGGGGCCTGTTGATGTGCCATCCCGCTGCCGCGCAAGCCGGGGCCGCAGCGGTGGCCGACCCCATCGGGCCGGCGCGTGGCGTCGAGTTCGACGTGCTCAAGGGCGAAGCGCTGGCCACCCAGTTGCAGGCCGCAGGCGTTCGCATCTCGCGCATGGCCGCCGTGCCATGACGGACAATCGCCGGTTTGGCCGGGCGCAGGCGCCTGGTTCCGGTTCCGCCGCGCTTACGCCCTGTCATGAACGCACCCGCTGCCCCCACGCCTCCTGCTGCCCCCCGGGCTGATGCCTCGACCGCTGGTCGTGCCTGGCCACTTTGGGCGGTCGCCCTGTTGTCGGCCCTGTGGCTGGGGTGGACGACCGGTTGGCGGCACCTGGCGGTGCCTGACGAAGGGCGCTATGCCGGCGTGGCCTGGGAGATGATCCGCAGTGGCGATTGGCTCACCCCCACGCTCAACGGCTTGCCGTTCTTCCACAAGCCGCCGCTGTTCTATTGGCTCACCGGGGCGGCGTTGCAGGTCTTTGGCCTGCACCCCTGGGCCGGCCGACTGGCTTCGGTGCTGGGCGCTTGGCTGGGGGCCATGGCGCTCTACCTTTTCTTGCGCCGTTGGTCGGGTGAGCGCCATGCGCGGCTGGGCCTGTTGGCGTTGCTGACCATGCCTTACTGGTTTGGTGGCGCGCAATACGCCAACCTCGACATGCTGGTGGCGGGGTGCATCTCGGCGACCATCGCCATGGGGGCCCATGCGGCCTTGTCTTTCGAAGCTGGCCAGCCCCACCGCGCTGCCGTGTGGGCCACCTGGGCCCTGGCGGGTTTTGGCCTGCTGGCCAAGGGGCTGATCGGTTTCGTGTTGCCTGGTGGGGTGATTGGCCTGTGGCTGCTGGCGAGGGGCCAGTGGCGCAGCCTGTTGGCTTTGTTGTCGTTGCCGGGCGTGGTGTTGTTCGTTGCCGTGGGCGCGCCCTGGTTCGTGGCCATGCAGCAGCGCTACCCCGACTTCTTCCATTACTTCTTCGTCTACCAACACTTTCAGCGCTTCACCGAAACCGGCTTCAACAACATGCACCCGGCCTGGTGGTACTTGCCGGTGATCTTCATCCTCACCTTGCCGTGGATCCCGCTGGCGCTGTGGGCCAGCCGCCGCCAGCAAAGTGCCGCGTCCACCGGCGCCACCGTGCCGGGGGCCGTGCGCGGCCTCATGTGGGTGTGGGGAGGGCTGATCCTCGTGTTCTTCTCGCTGCCCGCGTCCAAGCTGGTGGGCTATGTGCTGCCGGTCATCCCCGCGCTGGCCGCCGGCCTGGCCGGCTGGGGCCTGCGCTTGCTGCCCCCCGAGGGCTTGCCCGTGGCCTGGCGCCGGGGCGTCTGGGGGGCTGCCGTGTTGTCCCTGGCGCTGATCGGTGTGGTGCGGCAGTTCGACCACCGTGCTGCCCACCCCTTGGTGGCGCCCCTCCAGCAAGCCCTAGTGGGCGACGCCAAGCTGGTCTACGTCGAATCGTTCGCCTATGACCTGCCGCTCCTGCTGGGCCTGAAGGACCCGGTGCCCATGTTCTCCGACTGGGACGACCCCGACCTTCCCAAGCACGACAACGACCTCAAGGAGCTGTTCGACGCGGCCGTTTTCAACCGCGAACGTGGCCTGCATTTGCTCTTGCCGCGCAGCCTGTGGGACCAGACCTTGTGCCTGCACGCCCGCACCGTGGTCGTGGGGCCGCCCGACGCCACCCGCCATTACGCCCAGCTGGCGGCCACCCCGCCCGTGGCCCAGACCAAGCGTTGGGCCTTGTGGGTGCTGGACCGCGAAACCCTGCGTCAGCGCGGTCTGGCCTGCAGCCCGCTTGCACAACGCGGCCTGGCCGCACTATGATGGCTCCCATGTCTTTTGCCGCCACCACCAAGACCCACGCCTGCGCCACCCTGGCCGCGCGTTGGTGGCGCTCGTCCTGGTCCACGCATCTGGCGGACTGAGGCGGGCTGGCATTCACCACCCCTTCCTGGCCGCCCGACCGGCGGCGAAGGGGGCACAGACACCCACATCCCCATCGCACCCCCCACCGCTGGCGGGCGGCTCCTGAACCCAAGGAGCTGAACATGATGGATTTCGAAAGCCTGGCCGACGTGAAGTCAGCCATCCACCAGATCGATCTGCTGATCGCCGGCCTGCAGGCCCAACGCGACCAGTGCCAGCGCGCCGCGGCGCAATTTGGGGCCCCCGCACCTCAGACCGCAGGCCTGGCGTCGGCCCCTGTCCCGGTGGTTGCCCAGGCGGGTGGCCTCGCGGGGCAGGCACAATGCGCGCCATGCTCTGGACCCCGCTGAACCGCCTGCTCAACCAGCTTCGCCGCCAACGCACGGCCTCCGTGCTGCTGGCCGACGCTGCGCTCATCGCCATCGCCTGGCACACGACCTACCTGTTCCGCATGGGGGTGGAGCGCTGGGTCTACGAGCGCCCGAGCTACGACTCGGCGGTCTTGCTGGGGGTCATCGCGGTTTACAGCGTGGTGTCCTGGGCGCTGGGCGTACCCCGTGCGTCGTGGCGCTACACCAGCTTCCATGACATCGGCCGCCTGGGCTGGGTGTGCCTGGGTGCCGGCCTGGCCAGCGCCGTGGTGGTGCTCATGGCGCAATTGGTGGAGGTGCCCCGCGCCGTGTTGGCGCTGCACCCGGTGTTCACGCTGATCACGCTGGCGCTGGCCCGCATGTCGGTGCGCATGCTCAACGAATCTTCGCGGGCACGCCGCCACGGCCGCAACACCGAAGGGGCTCAGCGCGCGCTCATCCTGGGGGCGGGCGCGGCGGCCAAACTGCTGATCGCCGGCATCCAGCACCGGGGCTGGACGCTGGTGGGCCTGCTCGACGACGACCGCCGCAAGCACGGCACCCGCATCGCCGGCTTGCCGGTTTTTGGCGGGCTGGACATGCTGGCCGAGGGCGATGTGCTCGACGACGTCACCCACCTCATCCTGGCCATGCCGTCGGCCACCTTGGCGCAACGCAAGCGAGCTTTGGAGCTGGCCGGGGCAGCGGGCCTGCCGGTGGTCACCGTGCCGTCGGCCGACGAGCTGCGCGAAGGCCGCTCGCGCATCGACCGCGTGCGTGACATCGAACCTGAAGACCTCCTGGGCCGCGACCCGGTCAAGCTCGACGAAAGCGCAGTCTCGGCCCTCATCAGCGGCTGCACGGTGATGATCACCGGCGCCGGCGGCTCGATCGGCTCCGAGTTGTGCCGCCAGATTGCCCGCTTCGGCCCGGCCCGTCTGGTGTTGTTCGAGCTCAGCGAATTCGCGCTCTACCAGGTCGAACAGGACCTGGGGGACCACTTCCCGCGCTTGCCGCTGGTGCGCCTGGTGGGCGACGTCAAAGACCTCGACGCCTTGCGGCGCGCCATGCGGGCCCACCAACCAGACCTGGTGTTCCACGCTGCCGCCTACAAGCACGTGCCCCTGATGGAGGACGACAACGCCTGGGTGGCCCTGCGCAACAACACGCTGGGCACCTACCTCAGCGCCCAGGCGGCGGCCGAGTGTGGCGTGTCGCGCTTCGTGCTCATCTCCACCGACAAGGCGGTCAACCCCACCAACGTGATGGGGGCCACCAAGCGCGCGGCCGAGATGGTCATCTCGCACTGGGCCGCTCAGGCCCCGGCCACGCGCTACATGGCCGTGCGTTTCGGCAACGTGTTGGGGTCGAGCGGCAGCGTCATCCCCAAGTTCAAGGAACAGATCGCACGCGGTGGCCCCGTCACCGTCACTCACCCTGAGATCACGCGCTTTTTCATGACCATCCCCGAAGCCGCTCAGCTGGTGCTGCAGGCCGCGGCCCTCGCGGAAACGGGCCAGGTCTTCGTGATGGACATGGGCAAGTCGGTGAAGATCGCCGACCTGGCCCGCGAACTCATCGTGCTGTCTGGCCACACCGAGGCCGAGATCCCCATCGTGTTCAGCGGCCTGCGCCCTGGCGAAAAGCTCTACGAAGAGTTGCTCGCCGATGCCGACACGACCTTGCCCACGCCGCACCCGAGGTTGCGCTTGGCGCAACTCAACGGCGAGCTGCCGGCCGATTGGCTGGGCCGCCTGATGGCGCTGGCGCAAGACGAGCAAGCCACCGCGCCGGCCGTGCTGCGTGCGCGGCTGCACGACCTGGTGCCGGAATACACCCCGCGCTGAACGTACGCGCAGCGCTTGCCGTTCGCGTTGAGCAGGCCGCTCAGGCTGCTCGGGCCTGGCCCAACAGGTCGTCCATCTGGGCGAACAAGGCGGTCAACTGGACAGGCTTGGTCAAGTAGCACGCCGCACCTGCGGCCAGCGCCGCGTCGATCTGCTCCGGCAAGGCGTCTGCCGAGATCATGATCACCGGGATGGCCGCCGTCGACGGGTTTGACTTCAGCAGGCCCAGCAACTCCAGGCCGGAGGCATCGGGCAAGTGCACGTCCAGCAAGATCAGGTCAGGCGGCCCCCCACGCACACGGTCATGGATGGCCGCCAGGCCGGACTCGGTGTTGTCCGCCACGGTGAGTTGCAGCCAGGGGCGGTCGGCCAGGGCCGCACGCAAGACTTCGCTGTTGGCCTGGTTGTCTTCCACATACAGCACGCGCTTGGCGCTGGGCGCGGCCAGCCCGGGGCCGGGGGCAGGGGTGGCGATGGGCGCAGGCTCTGGTGCTGCCGGCGCCACAGGCACCAGCGGCGCGGGGCACAAGGGCAGCATCAGGGTGAACGTGGCCCCGCGGTCGTCGTTGCTGGCCGCGCTGAGTTCACCGCCCATCAGGTGAGCCAGGTGCCGGCTGATGGCCAGGCCCACGCCTCGGCCCGGCGCGGCGCCGTGTTCACGGCCGGCGCGGTTGAAGGGCTGGAACAGCTGCGACATTTGCTGGGGCTTGAGCCCGTGGCCGTTGTCACGCACGGTGATGCTCAGCATCGGCCCAGTGGGGTGAGACACCTCTTGGGCTTCGAGCCAGACCTCGCCGTCCGGGTCGTTGAACTTGATCGCGTTGCTCAGCAAATGGCCGAGGATCTGGCGCAGCCGAGAGGCGTCGGCCGTCACGTGCCAGTGTTCGGGCCAATGGCCGCCAGCGTGCAAAGTCAGGCGCGCCTTGCGGGCGTCTTCCTCGAACAGGCGGTGCGCGGTCACCAATTCCCGTCCGACCGGAATCGGCTCGGTCTGCAACCGCAGGTTGCCCGTGTCCAGCCGCGCGATGTCGAGCACGTCGTCGATCATCTCCAGCAGGTTCCAGCCCGCTTGCTGGATCTGCGACAGGTGCTCGCGCTGGCCCGGGCTCAGCGGATCGCGGCTGTCCATCTCCATCACCTGGGCGAAGCCCAGCACGGCGTTGAGGGGGGTGCGCAACTCGTGGCTCATGCGGGACATGAATTCACTCTTGGACTGGTTGGCGCGCTCGGCCTCCAGGCTGCGCGCCTGAGCCTCGTCGCGGGCGGCTTCCAGGTGCCGTGCGTGGCTGGTCATCACCAGCAGCAGGGCGCCCAGGGCCGCTGAAAAGCCCACCCCGACGCTGGTCAACAGCCAGCTGTTGAGCCCTGCGGTCACCGTGGGCACCGGTGCACGGTTCCACATGCGCAAACGCCAGGTGCGCCCCCCCAACTCCAGTCGGTCTTCGAACCGGTGGCTGGCCTCGTGCTTCGCGCAATCCGGGTCGCCAGCGAGTTGGGCGCCAGAGGCCAGGTCGATCAGGCAGGCGCCCATGTAGGCCGGGCGCTCGCGCCAAAGCGATTGGGCCACGGCCGAGGCGTCCAGCGCCAGCGCGAGCGTGCCCACCTGGGCCACCATGCGCGCCTGGGGTGTGTAGGGCTCACCGCGGTAAACCGCGCGGAACAACATCACCACGGGCTGGGCAGCCTTGGCCGGGCTCGGAAAGAGGGCGCTGGCCGTGACCTGGTCGTCGCGGCGCGCCCGGTCCAGGGCCCGGTGGGTTTCGACCTGGGTGCCGGGTGACCAGCCTGCCCAACCCATGGCGGGGCGCAGTTGCGTGGCGAGCCGGCCTTGCAGGGCATCTGCTGGCGCGGGCCGCTCCAAGGTGCTGTCTTGCGTGGGGGTGAGCCAGACCAGGGCCTGGGCGCCGGGCAGGCGGTTCAGCCAAGGCGTGGCCATCCGGTTGAAGGCTGCGCCGTCCGGGTTGGGCTGGAGCGCCAGCAGGCTCTGGGCGGCGGTCAAGGCGTCGCCGTACGCGGCCAACTGCTGGTGTGCCAAGGCCGAAACGCTGCGGGCTTCCTGTTGGAAGCGCTCCGCTTCGTGGGTGTGGCGCGCGCGGCCGATCTCGAAGGCCGCCACGCCCAGCAGCACGATGGCCAGCCCCAGGGGCAGGCCCACACGCAGCCGACGCTCACGCCACAGGTGTCGCGGCCGGCCGATCAGCGTGAGGGCAATCGGGGTGCCCAGTGCCACGCCCATCACGTCGCCGCCCCACCAGGACATCAGCGGCGTGGGCAAGTCGGCTTGGGGGATCCAGCCCAGGCTCACCAGCAAGGGCACCGACATCCCGGCGTTGATCAGGCAGGCCAGCGCCGCCCCCAGGAGCATGAAGCGTCCGATGCTGGCGGCTGTGTCCAGTTGCAGGCCGTGGCGCCGACCGCCCGTCACCCAACGCCAGCCGGCCCAGGCTTGGAGGGCGGCGCCCAAGCCGCACGTGCCCGCCGCCAACAGCCAGGTGTGACTGGTCTGGGACACATGGTGCCCCCACATTGCGCCGGCGTCGACGGTGAACCCGCCCAGCGCCACGGGCACCAGCATCCACAGGCCCCAGGTGTCGATCAGCGCCAGCGCCAGGCCGGCGGGCACGAACAGGGGCGCCACCTGTTCGCCGGGCGGCGCGCAGGCCACCGCCAGCCCGCCGAGCAGGCTGTAGGCCAGCCACGCCAGCGTCATGCGGCCCAGCAAGGTGGGGAGGGAGGGTGAATCGGGGGGCACGGTGCGAATCGTTGTGAGCGTCGAGCCACAATGCGGCCAGCAAGCACCTTAGCATTGCCGGGCCCTGGCCAAGCGTTGGCCAGGCACCACCCCCCTGCCCGGGCGGGCGAACGCCGCCTTCCCCGGTGTGCCCTTACCACAGGAGCCCTGATGCGACACGCCACCCGCTTTCTTTCCGCACTGACGCTGGCGGCGGCCAGCCTGTGCAGCCTGGCGCCCACGCTGGCCCACGCCGACGCCGAGCGCCCCCTGACCCAAGTGCCGGGCTGGTACCGTCAAATGATCGGCAAGTTCGAGGTCACGGCCCTGTTTGATGGCCAGATCAACCTCGAAACCAAGCTGTTCAAGAACGCCAAGCCCGAAGAAATGCAGGGCATGTTGGCGCGCATGTTCCGCGCCAGCCCCACGCCCACGGCGGTCAACGGCTACCTGGTCAACACGGTCGACAAGCTGGTGATGATCGACTCTGGCACCTCCAAGCTCATGGGGGCCATCCTGGGTCAGATCCAGCCCAACATGCGCGCGGCTGGCTATGACCCCCGGCAGGTCGACGTTGTGCTGCTCACCCACCTCCACCCGGACCACGTGGGCGGGCTGCTGAGCCCCGAAGGCCAGCCCGCTTACTCGAACGCCGTCATTTACGTGCCCAAGGCCGAAGCCGATTACTGGCTCAATCCCGAGATGGAGGCCAAGGCGCCTGAAAGCGCCAAGCCCTATTTCGCCATGGTCAAGCGCTCGATCGGCCCTTACCAGGCGGTGCACAAGCTCAAGACCTTCGAGCCCAGTGAAGCCGTGGTGCCGGGCATCACCCCCATCGCCAGCAATGGCCACACCGCAGGCCATACGAGCTTCCTGGTCGAAAGCAAGGGCGACAAGCTCCTGCTCTGGGGCGACATCGTGCACAACGCCGCCATCCAGTTCCCCAAGCCCACCGTCACCATCGAATTCGACGCCGACGAGAAGGCCGCCCTGGCCAGCCGCATGAAGCTGTTTGACCTCGCGGCCAAGGACAAGCTGCTCGTGGGCGGCGCCCACCTGCCGTTCCCTGGCCTGGGCCACGTTCGCAAGGACGGCGTGGGCGCCAAGGCCACCTACACCTGGGTGCCCATCGATTACTCGCCGCTGCCCTACATCGAGGAGTGAGGGGCCCATGCCCCCAAGGCGCCCGCTCTCGCGTCAACCCTGAGTCGCGGGCGCCTTCGGGCAGGGTTTCCTGTCGCATCTGGCGTTTGAAGCGGCCAACAAGGCCGCGATCACGCCCTTATTGCCCATCGGGAGATGGGCGGCCGCCCTATACTGTCCGACAACTTGATCCGATGGGCAGTTTGTGGCTGGTTCCGGGTCAAGGTGACTAGCTTCGGGTCTCACCGACATGACCTCCAAATTCAAAATCGCTGGCTGGGTGGCTTTGGGCGCCCTCGCTGGTGGCCTCACCACCCTGCAATTCGGCGCCACCGCGCGCAACACGGCGGCGCCTCTGCCGCTCGACGAAATGCAGCAGCTCGCGGCGGTGTTTGGCATGATCAAGTCCGATTATGTCGAGCCGGTCGATGACAAGAAACTCATCGGTGACGCCATTTCGGGCATGGTTTCCGGGCTCGATCCCCATTCCGTCTATTTCGACAAAACCACCTTCAAGGAATTCCGCGAGGGCACCACCGGCAAATTCGTCGGCGTGGGCATCGAAATCGGCATGGAAGACGGCCTGGTGAAGGTCGTCACCCCCATCGAAGGCTCGCCGGCCTTCCGTGGCGGCATCAAGTCGGGCGACCTGATCACCAAGATCGACGACACCTTCGTCAAGGGCCTGACCATGGACCAGGCCGTCAAGCGCATGCGCGGCGAGCCCAACACCAAGGTCGTGCTCACCGTGTTCCGCAAGGCTGAGAACCGCAGCTTCCCTGTCACCATCGTGCGCGAAGAAATCCGCGTGCAAAGCGTGCGGGCCAAGATGGTCGAGCCGGGTTACGCATGGGTGCGCATCACCCAGTTCCAGGACCGCACCGTCGAAGACTTCGTGACCAAGGTCGGCCAGCTCTACAAGGAAGACCCGAAGATCAAGGGCTTCGTGCTGGACCTGCGCAACGACCCAGGCGGCCTGCTGGAAGGCGCTATCGCCATCTCGGCGGCTTTCCTGCCCAAGGACGTGACCGTGGTGTCGACCAAGGGCCAGTTGCCGGAATCGAATTACGTCTACAAGGCCCGCGCCGAAGACTATTCGCGCCGCTTCGGCTTCGACCCGATCGGCAAGGTGCCGGCCGCGCTCAAGAGCGTGCCCCTGGTGGTGCTGGTCAACGAAGGTTCCGCTTCGGCCTCCGAGATCGTGTCCGGCGCCCTGCAAGACCACCAGCGCGCCACCATCATGGGTGGCCAGACCTTCGGCAAGGGCTCGGTGCAAACCGTCAAGACGCTCAGCTCCGACACCGCCTTGAAGATCACCACGGCGCGCTACTACACGCCGAGCGGCCGATCCATCCAGGCCAAGGGCATCGTGCCCGATGTGATGGTCGACGAATCGCTGGAAGGCAACCTGTACTCGGCGCTGCGCGTGCGCGAAGCCGACCTGGAAAAGCACATCACCAGCGGCCAGGGCAGCGAGGCCAAGGACCCGGCCCGCGAAAAGGCCCGTGAGGAAGCCATCAAGAAGCTGGAAGAAGCCAACGCGAAGAAGGCAGAAGCGCCCAAGCCCTTGCCTGATTTCGGTTCGGCCGAAGACTTCCCGCTGCAACAGGCCCTCAACAAGCTGCAAGGCAAGACGGTGGTGGTGTCCAAGACCATGACCGAACGCAAGCCGGAAGACACCAAGGCGCAGTGACGGCCGCGCGTCGATGAAGTGAACGACGACCAGGAACTCCGCTACAGCCGTCACCTGCTGCTCGACGAATGGGGCGACGCTGCCCAGGAGCGGCTGCTCCAGGCCCACGCCCTCGTGGTGGGGGCCGGAGGGCTGGGGGCGCCGGCCTTGTTGTACCTGGCGGGTGCCGGGGTGGGCCACATCACCGTGGTCGACCCCGATGAGGTCGAACTCTCCAACCTGCAGCGCCAGGTGGCCCACTCGACGGCCACGGTGGGGCTGGCCAAAGTCGCTTCGGCCCAACAGGCCGTACAGGCGCTCAACCCGGAAGTGCGCGTCACGGCCGTGAAGCACGCGGCCGACGAAGCCTGGTTGCGCGACCACGTGCCGCAAGCCAGTGTGGTGCTCGACTGCACCGACCGTTTCGCCACCCGTCACCTCGTCAACCGCGTCTGCCGTGAATCGGGCGTGCCGCTGGTGACGGCATCGGCCGTGCGCTGGGATGGCCAGATCAGCGTTTTCGACCCACGCGAACCCGACGGCCCCTGTTACGCCTGCCTGTTCCCCCCGGATGTCGCCCCGGAAGAGGTGCGGTGCGCCCTGATGGGCGTGTTCGCACCCGCTGTGGGGGTCATGGGGGTGATGCAGGCGGGAGAAGCCATCAAGCTGCTCGCCCGCGGGCCGCTGGGTCAGGGCGCGGACCCGGCCTGGGCGGTGCACCGCAGCCTCAGTGGCCGCTTGCTCATGCTCGATGCGCGCACCTGGCGCTGGACCGAATTGCGTGTGGGTAAGCACCCACAATGCCCTGTTTGTGGCAGCGGAGCAGGCGCACACTGGACGCCAGGGCCAGCCGCCTGTGATCTTTCGTCCCGCGGCTGAGTTTCGTCAGTTTGCCGCAGGAGCTTCCATGAACAACCCCAAAGACCTCTTGGCCCGCAACTTCCCCACCGCTGGACAGGACGTCGAGTTCGCCAGCAAGCCCTCGCGCTACGACGGCGAAGACAGCAGCTACCAGCTGGCGTTTGCCGACAACGATTTCCTGCTGCACCCGGACCTGCGACCCATCCGGATGCAACTCGAATTGCTCAAGCCGGAGATGGTGCAGCGTGAAGAGGCCATCGAATCGACCATCGTGGTGTTCGGCTCAGCCCGCATCCTGCCGGCCGATGTGGCCCAGGCCAGGCTCGACGACGCCGAAGCCCTGCCGCCTGGCAGCGCGCGCGAACAGGCCATCCGCGCCGCCAAGCGGGTGCTGGGCATGTCGCGCTTCTACGAAGAGGCCCGCGCCTTCTCGGCCCTGGTCACCGAACACTCTTCCAAACTGGAAAACCCGATTTACGTGGTCACCGGTGGTGGCCCCGGCATCATGGAAGCGGGCAACCGGGGCGCCTACGAGGTGGGGGGCAAGAGCATCGGCCTGAACATCGTGTTGCCGCACGAACAGGAGCCCAACCCCTACATCACGCCGCGCCTGTGCTTCCAGTTCCACTACTTTGCGCTGCGCAAGATGCACTTCCTGATGCGCTCGGTGGCGCTGGTGTGCTTCCCGGGTGGTTTCGGCACGCTCGACGAGTTGTTCGAAACGCTCACCCTCATCCAGACCGGCAAGTGCCGCAAGCGCCCCGTGCTGCTGTTCGGGCGTGAGTTCTGGAGCAAGCTGATCAACTTCGACCACCTGGTCGAGACCGGCATGATCAGCCCTGAAGACGTCAACTTGTTCCGTTACGTTGAGACCGCCGACGAAGCCTGGGAGACGCTGCAACAGGTGTACGGCCTGGGTCGCCTGGACGGCGACAGCGCTTGCGGCTGGTGAAGTGGGCGCCCGGCGCCGGGGCCCCTGAACAAGCGTGAACGTTGGGCCACATCACGCTGTTCAAGGGCGGGCTTCGGGCTCAAGATGAAACCGGCAATTGCCGATAACCAGCCATGAGTCTGCCCGGGAAAACTGCACTCATCTTGACCGGTGGTGGCGCGCGAGCGGCCTACCAGGCAGGGGTGCTTCAAGCCATCCAGCTGATCCGCCGCGAGTGCGGCGCGGGTCGGCGTGGCAACCTGTTTCCCATCATCAGCGGCACCTCGGCCGGCGCCATCAACGGCCTGGCGCTGGCCAGTCAGGCCGACCATTTCGACTTGGCGGTGCGCGCCATGGTCGAGGTCTGGCGCGATTTCGACACCGAACGGGTCTACCGCTCCGAGTCGTTTGGTGTGATCCGCACAGGCGCCCAATGGCTCACCCTGTTTTCTCTGGGCTGGGCCCTGGCGCGCTGGCGCCGCGCCCGGCCGCGCTCTTTGCTGGACAACGAGCCGCTGCGCGATTTCCTGCCCCAGCTGTTTCAGGCCGATCGCATCCCTCAGTTGATGGCGGAAGGGCACCTGGACGCGGTGGCTGTTTCGGCCTCCAGCTACACCACGGGCGAACACGTCACCTTCTACGACAGCGTCCACCCCATCGAGCCCTGGGCCCGATCGCAGCGCATCAGCGTGCGCGACCGCCTCTCGCTTGACCACCTCATGGCCTCTTCGGCCATCCCCTTCGTGTTCCCGGCCGTCAAGCTCCATGTCGACGGCCGCCCGCATTACCTGGGCGACGGCTCCATGCGCCAGGCCGCGCCGATTTCGCCGGCCATCCACCTGGGCGCCGACCGCATCCTGGTGATCGGGGCAGGGCGCCTGCACGAACCGCCCGCGCCGCGTGAGGCCGTTGTGGAATACCCCAACCTGGCGCAGATCGCCGGTCACGCCATGTCCAGCATCTTCCTGGACGCCCTGGCCGTGGACATCGAGCGCATGCAGCGCGTCAACAAGACCTTGAGCCTGCTGACGCCTGAGCAGCGCGCCACCACGCCGCTGCGCCCGGTCGACATCCTGGTGATTGCGCCCAGCCAGCGCATCGACGACATCGCGGCGCGCCACCTCTGGGCCCTGCCGCCCGCCGTGCGCGCCATGCTGCGGGCCGTGGGCGTGTACGGCACCGGCAAGAAGGCCCGGGGCTCGGCCCTGGCGAGCTACCTGCTGTTCGAGTCGTCGTTCACGCGGGAGTTGGTGCAACTGGGCTTCACCGACGCCATGGCCAAGCGCGAGGAAGTGCAGGCCTTCTTTGGCTGGACCCCGCGCCAGCCGGGCGACGGCCCGTCCGGGCCGGAAGGCCAAGACGAAGCCGAGCCGGAACCATTTGCCCGACCGGTGGACAGCCTGGGCCTGCGCGTCCACGAGCCTGCCCCCGTCGTGGCCACCCCGGCGCCTACTGGGGAACTTGTGGGCCCCGCTCGGCCATTTACAAACGACGAGACCCGTGGTAGAGTGGAAGGCTTCGCGCTTTGAGTGCGTCCGTTTTGGTCGTGTTCGGTGCGGAGCCTAGTTCTTTTCCTTGAAAGGTCTCAACATGTACGCGGTCATAAAAACCGGTGGCAAGCAATATAAGGTTGCTGCTGGCGAAAAGATCAAAGTAGAACAGATTGCTGCGGACGTTGGCCAAGAGATCGTGATCGATCAAGTTCTGGCTGTCGGTACCGGCGCTGAACTGAAGGTCGGCACGCCCCTGGTGGCTGGCGCAACCGTCAAGGCAACTGTGGTGTCCCACGGTCGTCACGACAAGGTCCGCATCTTCAAGATGCGTCGCCGCAAGCACTACCAAAAGCGCCAAGGTCACCGTCAGAACTACACCGAGCTGCAAATCAGCTCTGTGAACGGCTGATCCTTCCCGTCCCTCTGCCTAACGCTACAGGAGCACATCCATGGCACAGAAAAAAGGCGGCGGCGCGACACGAAACGGCCGCGACTCCCAACCCAAGATGCTGGGCGTGAAGGTGTATGGCGGCCAGACCATCCTGGCTGGTTCCATCATCGTTCGCCAGCGTGGCACCAAGTTCCACCCGGGCACCAACGTCGGCATCGGCAAGGACCACACCTT
>JBEEJT010000273.1:0-5200 GCA_041169085.1 Pseudomonadota bacterium | reverse complement strand
GGGTGCTGGACGACGACTCCTTCGTCGGCAGCCACTTCCGCAGCGAGAACTACAACAAGCCGCCCTACAACCGCTACACCATCATCCGCGCGCAGTTCGACAAGTGGTTCAGCTCGAAGGTGCGCGAAGCCGGCGCCCTGCTGATCTGCGAGACCACCGTGCAGAACCTGATCATGGATGGCGACAAGGTGGTGGGCGTGCGCTGCGACCGCGAAGCCGGTGACGTGTTCGCCGACGTGGTGGTGCTGGCCGATGGCGTCAACAGCACGCTGGCCCGCAAGGCCGGCTTCCATGGCGAGGTCAAGGCCGGCAACGTGGCCCTGGCGGTCAAGGAAATCCATTTCATGCCCGAAGAGCTGATCCAGCAGCGCTTCAACATCAAGGACGACGAGGGCGTCGTCATCGAGATGATCGGCAAGATCACCGACGGCATGATGGGCACGGGCTTCCTGTACACCAACAAGGACTCGATCACGCTGGGCATCGGCTGCATGTTGTCGGACTTCAAGAAGAACGAGAACAAGACCTCGCCCTACCAGCTGCTCGAACAGATGAAGGCCCACCCCTCCATCGCCCCGCTCATTCAAGGCGGCGAGATGAAGGAGTACTGCGCCCACCTGATCCCCGAAGGCGGCTTCTTCGCCATCCCCAAGGTCTATGGCAACGGCTGGATGATCGTGGGCGACTCGGGCGGCTTCGTCAACGCCGTGCACCGCGAAGGCTCCAACCTGGCCATGACCACGGGCCGCCTGGCTGGCGAGACTGTGATCGCAGCCAAGGCCGCCAACAAGCCGCTCAACGAGGCCACGCTCAAGGGCTACCAGAAGGCGCTGAACGAATCCTTCGTGATGAAGGACTTGAAGAAATACCGCGACATGCCCAAGGTCTTCCACGACAACCCGCAGTTCTTCACCACCTACCCCGAGCTGCTCAACAAGGCCGCCCGCACCATGGTGACGGTGGACAACGTAGACAAGAAGACCAAGGAGCGCGAGATTTTCTCGAGCTTCAAGATGGCGCGGAGCTTCACCGGCCTGGTGGGCGACGCCTTCAAGCTGTGGCGAGCCATCCGCTGAGCCCCGCCTCCACCTTGCATGAGGAGTGACAACATGACCCCCATCTCCGTGAACGTGGAAGAAAAGCTCTTCCAGAACCGCTACAAGGTCGACGCCGGCCGCCCGCACATCAAGATCAAGGACGCCAGCGTCTGCCGCGACACCTGCCAGGAGCGCAGCTGCACCTACGTGTGCCCGGCTTCTTGCTACAAGACCGAAGGCAATGGCGCCGTCACCCTGATCACCGACGGCTGCCTGGAATGCGGCAGCTGCCGCATCATCTGCTCGGAACACAGCAACGTGGACTGGGAGTACCCGCGCGGTGGCCACGGCATCCTCTTCAAGTTTGGCTGAACCATGGACAACATCGAACTGTTCCTGGCGCACGCCATCCAGCTGGAGTTCGAAGCAGCCCGGCGCTACGAAGACCTGCGCGCAGCCATGCTGACGGCGGGCAACGCCGAGGCCGAAGCCTTCTTCAAGCGCATGGCCGAGTATTCGCGGCTGCACCTGCAAGAGGCCTTGCGCCGCGGCGGCTTTCGCGAGATCCCCAAGCTGGAAGCCGATGAATGGCAATGGCCTGATGGGGTGAGCCCCGAGCAGGCCGCCTGGGCGGGGGTGGACGGCTTCATCGACGCGCCCACAGCCTTCCAGCTGGCCCTGGACGGCGAAGAGCGCAGCCACCTCTTCTACGCCGCCATCGGCGCCCAGACCACCGATCCCGAAGTACGCCGCATGGCCCGTGAGTTCGCGCAAGAGGAGGCCGAACACGTCAGCGAGCTGGAGCGACTGATGGCGCGCAAGGTCGCCTGAACGCCCCCTCACATTTTCTGGAGTGCCCCATGTCCCGTCCCGAACGCAGTGTGTTCGTCTGCTCACAACAGCGCCCGCCAGGCCACCCTCGCGGCTGCTGTGCCGCCCAAGGCAGCCAGGCGGTGTTGCAGACCTTCTGGAAGGAGCTGCAAGCGCGCAATGCCTACGACCAGGTCGGCATCACCTACAGCGGTTGCCTGGGCCCGTGTGATGGCGGCGTGAACGTGCTCGTCTTCCCCGACAGCGTGCTCTACAGCCGCGTCAAGCCTGAAGACGTGCCCGAGATCTTCGAGAAGCACCTGCTGGGTGGCGAAGTGGTCGCTCGCCTGGCCGCTTCGGCCGCATCATGGTGAACTTCCTCACCGGCGAGGCGTCGACCGACCTGTTCGGCGGCGAGGTGCCCCCGCAGGCCAAGGCCCTGGTCGAGCAGGCCCGGACCGAGCGCGACCCGGAGCGCGCCCTGGCCCTCTTGTGGACGGCACAGGTGTGCGCGCCCCAATGCCCTTCCCTGTATTACTTGCTCTACAAGTTTTACGCGCGTCACGCCGACTTTGACCAGGCCGAAGAAGCGGCGCTCAAGGGCCTCGACGTGGCCGCAGAACAGGCGGGCCTGCCCGACGACTGGCGTGTCGTGACCCCGGACATGGCCGATTTCGCTTCGCCCGGCCCCGCCCGCTTCTGGGTGTTCACGCTCAAGGCGCTGGCCTTCATCCGCTTGCGCAAGCAAGACCCCGAGTCGGCGCGGGCCTACCTGGGCAAGGTGCAAGAGCTCGACCCGGAAGGCGGCAGCGGCGCCAGCGTCATCGACGCGCTGATCCGGGGCAGCGAGGCAGGCTGAAGGCCGCGCAGGCCACGCCACTCAAGCCTGGGCGGTCGAGCCCATCCGCAGGATGTGGCTGAGCACACAGCGGCACTGAAGGGCATCGAATACAGGTGCCTGGTGACCCACTTGGCCAAACAACATCGCGTCCACCGTCATCATGAGAACAGGGGCCACGACCTCGGCCTGTGGCACCTGCAGGATGCGCAGGGCGGCGGTGGTGCCATTCAAGAAGCGCGCGCGCAGCCCCTCGACCACCTTGGCCAGTTCAGGCTCGCGCGAGGCGATCAAAAACAGCTCGAAGCGGGCGACCAAACGGTGACGCTTGTCGGGCGACAGCCAATCGCCGATGCGGGCGACCAGGCCATCCACAAAGGTGTCGCGGCTGGGCTGGGTGCCGGCCCAGCGGGCAGCATCGGCCTCCAGATCGGCCAGGTCCAGGGCGGCATGGCGGTTCAAGGCCAGCGACAACAGCTCGATGCGGCTGCGGCAGTAAAACGAGGTCGAGCCCAAGGCCAGGCCTGCACGCGCATCGACCGCCCGGTGCGTGAGGCCACGCGCCCCCAGCTCGCCCAACAAGGCAATGGCAGAGTCGGCGATCAGGGTCTTGCGGTCGGAGGTGGACATGGTGGCCGGCAGTCTATCAGGGCCGACCTCCACGAAGCTTGAAGGCCAGCAAGCCCAGCAGGATGAGCGCCATGGCGGCGTGCCCGACAGAGCCCGGCGCGCGCTTGGCCATCGACAGAAAGAACACCAGCCAGATGAGGTGGGCGCCCCAGCGGTGCAGCGCCTGCCAGCGCGCCCAGCCCAAGGCCTGCACCGCCCGGTCTGAAGACGTGAGCGCCATCGCCAACAGGGCCACATAGCCGGCCCCACCCACCCAGCGGCTGATCGGCGGGGTGAGCGAACGGGCCAGATCGGGCTCGGCCACCATGAACAAGGCGCCAATGGCGATGGCGTGCAAGGTGTGTGACGACGCGAACAACAGGCCCAGCCACCGCCGATGGCGCACGAGGCCTTGCGTCCACGGGGTGTCCCCATGCCTGCGCAGGGTGGAAGCCATGTAGGCCAACAGGAAGCAACACAGCGAGGTGCGTGCCGTGGCACGGATGACGCGCCGAATGGCGTCGACATCGGGCTGCCCACCCAGCAGCAAGGCAGCCATGGCCACCAGGGCCAAGGTGCCCCAGAGCCAGAGCCAGACGCCAGAGCTTCTGGCAAGCGCCCAACGCGTCCAGGGATGGGGGGCAAGGGTGGCGGCGGGCATGGGGGCTCCTGATGTGGTGGGGCAAACGTGGCGCCATGCTGTGGCCCCAGCCACCTCGGGTCAACGCAAAATACGCAGTGCTTACATTGACCGGGAGCCCCACCATGGCCCGCACCGCTGCCGCCCCCAGACGCCCCTACCACCACGGCCATCTGCGCCAGGCCGTGATCGACACCGCGCTGCAACTGGCCGAAGAGTCCGGTGAAGAGAAGGTGAGCCTCAGAGAGGTTGCGCGCCGCATCGGGGTGTCGTCCGGTGCGCCCTTTCGGCACTTCGACAGCCACGAAGCCTTGATGACCGCCATCGCCGAAGAGGCCACCTTGCGTTTGCGCATCGCCGTGGAGCGCACCCTGCAGCAAGCCGGGCGCGCGCCCATCGACCGCCTGCGCGCCCTGGGCCATGGCTTTCTGGAATGGGCGCTGTCGCACCCCACCGCGTTCAGGCTGGTGTCGGCACGGCGGCTCTACACCTTCGAGCGCTCACGCAGTTTGCTCACCCATTTCGCTGCGGTGCGCAACCTGACCATCGAACTGGTCGAGGCCTCGCAAGCAGCCGGCCAACTGCCGCCCTGCCCGGCCCCGAGGTTGGCGCTGAGCCTGCGGGCGGCGGCCTATGGCCTGGCGCGCATGCACATCGACGGGCAGCTGCCGCAATGGGGCGTGCAACCCGCGCAGGCCCGCCAGGAAGTGGTTCAAGCGCTCGACTTGCTGGTGGACGGGTTGGTACTGGCAGGAGCCAAAGGATCCAAAGGAGCCGAAGGGGCCACCCGGGGTTGATGCTGGCCCTTCATGACCTGCCCCATCAAGGGCCCCATGCGACGCATGCCGGCCACGCCCATGGCCGCGATCATGCCGCCCATGGCGGCGCCCATGATCCCGCAGCTCATGACGTCCTGCCCCGTGAGCCACAGGCCTGGGATGGCGGTGCGCGGCCCCAGCCAGTCCATCTCGAAGCGCTGCGGGTCATGGGCCAGGCCATAAGGCTCGCCGCGTTCGTAGTCGGCAAACCAGGCGGTCGACAAGGGCGTCGACACCTCCATGTAATCCACCTGGCCCTTCAATTGAGGCAGCTGTTCGTACAGGACGGCCATCAAGCGTTCACCCAGTCGGGCCTTGAAGGCTTCGTAGTCGGCGCCACGTTTGCCCCAGGTGCTGCCCGCCCAGGGCTTGAACCATTCGTATTGGGTGGGCGCCACGATCTCGATGGTGGCGCGCCCTGGGTGGCGACGCAGGAAGTCCGGGTCCT
>JBEEJT010000272.1:0-7349 GCA_041169085.1 Pseudomonadota bacterium | reverse complement strand
CCTTGATGAAGCCGACGTACTTCTCTTCCAGCTCCTTGGGGAACTGCTCGCGCTCGATCTGCTGCTCCAGCACGTACATCAGGTGCACCGGGTTCGCAGCCACCTCGGCCGAGTCGAAGTTGAAGACCTTGGACAGGATCTTGTAGGCAAAGCGCGTCGAGATGCCGCTCATGCCTTCGTCCATGCCGGCGTAGTCACGGTACTCCTGGTAGCTCTTGGCGCGCGGGTCGGTGTCCTTCAGGTTCTCGCCGTCGTAGACCTGCATCTTCGAAAAGAGCGACGAGTTCTCGGGCTCCTTCAGCCGCGTCAGGATCGCGAACTGGCTCATCATCTTCAGCGTGCCGGGCGCGCATTTGGCCTCGGCCAACGAAGAGTTGCGGATCAGCTTCTCGTAGATCTTGACCTCTTCGCTCACGCGCAGGCAGTAAGGCACCTTGACGATGTAGATCCGGTCGAGGAAGGCCTCGTTGTTCTTGTTGTTGCGGAAGGCCTTCCACTCGCTTTCGTTGCTGTGGGCCAGCACCACGCCGTCGAAGGGGATGGCACCGAAGCCTTCCGTGCCCTTGAAGTTGCCTTCCTGGGTGGCGGTCAGCAGCGGGTGCAGCACCTTGATGGGCGCCTTGAACATTTCCACAAATTCCAGCAAGCCCTGGTTGGCCAGGCACAGGCCACCCGAGTAGCTGTAGGCGTCCGGGTCGTCTTGCGCGTAGGTTTCCAGCTTGCGGATGTCGACCTTGCCCACCAGCGAGCTGATGTCCTGGTTGTTCTCGTCACCCGGTTCGGTCTTGGCGATGCCCACCTGCTTGAGGATGCTGGGGTAGCGCTTGACCACCTTGAACTTGCGGATGTCGCCGCCGTATTCCTCCAGACGCTTGACGGCCCAGGGGCTCAGGATGCGCTGCAGGTAACGGCGGGGGATGCCGTATTCCTTCTCGAGGATGGGGCCGTCTTCGGCCGGGTCAAACAGACCCAGCGGCGACTCGTTCACGGGCGAGCCCTTGATGGCGTAGAACGGCACCTTTTCGGCCAGCAGCTTGAGCCGCTCGGCGATCGAGGACTTGCCGCCACCCACCGGCCCCAGCAGGTAAAGAATCTGCTTCTTTTCTTCCAGCCCTTGCGCGGCATGACGGAAGTAGCTCACCACCTGCTCGATGGCGTCTTCCATGCCGTAGAACTCCTGGAAAGCCGGGTAGATCTTGATCACCTTGTTGGTGAAGATCCGTGACAGGCGCGGGTCATTGCGCGTGTCGATCATCTGCGGCTCACCGATGGCTTCGAGCATGCGCTCGGCTGCGGTGGCGAAGGCCGACTTGTCCTTCTTGCAGATCTCGAGGTATTCCTCGAGGGTGTATTCCTCTTCTCGCGTGCGCTCGTAACGAGCGGCGAAGTTGCTGATCACGTCCATACAGACCTCCGAACCATCGACCGAACGCTCCGATGCTTCGTGACCTGCCGGTAACCCGTCTGGTGACCCCGGCGCGACCACACAAGCATCGCCTTCACACCAAAGATCGTGGAAATCACCCTGGATGCAAACGCAAATGAAGCTGCGTTTCACATGGCAGATGACCCCTTTGGCACAACATTACCCCAGTTTTGAATTGCGTGCTTGCGTTGTGGGGCCGGATAGACGTTTTCCCGTGGCGGCACGGGGCCAACCGCCATGGCAGGAGCACCACAAGGCCAGCGAAGTGCGTGCCTAGGCAATGCTGTGCGCGCGCACCTCTTCCAATGAGGTCAGGCCCGCCAACATCTTTTCCAGGCCATCCTGCCGCAGCGTCTGCATCCCGTCTTGCATCGCCTGGTGCATCAGCAACTCGGCGCGAGAGCCGGTCTGGATCAAACGGCGCATGTCACGCCCCACGGTCAGCAGCTCGTGGATGCCGGCGCGCCCCTTGTAGCCCGTGTGGTTGCAGGCTTCGCAGCCGGGGCTGTGGTAGCGCTGAAGCACCCCGTTGACGCCATAGCGGCGTTGCCAGCGCGACAGCAAGGCGTCGGCGCGCCACTCGGCCGGCAAGTTGCGTGCGTCGCTGTAACCGGCCATGGCGGTCCAGGGGAACTGGTACTCGTGGAGGATGCCGTCCAGCCACTCTTTGGACGCCGGCTCCGCCTTGCGACACACCGGGCACCACGCGCGCACCAGGCGCTGCGCCAGCACCACCAGCAGCGAGTCAGCGAAGTTGAAGGGGTCCATGCCCATGTCCAGCAGACGCGTGATGGTTTCGCAAGCGCTGTTGGTGTGCAGGGTGGTCAACACCAAGTGGCCCGTGAGCGACGCCTCGATGCCCACGCGGGCCGTTTCCGCGTCACGCATTTCCCCCACCATGATCACGTCGGGGTCGGCACGCAGGAAAGCGCGCAAGGCCTTGGCAAACGTCCAGTCCAGCTTGGGGTTGACCTGAACCTGGCGCAGGCCGGGCTGGGTGATTTCGATCGGGTCTTCGGCCGTCCAGATCTTGCGTTCGGCCACGTTGATGAAGCTCAGGGCCGAATGCAGGGTCGTGGTCTTGCCCGAGCCCGTGGGCCCGACGCACAAAATCATGCCGTAGGGGCGCTCCATGGCCTCGGTCAGACGGCCAAGGTTGGCGCTGCTCAAGCCGATCTTGTCCAGGGGCAGCGGCCGGGCCGAACTCAAGATCCGCATCACCACGTCTTCCAGGCCATTGGCCGTCGGGATGGTGGCCACGCGCAACTCCAGGCGGTATTGCGGCAGGTGCTTGGCGAAATTGATCTTGCCGTCCTGGGGCTTGCGGCGCTCGGAGATGTCCAGTTCGGCCATCACCTTGATGCGCCCCAGCATGGCGCTGCGGTAGTGGTGAGGCAGCTCCAGGTAGGGCACCAGCACCCCGTCCTTGCGGAAGCGGATCTTGAGCTTCTCTCGACCGGGGTAGCTTTCGATGTGGATGTCGGAGACCCCCTGGGTGTAGGCCTCCACGACCATGGTGTTGACCAGGCGCACGAGCGAGTTGTCGCTCTGCTCGACCGCGCGCTCGTCCTCCAGCAGCTCCGTGCCTTCGAGCTCCATGCTCTCGACGAGCTTGCCGGCGTCCAGCTGGGCGACGTCGTAGTCCTGGTCGGCCCAGCCGGTGAACATGACCGAGGCCACATCGGCGCCCATCTTGGCGTAGGCATCTCGGATCGACCATTCCAGTTGGGCCTGGCTGGCGAGCACCGGTACGATCTTGCACTGGGTGATGAACTCCAGCTCGGCCAGCACGCTGCGCCGGCTGGGGTCTTCCAGGGCGACGATCAGCATGCTGTCGCGCAGCATCAGCGGCACCACGGTCAGGCGCAAGGACACCTGGTAAGGCACCTTGTGCAGGGCTTCGGGATCAGGCGGGAAGCGCTCCAGGTCCACCAGCGGGTAGCCCATCTTGCGCGACAAGGCCTGCATCAGGTCCTGGCGGCTGACCATGCCCAGGCGCACCAGCAGCTCGCCGAGCGGCACGGTGCGGTCTTCGCGCTGCTGCACCAGGGCTTGCTCCAGCTGCGACTCGCTGATCAGGCCCATGGTGATCAAGGTCTCGCCAATGCGCACCATGGGCATCTTGCTTTGCTGCTCGATCGCGTCAAGCAGCTGCTTGGGCGTCACCACCTTCTGCGTGAGCAGCACCTCACCGAGCTTTTGCTTGCGCATGCGCTCCTGGATTTCCACGGCGGCGTCCACCTGGGCCAGGGTCAGCGAATCCTGCTCGATCAAGGTGTCGCCCAGGCGCGGCCCCAGGTCACGGTCTGCGATGGCCTCTTCCGGCACGAACAAGCGTTGCACGCTGCCGCTCTCTCCCACCGGCGGGAACAGGAACAGGCCCAGCGGTGACTCCATGTAGCCCACGGTGTCGCCTTCGAGCATGGCACCCGACTTCAAATAGACCCGGTAATGGTTGATGGGCCGGTGTTCCAGCACCTCCTGAATGTCCCCACCCTGCCCTTCGGCGTCGATCGCTTCGACCGGCTGGGTCAGCAGCATCGATTCAAACTGGTTGAATCGCAGCGTCATCGTGGTGCGCGCGGGCGGCACCTGGATGTGCGCCACCCGCTCCGACGCCACGAAGAAATTCAGGCGCGCCTGGATCTTCTGGCCGTTGAGGCCCATCACGGTGCAGGGCTCGTGCTCCAGTTGCTCCGTGGGCGCGGGGTAACTGGCGTAAGGGGGCATCGGCCACATGAACGGGCCCGCAGGCAAGTCCTGGCGACGCTCGCCCGCCTTCTCGGGGAAAGGCAAACCGCCTTCGTGCTTGGAATTGGACATGAGTGACTCCCGCGCAGCCAACACTGCGGCCATGTGACGTCGCCCATGCTAGGCAGGCAGGCGGTGTTGCAGTGGGCTCAAGAAGCGCACAATAGGGGCCCAATCGCAGCTTTGTCCCCCACCCTCAGCCCTCCGCACACCATGTCCCAACGCTCTGTCTTGCGTGCGGCCGTCGCTTCGGCCATCTCCCTCGGTTTGCTGCCTGTGATCAGCCAGGCCCACGACATGGCCGACCACCGGGCCCCCAGTGGCAAGGAGAAGTGTTACGGCGTGGCCAAGGCCGGAGAAAACAGCTGCGCCAACCTCAGCGCCACCCACGATTGCGCGGGCGAAGCCAGCGAAGACAAATCGCCCGTCGAGTTCAAGCTGGTGCCCAAGGGCACCTGTGCCAAGCTGGGCGGCATGAACACGGAACAGGCCAAGGCCGCCCTGGCCAAGGCCACCAGCAAGCCCTGAGCACACCCGCCCCAACTTGGCTCGGGCCGCCATGAACGCTCCCCGCCCCTCAACCGTCACGCCCGCGCGGCCTCAGGCCCCGCGCCCGGAGCAACTCACGGGCATCGGGCTGCGCCCCGCGCACGCCGCGGCCCTGCTCGCCCATCCAGCCGACATCGGCTTCGTCGAAGTGCACGCCGAGAACTTTTTCGGCGACGACGCGGCCACTCGACAAGGCCTGATGCCCTTCCGGGAGCGGTGGGACGTGAGCCTGCACGGTGTGGGCCTGTCGCTGGGTTCGGCCGAAGGGCTGGACCCCTGGCACCTGGACCGCCTGGCCGCGCTGGTCGACGTGGTGCAGCCTTTCCGGGTCTCCGACCACGCGTCGTTTGCTCGGGCCCGGCCGGATGGCCAGACCTTGGTGCACGCCGCCGATTTGCTGCCCGTGGCACGCACACCCGCGTCCATCGACATCCTGGTGCGCAACATCGGCCAGGTGCAGGAGCGCTTGCAGCGCCGCATCGCCATCGAACACCTGTCTGCCTACATCGGCTTTGAGGACGACCACATCCCTGAAGTCGACTTCCTGGTCGAGGTGTGCCGACGCAGCGGCTGTGCCCTGTTGCTCGACCTCAACAACCTGGTCGTCAACGGGCTGAACCGACACCGCCGACAGCAGCCGCCGGGCCACACCATGGCGGCCCTGCAACAGGCACGCGCCGAAGCCATGGATTTCGTCTGGTCGCTGCCGCCTGGCTTGGTCAACGAGATCCACCTGGCCGGCTTCCGCTGGCCGGCTGGCGCCACCGATCTCGTGATCGACGACCACAGCCACCGCGTCAGCCCCACCGTGTGGGAGGTGTACGAAGCGGCCCTCGACCACCTGGGGCCTTGCCCCACCCTGGTGGAGTGGGACACCGACCTGCCGCCCCTGGCTGTGTTGCTCGACGAAGCTCGCCTGGCCGCCCACAGGCTGCGCGCCTTGGCCTCACCCGGAGGCAGCGCCTCAGCGGATGACGACGACCTGGACGGCTGGGACGGCGATGCCTGAGCGCGAAAGGCGCCGCCAAGCCGCGTTGCTGGCGCTGCTGCGCCAGGCTGCTGCGCCCCAGCTCGCCGACCTGCCCCCCGAGGTGGCCAGCGCATTGAGCCTGCGCGCCGACGCCTGGCCAGGCGTGGCCAGCCACCGAGCCCACGCCCAAGCGGTGTGCGCCCGGGCCCTGAGCAGCGCCTACCCCACTTTGGCCGCAGCACTGGGCGAGGCCGCCATGGCCACCCTGGCCTGGGCCCTGTGGCTGTCGTGCCCGCCCGCCAAAGGCGATTTGGGCACCTGGGGCGAAGGCCTGGCGGCCTTGCTCGAAGGCGGCCTGCGCCACACGGATCGTCCAGCCGATGAACAGGCCAGGTGGTCTGCGCTGAGCGCCAGCCTGGCCGACTGGCCCTGGTTGGCCGACACCGCGCGCCTGGACTGGGCTCGCCACCGAGCGGCCCGTGCCGCGGCTCGGCCTCTGGACGCCCCCAGCCTCGCGGCCATGACCGATGCCGACCCCGATGCCATTTGCCTGCGTTTGCAGCCCCATGTGCGTGTGCTGGCCAGCGCCTGGCCCCTGATCGCCATCTGGCAAGCCCACCAGGGCCCGACCGAAACGCAGGCCCCTGCCCTGGCGCTCGCTCTGGCTGAAGCCGAGCCCGGCGGGCCGCACGCCAAAGGCGTGGTGGTCTGGTGGGACGACGGCGTGCGCCAAGCCGCCGTGTCTGCCGAAGACGCGGCCTGGATGCTCGCTTTGGCCACCCCTGGCCTGAGCCTGGCCCGGGCGCTCTCAGCCGCCCCTGCCTCTTTCGACCTGAGCGCCTGGTTGCAACTGGCCCTGAAACAAGGCTGGCTGCAGGGCGCCACGCCCCTGGCCTGAGGCCACTTGCCGCGTCAGTAATCCTTGGGGCGGAAGCTCAAGGTCATGGGCGAATGCACCCGGCCTTGTTCGTCACGCGGGATCACTTCGGTGCGATCGATGGCGCGCAGCACCGCCTCATCCCAGACAGGCGAGCCGGACGGCGTCACCACCTGGCGCGACAAAATGGTGCCATCCGGGGCCACGGTCACCCGCACCAGCACCTCCGGGTTGCCCGGCAGGTCTTCCGACGACCAATTGATGAGGTTGCGGCGGAACAGCGCACGCAGCCGACCGGTGTAGCCCACGCTGGGCCCGGCACTGGCCGACGCTTGCCCCGTGGCACCTGCGCTGGCGCCACCGCCTCCGGCGTTGCGCACGATGTCTTTGAGGTTGCGCTGGCGCTGGGCCTCGAGCGCCGCTTGCGCCCGGGCTTCCGCTTCCTTGGCTTCCTTGGCTTCTCTGTCTGCCTTGTCACGGGCCGCCTGCTGGGCCTTGAGCGCCTGCTCCCGCGCCAGCTTGTCTCGCACGTCCGGGGGCGGCTGCATCGGGTCAGCTTTGCGCGGCTTGACGGGGGTGGAGTCGAACACCTCGCGCTCGACCGGCTTGCGCTCTGGCTTGGGTTCCTTGCGCGGCTTGCGCTGGGCGATCACCAAGTCGGGCACGGTCTCGGGCTCAGGCTGACGCTCTTCCACGGCTTGGGGCGGCAGCGGACGCGGCTCGACCACCACGGGTGGCGGCGCCTCGGCCTCCGGGATGGCCGACCAGATTTCGGC
>JBEEJT010000271.1:0-7454 GCA_041169085.1 Pseudomonadota bacterium | reverse complement strand
GCCCAGGTCCAGTGGGCTCAGCAGGTGGGGGTAGGGGGTGGGGGTGGTCACGGGGGTGGGGTGGCGGCAACGGGGGGGGGGCTTGGGCGCACACGGCTTGCGGCGCGCCACCCGGATAATGCCGCGCCCATGGACATGCACAAACTTGGGATGATCTTTCTGTCGACTTGGCGACAAAGCCGCTGGGGCGTGCTGGGGCTGGCGCTGTGGGCCGGGGTGGCGACCACCGCGTTCGCGCAAGACGCCGTGGCCTGGCGCGACGACGACGTCCGCCGCCTGGCTGCCCACCTCACCTGGCAGCGCTTGTTGCACATGGACGAGCGGGGCCGCAGCGAGGTCTTGTCGCCCGATTTCTTCTTGTCGCCCCAAGGTGCCCACGACGCCGAAGCCGAGCTGCGTGCCGACTTGCAAGCGTGGTCACAGCCATGGCCTGAAGACGCCAACCAGCACCCGCGCTGCCGCTTTCCCGCACGCTACCTCTGGCTGTCGCGCCACCTGAACCTGCCCGGCTACCAGGAGCGTGAGCCCCGTTGCGCGCGCTTGCAGGAGTGGGCGCGCCTGGACCACCTGCAATCGATCAGCGTCTACCTGGTGAGCGGTTACCTGGGCAACCCGGCGTCCACCTTTGGCCACGCCCTGATCAAGTTCAACACCGACGACGGCCAGGCCTCGGGCGGCCTCATGGACGTCAGCGTCAACTACGGGGCCATGGTCCCGCCCAAAGAGCCCACCTTGCTGTACGTGCTCAAGGGCCTGTTTGGTGGCTACAGGGCGGCCTTTTCCGATCAGCTCCACTACACCAACGACGTGGTCTACAGCCGCAGCGAGTTCCGCGACATGTGGGACTACCGGCTGGCGCTCACGCCTGCGCAGCGCACGCTGTTCGCCTACCACGTGGCCGAGATGGTGGGGCGCCAGTTCACATACCTGTTCCTCAACAAGAACTGTGGCTTGCGCATCGCCGAGATGCTGGAGCTGGCCACGGACCAGCGCCTGGTCCGTTCGGCGCTGGGCTGGTATGTGCCCGTGGAGATGTTCAACGCGCTCCACGAACAGGACACGCCCCCCGGCCGCATGCTGATGGGGCCGCCTCGCTTCGTGCCTTCCGCAGAGCGCCAGCTCCAGGCTGAGTTCGCGCGCCTGAACCCCACCCAGCTGGACACCGCTCAGGCCATCATCCGCGACGACTTGCAGCGCATCGTCGAACACCTGCAGCCCTTGCCGCCTGCCGAGCGGCTGGACGTGCTGGATGCGCTCCTGGCCTACCAGGCTTACCTGGTGGCAGGGCAGGGCGGCCAGCAAGACGAGCCCTTGCGTCGGGCCAAAGACCGCATCTTGCTGGCGCGCTTGCACGCGCCCACTCGCACGCGGCCCGAACTGGTCGTGCCTCCCCAAAGCTCGCCCGCCCAAGGCCATGCGCCCATGTTGACCGGCTTGGGTTGGGCGCACGACGGCCACCAAGGTGCGGCTCGCCTGCGCTGGGCGCCGTTCCTCGATGAGTTGGGGGGCTTCCATGGGCTGGACCGCGCTGAACTGGCGGTCTTTGACACCACGGTCGATGTGTCACGCCAGGGCCGAGCCACCTTGCAAACGCTGGACTTGATCCGCGTGCGCAAGATGAGCACGCAACCCGCTTACCTCGACACCGACAACCCCTGGTCCTGGCAGGTGCAACTGGGGGTGCGCCACCAGCGGCATGGCGACGCAGTGCAACGCCAGAACCACTTCACCGGTGGGCTGGGCTGGTCGCGCCCCTTGGGCAACGGGTTGGGCTTTGTCATGTGGACTGGCAGCGTGCAAAGTGGCTCACACCACTTTTCGACCGGGCCGGAAGCTGCGGCCACCGGTTCGTTCAGCGACCAATGGCGCTGGTCCGTGCGCGCGAGCTGGCGCCAGGACCTGGGGGCGGGGGGGCTGCTGCGTCGCAGCGGTGCCGCTGACCTGAGTTGGCGCGTCGGCAAAGACCAGGTCTGGCGCGCCGCGGCCGAGTGGCAGGACCGGCCCACGCTTGTCGTGGCATTCCAACAATACTGGTGAGCCAACTCGTCAATTGGAGGGTGTTTGTCGCCTTTATGCGCCATCGTCAGAACGGATGTTGACCAAGACCACGTCCCTGGCATCTACTTGAATGTAAGTTTGTCGAGCAGCCTGCCGCGGTGGCAGGCGCACAGACTTGCGCAACTGAAGCGCGTGTACCCACAGTGAGGCCATTCATGAAATTTTCCAAGAAGCTGTTGTCCCTGTTCGTCGTTGGCGCCATGTCGGCTGGCGTGAGCCACGCAGCTGGTTCGACCCGCGACTTCGGTCAGATCTACACCGAGTGCGGCTTGGGCGCTCTGATCTTCCCGACGAACGAGATCCTGGCTGTGGTCACCAACGTGACCTGGGACCTGGGTACCACCGCCGTGACGTCGAACCTGTCTTCGCCTGACACCTGCAAGGGTGGCAAGAAGAAGACCGCCGCCTTCATCTACCAGTCGTACGCTCAACTGGAGCAAGACCTGGCTCGCGGCGAAGGCCAGCACCTGAACAACCTGCTGACCCTGGCCAGCTGCCCGGCAGAAGCCCAAGCCACCGTGGCCGCCGGCCTGCGTGATGACCTGGCCGCCGACGTGGCCCGTCCTGCCTATGGCACCGCCACCCGCTACGACCAAGCCAAGGCCATGTACGAGCACCTGACCCAGCGCGCTGAAGCCGCTGCTTGCTCGCTGTGATCTGACGGGGGCCACGCGGCCCCCTTGGGTTCCGGCCTGCTGACCTCAGTCGGCCGAGCGACACCACTGCGCCCCGTGCCACCCGGCTCGGGGCGTTTTGCTTGGTCGCCCCGCAGGGCGCATTTCGCGTATTCACGGGGCAAGCGGCTTCGTGTCGCTGCTTACACTCATTGGTCGGGCGCCTGGTCCGACCCACAACACGAGAGGCAGACAAGATGAAGGCATGGATGCAAGCTGCGGTGCTGGCCGCAACGGCAACGGTGGCAGGCGGCGCCTCGGCGCAGACCTATGTGCAAGGCAACTACGGCTGGTCGCACCTGAGCGCCAGCTGCGCCGGCACCACCTCTTGCGAGAACAATGAAGCTGGCGCCAAGCTGCTGGTGGGCGTGCAGGTCAAGAAGTACCTGGCGCTGGAGTTGGGCTACATCCGCTTCGGTCGCGCCTTCGCCGACGTGCTCGACGGCAGCTCCAACATCACGCGCAACAAGCTCGAAACCGACGCCTTTTTCGTGGCCGGTGCGCTGCGCCTGCCGATGGCTGAACTCGAAGTGCCTGAGATGACCGCCGTGGTCCGCTTCGGGTCGGCCAACGTGTCCAACAAGCTGGTTTACCGCTCGCCTGGTGCCTCCTCCGACGCCTGGGAAACCAATGCCCGTCCGCGCGTCTTGTTCGGCTTCGGCCTCGAATACAAGTTCACGCCACAATGGGGCATGAACGTCGGCGCCGACTTCACCCGCATGGCCAAGCTCGACCGCGTGAGCAGCGGCAACCTGAGGCTGATCAGTCTGGGCGCCCAGTACAACTTCTGAGCGCTGTCTTTCCTTGACCATGAAGCACCTGTTCCTGTTTGGCCTGATGGCGGCTGCGCTGGGCGTCTCGCACGCCCAAACGGCGGCCAAGCCCACCTATGTGGCGCTGTCCCTGGGCGTGGCCCACTCCGACGCGCTCGACAGCCTGAAGTCGTCTGATGGCCTGTTCGACACGCGCACCACGCCGGTGGCCTACCGGCTGTCCGTGGGGCGCCGTTGGGGGCCGTTGTGGTCAACGGAATTGAGCTTCACCGATTGGGGCAAGGCCTCGTTCAATGCCGTGCCGGCCACGGGCACCGATGCCCGTGGGTCCGTGTCTGCCATGGGGTGGACGGGTTGGTCGGTGTGGCGCGGCCAGACCGAACTGGACCTCACCTGGGTCACCCGCATCGGCTTGTCGTTCAACCAGTCGCACGGCGTGTCGCGCCAGACGGGCTTCCAGGACATCGACCACAAGTGGAGCACCTGGACGCCCATCTATGGCCTGGGCCTCGAATACGCCTTGCCTGAAGACCTGCGCCTGGCGTTCACGGCCGACATCACCAAGATCGACGTGGCGACCAGTCGCCCGTACATCAAGTTCTACGCCCTGAGCTTGTCCAAGTCGTTCTGACGCCAGTTGGCGCGCGCGGCCCCGTGGCAGGGTCCTTTGATACATCTGACCACAGCCTTTACCGTGTAGCTGTGGCTTCGGCCCCTGTTTCAAGGGGCCCCAGGGGCCGGCGCTGAAGGCATGATCGGCGCGCTTCACCCAACTGGGTGAAACGGACACATCCAACGAGAAGCACCATCATGCGCATCCGCCTTTCGACGCCCGCCCGCAGCGCCCTGGCTTTGGCCTGCCTGACCTTCTGCCTGGGGGCCCAGGCCGCCGGCTCCGACGCCTATCTGGGCCTGGCCCTTGGCCCCAGCGACATCGACGCCGACTGCAGCTCGATCGCGGTCACCAGCTGCGAAACCGGGGATACCGGCTTCAAGCTCTTCGTGGGCTTCGACGTGTCGAAGTCGACGATCTCGCGCATGGCCGTCGAGGTGTCTTACATCGACTTCGGTCAAGCCACGGTGCGCACGCCCGTCACGCGCCGCAACGTCACGGCGGACGCCGTGGTGCTCGACGCCGCTCTGCGCGCCCCGCTGACCCACAGCGTCAACGTGGTGGGGCGCCTGGGCGTGGCCTATGTCAACGCCAAGGGCTCCGGCACCGCCGGCCCTTACCTCTATGGCACCAGCTCGGACTCGGGCCTGCAGCCTCACCTGGGCGCGGGCGTGGAGTTCGCGATCAACCGCCAGTTCAAGCTGACGGGCTCGTTCGACTACACCAAGTACGACACGGGCGCCGAGTCGGGCTCGGCCACCCTGTTCGCCATCGGCGGCCAGATGGCGTTCTGACGGCCAGGGGCGCGTTTCAGCGCCCCGCCTCTTCCTTGCCGTACAGCGGCGACTTCGGCCCGTACAACACACCGCCACGCAACCCGCCGCTGAGCAGCCGGTTCGCCGCGACGCCCGCCACCGGGTGGGCGGCGTCCGTGCTGGACTGGATCACCTGCATCAACGCGGCGGTGATCAAGGCCCCCAGCAGGCCGCCCTGGTTGTTGTTGCTTCGCCCTTCGGCGTTGCTGGCCGTGGCGGCGCCGCTCCACAGCGCCTGGCCGGTGCGCAAGTCCACCAACTGAGCGCGGGCGGTGACCCGCACCGAACTGTCGAGCACCGTGTAGCGGGCGCCGAAGTCGGTGATGGTGATGTAGAGCGCAGCGTCGGCCCCGAAAATCTCACGCAGCTTGGCCGCAGGCACCTCGTGGATGTCGTGGGCGCTGGTGAGGCCGTTTTGCTGGAAGGTCTCCATCATCACGCCCACCGGCATGACGTAGTAGCCCGCCTCACCCAAGGGCTTGGACGCTTGCGCCAGGAAGCTGGCCCAGGCGGTGACTTCTGGTGTTTCGTTGAGCGGCGGCAGCACCACGATGGACGCCGGCCTAGCCTGACGGAAGGCCGAATAGTCGGGGCCGGCAGGCGGGGCCACGCATGCACCCAGCCCGAGCACGGTGGGCAGCAGCAGCGCGGCCGCCAGCCGACGCCAAGGGGCGCGCTTGGCCATGATCGACAACAGGGTCATGGTTGCTTCTCCTGGCGATGGAGGTTCTTGAGCAGGAAGTCCATGAACACGCGGGACTCCGGGAAGGCCTGCTTTTCCATGTCCCAGTAGCGGGCGGCCTGGTCGTTGTGGCCCGCCAGCAGGTGCAGGTAGCCCAGATGAGCCAGGTAGCCAGGCGGCACCTGGCGGCCCGAGCCCTGCGTGGCACGCAAGTGGTCCTCCAGGGGGCCGATGCGGGCTTCCGGGCCGTTGCCCGTGCCCTTGAATTGCTCGTACAAGCCCGCTTGGTAGGGGCCCCAGTCATAGAGTGGGGGCGGGCCGCTGTGACAGCCGGCCAGCCATAGCGAAGCCGCCAGCGTCGCGACGCCGGCCAGGTGATGCCTGGTGCGCATGGTCAGCGTGCGGCGGTGGGTTGCCAGGCGCCGCTGTCGATGCCGTCGGTCAGCCGGTTGACGGCTTCACGCACGGCCAGGTCCAGCACCTTGCCATTGAGTGTGGCGTCGTAGCCGGCGGTGCCGCCGAAGCCGACGATCTCGCGGTTCGACAGGCTGTATTCGCCTGCGCCTTGCACCGAATAGACCACTTCGCCGGTTTCGATGTTGACGATGTTCAGCGCCACTTTGGCGTAGGCGATCTGCTGCTTGCCGCGCCCCAGGATGCCGAAGAGCTGGTGGTCGCCCACTTCCTTGCGGCCGAACTCGGTGACGTCGCCGGTGATCACGAAATCGGCGCCCTTGAGCTTCTGGGTCACGCCCTTGAGCGCGGCTTCCTGGCGGGTCTCGGCGGCGTTGTCGCGGTCGAGCACGTTGAAGCGGTTGGTCTGCTGAAGGTGGGTGATCAGGATGGTCTTGGCCTGGCTGCCCAGGCGGTCGGGGCCGGTGGCGAAGACGCCGCGCACACTGCTGGAGCGGTTGTCGAACTTGCCCACCGAGATGGGCGCGCGCGGGCCGCTGTAAGGCTTGGCGGCGGCGGTGACTTGCTGGACTTCCAGCGACTTGGACGATTCGGTGGCGCAGCCTGCGAGCAAGGCCGCAGCGGCCAGGCTGCACGCAGCCAGGGCGCGCAGCTGGAGGGTTCCTGATTTCATCGAAAGCTTCCTGAGGTGGACGGCATGTCTGGCCATTGTCGCCCACCGCAGGGCTCACAGCGGCGGTGGCCCCTTGCCGATCAAGATGCTGAACACCACGTAGAGGCCGAAAACGAAGGCGTTGAGGGGGTAGGGCAAGCCGTACCCCGGGTCGCCCGGTGCGCCGCCTGAGACGGCGTGGATTTCCTGTCGGGACAAGGTCCGCATGGGGGTCTCCTGGGTTGAAGGGTGGAGGCAGCAGCGAGGCTGCCCGCTTCACTTTTGTGCAAGCACGGGGCGGTGTCAACAAAAAAAAAGCGCCCCAAGGGGCGCTTTCGTGACGACCCGCCGAAGCGGGTTGGCCGAAGACCTGCTTACTGGGCCTTCTTCTTCAGGCGCCAGGCGTGCAGCAGCGGCTCGGTGTAACCCGAGGGCTGTTCCTTGCCCTTGAAGACCAGGTCCAGGGCGGCTTGGAAGGCTGCGCCGTTGGGGTTGGCCACCAGCGGCTGGTACAGCTTGTCGCCAGCGTTCTGGCCGTCCACCACGGCGGCCATGCGCGTGAAGGTCTCGCGCACTTGGGCTTCGGTCACCACGCCATGGTGCAGCCAGTTGGCCACGTGCTGGCTGGAGATGCGCAGCGTGGCGCGGTCTTCCATCAGGCCCACGTTGTGGATGTCGGGCACCTTCGAGCAGCCCACGCCCTGGTCAATCCAGCGCACCACGTAACCCAGGATGCCCTGGATGTTGTTGTCCAGCTCTTGCTGCTTGTCGGC
>JBEEJT010000270.1:0-15884 GCA_041169085.1 Pseudomonadota bacterium | reverse complement strand
CGTGCCCGATCGGCTCACGCTGTCCGAGATGCTGGCGCAGTTCAGGCAGGCCTACGAAGACTTCGCCGTCATCGTCAACGAATACAGCCTCGTCGTGGGCATCATCACGCTCAACGACGTGATGAGCACCGTGATGGGCTCGCTCGTGGCACCAGCCGACGACGAACAGATCGTGCGCCGCGACGAACATTCCTGGCTGATGGACGGGCTCACACCAGCGCAAGACGTGTTGCGCGCGCTGGGCCTCGACCACTTGCCCGACGAGGGCGAATTCGAAACCCTGGCGGGCTTCCTGATGGTGCGCTTGCGGCGCATCCCGCGCAAGACCGACGCGGTGGCCTGGGGCGGCTTCCGCTTCGAGGTGCTTGACGTCGACCGCTACAAAATCGACCAGGTCATGGTGACGCGGGAGCCGGTGGCGGCCCCCGAGCCGGATCACATCGACGCGGCCAGCAAGTCGAGGTAGTCCTCAGGTGTGGCGATGCGCGGGTTGGTCTTGTGGCAGTGGTCCACCAGGGCGCCGGCCACGATCTTGTCGAACCAGTCCTTTTGCACGCCCATGTCGGCCAAGCCCTGCGGCAGGCCCAGGCGGGCGTTCATGTCGCGGATCGCCTCCGGGATGTCGGAAGCGTTGCGCAGGCCCATGGCGTGGGCCATGCGTTCCAGGCGCTTTTCCTTCTGGATGGATTCGGCCGCTGCGTTGAACTTGATGACCTCGGGCAAGAACATCGCGTTGAGCGTGCCGTGGTGGAGCTTGGGGTTCACGCCGCCCAGGCTGTGGCTCAGCGAGTGCACGGCCCCCAGGCCCTTCTGGAAGGCCATGGCGCCTTGCATGGAGGCGCTCATCATGTTGAGGCGGGCTTCGCGGTCGCTGCCGTCCTTGGTGGCGCGCTCGATGTGGGCCCAGGCGCGCTGCAGGCCGTCCAGAGCGATGCCGTCGGCCGGTGGATTGAAGGCGGGCGCCATGAACGTTTCCATGCAGTGGGCGATGGCGTCCATGCCGGTGGCGGCCGTGAGCAAGGGCGGCAGGCCCAGCGTCAGTTCCGGGTCCAGGATGGCGGCCTTGGGCATCAGGTTCCACGAGTGGAAGCCCAGCTTGCGGCCGTCGTCGACGATCACGATGGCGCCACGCGCCACCTCGCTGCCCGTGCCGGCGGTGGTGGGCACGGCGATCAAGGGGGCGGCTTGCGGGGTGATCTTGGGCGAGCCGCCCAGGATGGTGGCGTATTCGGTGAGCGGGCCCGGGTGGGTGGCCATGATGGCCAGGCCCTTGGCCAGGTCGATGCTGGAGCCACCGCCCACGGCGATGAGCCCGTCGCACTGGCCTGCGCGCCACGCCTCGTGGGCCGCGCGCACCGACGCTTCGGTCGGGTTCGGCGGCGTCTGGTCGAAGACGGTGAAGGGCAGGTCTTTCAACGCGTCGAGCGCCTTTTGCAGCACCCCCGCCGCCTTGACGCCGGCATCGGTCACCACCAAAGGGCGCCGGATGCCCACGCGCTCACATTCGCTGGCCAGCAGCTGGATGGCGCCGAACTCGAACTGGATCTGGGTGAGGTAGAGGATGGTGGCCATGGTCTCGGTGGTGAACGGACGACAGGGCGTCGACTGCCTTGCAATGTAGCTTGTGCCGCCGCCCGTGGCACCTTTGGCATACCCATTTCAGGGGAAGTCCTGCCCCCAGTGTGACGCATTGGAAACGAACGAACGTTCGTCCACTTTTGCTTTGCTGCTGTGCAATAAATGCCATTCCGAGACCGATTTGGGGGTCAAACACGACAAAATCGGACATAAAGCCCCATCAACAGGGGGCGAACACCCGAAAAATTCATCAGACATCTTGGGAACTTGCACGGCTTGTCATACCATACGGCCGCAACATAAAACGGACGTTTGAAACGTCTGATTCACAGCCCGTTGGAGACAAGCTGACATGCCTGCGGCCACGACGAAGTTGTCGCCTGCCGATACGAAGACCCGCATCCTCGATGCGGCGGAAGCCCTGTTCGTGACGGGTGGCTTCGAGTCGATGTCGATGCGGCAGATCACCGGCGCAGCGGGCGTCAACCTCGCGGCCGTCAACTACCACTTCGGCAGCAAGGACGCGCTGATCCAGGCCGTCTTGTCGCGCCGCCTCGACCTGCTCAACGAACAGCGCTTGACCATGCTCGACGCCTTCGAGCGCGAGTTCGGCGCCGAGCTCAACTGTGAGCACGTGCTCACCGCGATGTTCCTGCCGGCCGTGCGGATCTTCCGCAGCAATGCCCCGGGCGCCGAGCGCTACCTGCATTTCCTCGGCCGGGCTTACACAGAGCCTTCGGCGGTGGTGCGCGACTTCATCAACAGCCACTACATCGCCACGCTGGGCCGCTTCTTCTTTGCCTTCCAGCGCACCTTGCCGGACCTGAGCCGCGAAGACCTTGGTTTTCGACTGCACTTCGCCATGGGCGCGCTTTCGGGCGTGCTGGCCGGTGGCAACACCCAGCGCCTGATCCGCGAGTTCACGCAAGACCAAGGCGACGAAGAAGCCCTGATCCTGGCCCGTTTGGCTTCCTTGATGGTGGCGGCGCTCAAGGCCCCGCTGCCCGGCAAGAACGAAGCGCTGCAATACGCACGCCTGACCAACATCCCCGGAGTGGCATTGCCCACCATCGGAGAAACGTCCGAGGCTTCGGCCAAAGACACCAGCCGACCTGCCGTTGAGGCCGGTCAACCCACCAACTTGGCCCGCTGAGACTGTTCACGTCCCCGAGGCCTCACCCATCCCAACTGAGCGATCAACATGAAAGACGGATACCTCGATTTCGCCAACTCGGCCATGGGCGCCAAGCTCGTCAATGCCCTGGGCTTGCCCAAGCCTCTGCCGCTGGAGCGTTACAAGGAAGGCCAACCGGTCGTGAAGGGTTCGGTGCTGGTGGGTGGCGCGGGTGAAGGCCCCATGCTCGATGCACTGGCCACCATCTTCAAGAAGATCGGCGCGCAAACCATGGCCCACGCCAAGCTGCCCCAGTGGGTGGCCGTGGCCAACAAGCAAGGCCTGACCACGGGCCGTTGGGGCAGCGACGGCAAGCCCGGTGAGAAGGTCAAGGCCCTGGTGTTCGACGCCACCAACCTCGACGACTCCACCCAGTCTGACGCCCTGTACTGGTTCTTCCACGACGCCGCCCGCTCGGTGCTGCCCTGCGGCCGCGTGATCGTGATCGGTCGCCCGCCCGAAGAGTGCAAGTCGCCTCGCAAGGCCACCGTGCAGCGTTCGCTCGAAGGCCTGACCCGCTCGCTGGGCAAGGAACTCAAGAAGGGCACCGTGGCCAACCTGGTCTACGTGTCGGAAGGCTGTGACGCCAACGTCGAATCGACCCTGCGCTTCCTGATCTCGCCGCGCGCCGCTTACGTGTCGGCTCAGGTGCTGCGCGTCGGCAAGCCCGTGGGCGAGCTGGTGCAGCCCGCCGACTGGGCCAAGCCTTTCGCCGGCAAGAAGGTGCTGGTCACCGGCGCTTCGCGCGGCATCGGTGCTGCCATCGCCGAAGTGTTCGCCCGTGACGGCGCCCACGTGATCTGCCTGGACGTGCCGCAAGCACAAGAAGGCCTCAACGAAGTCGCCAAGAAGCTGGGCGGCACCGCCCTGGCCCTGGACATCGGCGCCGCGGAAGCCCCGGCCAAGCTGGTCGAAGCTGCCAAGCAGCAAGGCGGTTGGGACGTGATCGTGCACAACGCCGGCATCACCCGCGACAAGACCATCGCCAACATGAAGGAACAGCTCTGGCAGTTGGTGGTCAACGTGAACCTGTCGACCCAGGAGCGCATCAACGACGCGATGGTGGAGTCGGGCGCCCTGAAGTCGGGTGGCCGCATCGTCTGCGTGTCTTCGATCTCGGGCATCTCGGGCAACATGGGCCAGACCAACTACGCCGTGTCCAAGGCCGGCGTGATCGGCATGGTCAACAGCACCGCCCCGATCTTCGCCGAGCGTGGCATCACCATCAACGCCGTGGCCCCGGGCTTCATCGAAACCCAGATGACCGCTGCGATCCCCTTCACCATCCGTGAAGCCGGCCGCCGCATGAACTCGATGAGCCAAGGTGGCCAACCGGTGGACGTGGCTGAAGCCATCGCCTGCTTCGCCCACCCCGCTTCCGCTGGCGTGACCAACAACGTCATCCGCGTTTGCGGCCAAAGCCTCATCGGCGCCTGATGTCATGAAGACGATCGAGGTCAAAAAGATCCCCAACCCGGTCACGCTGAACCTCAGCGTGGTCCGCCCGGGGACCAAGATCAAGGCGGTCGAAGCGCTGCCGCAAATCACCTACGTGCGTCCGCGCGTGGTGGTCGATGCGAAGAAGCTGGCGGCCTATTCACGCGTGTGCGGCTTCAGCAAGGCACACGGCGTGCCGATGCTGTTCACGCACATCGAAGCCTTCCCGCTGGCGATGATCCTGTTCGCCAACAAGGCTTTCCCGTGGCCGGGCATGGGCCTGGTGCACTTGGCCAACCAGGCCAAGCTCATCAAGCGCATCAACGTGGGCGATGCCTTGCGCATCGAGATGACCACCGGCGAGCTGCTCGCGCACGACAAGGGCCAGGCGTTCACGCTCAAGGCCCGCGCCTTGCGCGACGGCGACGTGGTGTGGGAATCGACCTGGACGCTGCTGCGCCTGGGCATCCGCAACCCCAAGGGCCGCAAGTACGAAAGCGTGCTGGGTGACGACGGCCCCTTGTCGCACCAGGCCGATTTCTTCGCGCCTGCCGGCATCGGCCGCGCTTACGGTCGCGCCTCGGGCGACGTGAACCCGATCCACATGTTCGCGATCACCGCGAAGTTCCTCGGCTTCAAGAAGGCCATCGCCCACGGCATGTGGACCAAGGCCAAGGCCTTGTCGCTGCTGATGCCGCGCGAGGACGTCGACCACGCCGAAGTGAACGTCGAGTTCAAGACCCCGCTGTTCCTGCCGGCGCGTGCTTCCCTGTGGGCCATCCGCAGCGAAGACGGCGCCCTGTTCGAAGTCCGCAATGCCAAGGGCGACAAGCCCCACCTCAAGGGCAGGGTGACCTACTGACAACGGCGTCAGTTGGTCTTCGCCACCTCCCTGCTCACTGAACGACACTCTTTTTCAGGAATCCATCCATGCAAACCGTTCGTCGCGTCGCCATCATCGGTGGCAACCGCATCCCGTTCGCCCGCTCCAACACCGTCTACTCGCACGTCTCCAACCAGGACATGCTGACCGCCACGCTGCAAGGCCTGGTGGACCGTTTCAACCTGCACGGCAAGCGCCTGGGCGACGTCGCCGCCGGCGCCGTGATGAAGCACTCGCGTGACTTCAACCTGGTGCGCGAATGCGTGCTGTCGACCACGCTGTCGCCGCAAACCCCGGCCTATGACCTGCAACAAGCTTGCGGCACCGGTCTGGAAGCCATCATGCTGGTCGCCAACAAGATCGCCCTGGGCCACATCGAGTGCGGCATCGGCGGCGGCGTGGACACCACGTCTGACGCCCCCATCGGCATCAACGAAAAGATGCGCAAGATCCTGATGGAAGCCAACCGCGCCAAGAGCACGGTCGAGCAGCTCAAGATCATCTCGAAGATCCGCCCCAGCATGCTGATCAAGCCGGCCATCCCGAAGAACGGTGAACCCCGCACCGGCTTCTCGATGGGCGAGCACGCCGAACTGATGTCGCGTGAGTGGTCCATCCCCCGCGAAGAGCAAGACCAACTGGCCTTCCAGTCGCACCAGAACCTGGCCCGCGCCTACAAGGACGGCTTCTTCTCGGATCTGATCACCCCGTTCAAGGGCGTGAGCAAGGACAACAACCTGCGCGAAGGCCTGACCCTCGAGAAGCTGCGCTCGCTCAAGCCTTGCTTCGACAAGAAGATCGCCCCGGGCCAAGGCACGCTGACCCCGGGCAACTCGACCCCGCTGACCGACGGCGCCTCGGCCGTGCTGCTGGGCTCGGAAGAGTGGGCCAAGGCCAACAACCTGCCGGTGCTGGCCTACATCACCTTCAGCGAAGTGGCTGCCGTCGACTTCTACGGCCCCGAGAAGGAAGGCCTGCTGATGGCCCCGGCCTACGCCGTGCCGCGCATGCTGGCCCGCGCCGGCATCAGCCTGCAAGACTTCGATTTCTATGAAATCCACGAAGCCTTCGCCGCTCAAGTGCTGTGCACCTTGAAGGCCTGGGAAGACGCCAAGTACTGCAAGGCCAAGCTGGGCCTCGACAAGCCGCTGGGCTCGATCGACCGCAGCAAGCTCAACATCAACGGCTCGTCGCTGGCAGCAGGTCACCCGTTTGCCGCCACCGGTGGCCGCATCGTGGCCTCGCTGGCCAAGATGCTGGCTCAGAAGGGTTCGGGCCGCGGCCTGATCTCGATCTGCGCTGCTGGCGGCCAAGGCGTGGTTGCCATCCTCGAGCGCTGATCACCAGACGAAATCGCCGGGTTGCAAACCCTGGGAATGGTACCCAACAGTTCCCAGGGTTGTTACACTGGCAGACTTGCCTGGCGGAGGGTAGAGGCGCAGTCCAGCCCACCCAGTCCGCCGCCTGCCGATGTCCACACAGCAGGTTACCGAGGAGACACGTATGAGCACTTCCGCCGCTGCGGCTGCACCCCAGCCCGCACAGTCCATCGTCAACCCTGACGGCACCACCAACCGCATCTGGTTGAAGGAGTACGTCCAGGGCGTGGCCCACGACATCGATCTCAACAAGTACCAGTCGCTCAACGACTACTTCGACGAGTGCGTCAACAAGTACCGCGACCGTCCGGGTTTCGTCAGCATCGGCACCGAAATGTCGAACGACCTGTTCGACCGTCGTGTGAAGGCTTTTGCCGGCTACCTGCAAAGCCTGGGCGTGAAGAAAGGCGACCGCGTCGCCATCATGCTGCCCAACATCCTGCAGTATCCGATCACGCTGTTCGCCGTGCTGCGCCTGGGCGCGGTGGTGGTCAACGTCAACCCGCTGTACACCGCGCGAGAACTCAACCACACGCTGCATGACTCGGCTGCCGAGATCATCATCGTGATGGAAACTTTCGCCAAGACCCTGCAAGAAGCCAAGCAAGGCACCAAGCTCAAGCACATCGTGCTGACGCAGATCGGTGACCTGTTGGCCGAAGGTTGGTTCAACCCCAAGGGTTGGGCCCTGAACTTCGCCCTGCGCAAGGTCGAGAAGATGGTGCCGGCCTACAGCCTCCCGGGCGCCATCTGGTACCGCGAAGCCCTGAAGATCGGTGCCCAGCAGACGCTCAAGCCCGTGAAGGTGCAACAGCAAGACCTGGCCTTCCTGCAGTACACCGGTGGCACCACCGGCGTGGCCAAGGGCGCGATGCTGACCCACTTGAACGTGTTGGCCAACTGCCAGCAGGCCCTGGCGTTTGCCGAAGGCCAGCTGACGGGTGAGACCGAGACCGTGGTCACGCTCATCCCGATGTACCACATCTTCTCGCTGACCGTGAACGGCCTGATCTTCATGGCCTTGGGCGGTCGCAACATCCTGATCGCCAACCCGCGTGACACCAAGCGCGTGATGATGATCCTGAAGAACGAGAAGTTCTCGGGCATCACCGGCGTGAACACGCTGTTCGCCTCGTTCCTGGATGACCCGGCGTTTGCCAAGCTGAACTTCTCCAAGCTCAAGCTGTCGATCGCTGGGGGCATGGCCCTGCAGCGCAACGTGGCCGAGCGCTGGAAGGAAGTCACCAAGACCTCGATCGTGGAAGGCTATGGCCTGACCGAGTGCTCGCCCATCGTGACGCAAGCCCCGGTGGACATCTCGAAAGAGCAGCCCACCTTCACCGGCTCGATCGGTGTGCCCATCCCCAGCACGGAAGTGCGCTGCCGCCGCGACGATGGCACCTGGGCCAACATCGGTGAGCCAGGCGAGCTGTGCGTGCGCGGCCCGCAGGTGATGAAGGGCTACTGGCAGCGTCCAGAGGAAACCGCCAAGGTGCTGGACGCCGACGGCTGGCTGGCCACCGGCGACATCGCCGTGATGGACGAGCGTGGCTACCTCAAGATCGTGGACCGCAAGAAGGACATGATCTTGGTGTCGGGCTTCAACGTCTACCCGAACGAGATCGAAGACGTGGTCGCCATGCACCCGCAGGTCAAGGAATGCGCCGCCATCGGCGTGCCTGACGAAGTGGCCGGCGAGCGCGTGAAGGTGATCGTGGTGGCCCGTGACCCGTCGCTGACCAAGGAGTCGGTGATCGAGCACTGCCGCAAGTACCTGACCGGCTACAAGATCCCCCGCATCGTCGAGTTCCGCACCACCGAGCTGCCGAAGTCGCCCGTGGGCAAGATCCTGCGCCGCGAACTGCGCTGACCACGCGGGCCGTGGTGAACACGGCCTTTGCGATACTGGGAGGATGAACGCATCCTCTCCCTCCATCGCCCCCCAGGCCTGGCCTGTGCGGGGCGATTTTCGTTTCCTGCACCGCCTGCGTGTGCGCTGGGCCGAAGTGGACGCCCAGAAGGTGGTGTTCAACGGCCACTACCTGACCTACCTCGACGTGGCGATCAGTGACTATTGGCGCGCTTCGGGCCTGCCTTACCCCGACGCCACGGTGGCCTTGCAGGGCGACCTGTTTGTCCGCCACCACGACCTGGACTACCACGCCCCGGCGCAACTCGACGACTGGCTGGAGATTGGCTTGCGGTACACCAAGGTGGGCAAGTCATCGATCACGATGTCCTGGGCCATGTGGTGCCAGGGACGATTGCTGGTGAGCGGCAACACGGTCTACGTGTTCACCTCGCTGGCCGACGGCAGGCCCGCGCACGTGCCGCCCGTCATGCGCCAGCAGCTCGAAGGCTACGAACAGGGCCATGCGCCCTATGTGTTGACCACGGGCCCTTGGGCAGATCAACAAGCCGGGGCGGCCGCCGTGAGGCGCGCGGTGTTCGTGGTGGAGCAAGCGATCGACGAAGCCGAAGAGTGGGACGCCTGGGACGCTTGCGCCTTGCACGCCCTGGTGCGCAACCATGCCGGGCTGCCCGTGGCCGCTGGCCGGCTGATGTGGCACGTTGCAGACCCTCACGCTGCGCCCGGCGACCCGCCCGCTGTTGGCCATGGGCGCATCGGGCGCATGGCGGTGTTGCGCAGCGCTCGGGGCGTGGGCCTGGGCCGCATGGTGTTGCAGGGGCTGATGGCTCAGGCCTGGGCTCAGGGCCTGCACACCTTGAGCTTGAACGCACAGGTCAGTGCGCTCGACTTCTACCGCGCGGAGGGGTTCGAGCCCGTGGGCGAGGTGTTCGACGAGGTGGGCATCCCCCACCAGGCCATGCGGCTCACACGATCGGTTTGACCTTGCTTTGCTTGATGAGGCTGCGGGCCCGGGTCCGCTTGCCTTCGGCGTGGCCCTCGCCATGGCCGTCTTCGATGTCGTGGTCGTGCGTTTCCGAGACTTCGCTACTCTCGAAGGCGTCTTCATGACGCAGCCCGGGCGGGGGCAAGGTGGCGTCAAGCTTGGCCACTTCGGCCGCGCTCATGGAGTGGCGGGGCGGCCAATTCTTGAGCACCACGTGACGCATCACGGCCAGATGGGTGTGCTCGGCGAACGTCCGCTCAAACACATGGGTGACGACGCGCTTGTGGGTGCGCTCGGTCACGATGACCGTCGAGCAGCGGGTGCCATAACCCTTGAACTCAGGCGAAATGAAGGCGGCAGACAGCCGCTTTTCCCATTCGTGGGGCACGCCGGTGTGGGGCAGGTGAGCGTCTGGCGCTTCGGTGGGGTCGGCGAGGGCCGTGAACAGGCGGTTGGTCAGGCCTTGAACCGACGACTCTTCGGCCAGGGCATTGCGCAATGCGCCTTTGAGCGCCTGCACCTTGGGCCAGGGCGTGTTCAGGATGGCGTTCGACAGGCCGTGGATGCCATGGTTGAGCCGCTCGGGGTAGAGCTTGCGGTTGTTCACCCAGAAGGCGTCGCCTTGGGCAAAGTCGATGGCCAGCAGGTTGAAGCCGTTGTAGCCCTGCATGGCCAGCCGAGGCCACAGGGTGGGCATGTCGGTGTCGCCCTTGAGCCATTGGGGCACGATTTGGCCGCGTGAAGGCGCCGTGCTGTCCATGTTCTGCGGGTCACGCACGTTGGTCAGCACGCCCAGGCGGCCAGTGGCCGTCAGCCCCAGCCAGGTGCCGCCGGCCTGCAGGTCACGCCCGCCCAGGATGGCGTGGCCCCCGTCTTCGGGCGCCCACCAGGACAAGCGGCTCGCGGGCCGGTTGAAAAACTCGTCGCGGTTGCCCGCGAACACGAAGGGAAATCGGCTGCTTTGATCCAGCGCCAGCGCCAACAGACACATCTCAACACCTCACAGCGTCAGGCATGGACGCGAAAACTTCCACGTGCCGCACCCCGGTCAGCCCAGGGGGCAGCCTTTGCGCCAATTCCTTCACATGAGCCTGACACGCCGAGCTCAGGCCCGACGGGTGCTCGTAGATTTCCATCCAGGTGGCGCTGCCGGGATGGGCATCATCGACCTTGTGCAACAGGCGGGTCTGCAAACCCGGCCACGCCGCACGCAAAGCTGCGAACAATTCACGCACGCCGGCTTCGGCCTTTGCGGCCAAGTGGGGCTCGACACGGTAGTACACGTACATCGAGGCCAATGGGTTCACGTCAGGGTGACCGGCGTCTGACACGTCAGGAGAGGGAAGGAAGCCACAACGGCATCAGGTTACCGCAGGCCAGGGCCTTGGCCATTCGACGGCAGAACAAACCCACGTCAGCCGGGCTGATTGCCGTTAGATTGTGGACAAGGCGTGCCAGGCGTGTGCTGGCACGCGCGAGTCGGCCTCAGGCCGCTTCGTTTTCGCCTTGGGCCACGGGGTAGGGCTGGGCCGTCCAGGCCAGGGCGGGGCCCTGGGCATCGCCCAGATGCAAGCTGGCCCGGCCTTGCTCCAGCGCGGCCGCCGCTTCGAGCTTGAGCTCGGCCAGGACGGCGAGTGGGCTGGCCTGGTGGGGGGCTGCGGCCGCGTTGATGACCATGCCGGCAGGTTGGCCGGGGTCTGCGCTGCTGAACAACTCGGCGCCCGGCGTGGCGCCCGCTTCAGCGAGCAACACGAAGGCCCGCCGCTTGGTGGTGCCTCGGTATTGGCTGCGGGCCACCACTTCCTGGCCGGGGTAGCACCCCTTCTTGAAATTCACGCCGCCGATCAGCTCGTAGTTGATCATCTGGGGCACAAATTGCTCGACCGTGCCGCTCTCGATCTGGGGCACGCCAGACAGCACCTCCAGCCAGCGCCAGGCCGCCAACGCGCCGGGGGCGGTGTCAGGGGCTGCTTCTCCAGGCGGGGTCACCACCAGGGTGCGCGCCACGCCTTGCACAGGTGGCAATTGGCAAGACAATCGGCCATCTGTGTCGCTCACAGGCAGCGCCGCGCCCTGGGCCAAATTGGCCGAGGCATCGCGTTGCAAGTGGCCTTGCACCTGCAAAGTCGCGCTGCCGTCGCTCAACTTGACTTTGGCGCGCAACACGAACATGGACAAGCGCTTGAGCACCGCCGGCAACACGCCTTGGTCGACCACCAGCCACAAGGTTTCAGGTGCAGGGCGCAAAACCAGGAAGCTGGCCAGCATGCGGCCCTTGGCGGTGCAATAGGCCGCCAGGCGGCCTTCGCTCTTCGGCTGGTTCTTGATGTCCTGGCTGAGTTGGCCGTGCAGGAAGGTGGCGGCGTCGGGGCCTTCTGCGACGATCACGCCCAGGTGAGGCAGGGCGGCGCGCATCGTCGCGTCCGGTGTGGCGCCTTGGAGGGCGACCCACCACGTTTGGGGTTCTGGCTGCGTCAAGGTGTGCATGGGGGTCATTATCATCACGCTTCCGATGAAGACACCTGTTCGCACCTTGTATCCCACTGACGCCGTGAGGCAAAGCGGCGGCCTGTTGGTCCGCCTGCTGTGCCTGCTGGGCTTGCTTGCGGCCGGCTTGGTCGCGGCGGCCTGGTGGTGGTCGCACCAGCCCTTGCCCCTCAAAGCCCCGGCGGTCGATGTGTCGATCGAAGCCGGCAGCTCGCCCAAAGAGGTCGCCAGGGCCTGGGTCGATGCCGGCGTGGACGTCTCCCCCTGGTGGCTGTACCAGGCCTTCCGGTGGTCGGGTCAGGCGCGCCAGATCAAGGCCGGTGGCTATGAACTGGTGGCGGGCCAAAGCGCCGCCGACTTGTTGCGCATGATGGTGCGAGGTGACGAGCGCCTGGCCGTGGTGCGCCTGATCGACGGCTGGACTTTTGCGCGCTTTCGCCAGGAGCTCGCGCAGGCCGAAGGGCTGCGGCCCGACGCCGCCGGCTGGCCGCCCGAACGGCTGATGGCCGAACTCGGCAAGCCCGGAGTGAGCCCGGAGGGCCAGTTTTTCCCGGACACCTATGCCTACGCCAAAGGCAGCAGCGATTTGCAAGTGATGCGCCGGGCCCTGCAAGCCATGGACAAGCAAATGGCCGCAGCCTGGGCCGCACGCAAACCGGGCACCCCATTGCGCACCCCCATGGACGCCTTGATCCTGGCGTCCATCGTGGAAAAGGAGACCGGCGCCGAGGTGGACCGCGGTCGCATTGCCGGCGTGTTCCACAACCGCTTGAAACTGCGCATGCCTTTGCAGACCGACCCCACCGTGATCTACGGCCTGGGTGAGCGCTTCGACGGCAACCTGCGCCGCGTGGATCTGCAGACCGACACGGCCTACAACACCTACACGCGCACCGGACTGCCGCCCACCCCGATTGCCATGCCTGGCAAGGCGGCCTTGCGCGCAGCCACCCAGCCGGACGACACCCCCGCGCTGTATTTCGTGGCCCGTGGGGACGGCACCAGTGCCTTCAGCGCCACGCTCGCCGAGCACAATCGCGCCGTGAACCAGTACCAACGCAGAAAGTCGCCATGACCGCAGGCCGTTTCATCACCTTCGAAGGCATCGACGGGGCAGGAAAGACCAGCCACCTCGACGCGCTGGAGGCCCGCTGGCGGGCGGAAGGCCGCCAAGTGGTGCGCACCCGCGAGCCTGGCGGCAGCCCGTTGGCGGAAAAGTTGCGGCAAATGGTGCTGCACGATGACATGGACCCGCTCACGGAATCTTTGCTGGTGTTTGCCGCGCGTCGGGATCATTTGCGCTGTGTGATCGAGCCTGCACTGGCTCGTGGCGATTGGGTGTTGAGCGACCGCTTCACCGACGCCACCTTCGCCTACCAAGGCGGCGGCCGGGGCTTTGACCTCGCCACCCTGGGGACGCTGGAAACTTGGGTCCAGGCCGGGCGTCAGCCTGATTTGACCTTTTTGTTCGACTTGCCGCCCGCCGTGGCCGCAGAGCGGCTGAGGCTGGCTCGCCAACCCGACCGGTTTGAAGCGCAGGACGCAGCCTTTTTCGAGCGGGTCCGTCAGGCCTACCTGAGTCGGCTCGCCGCACAACCCCAACGATTCGCCTTGATCGACGCCCAACGCACGCCTGCGGAAGTGGCTCAACAGGTGGACGCCGCCTTGCGACAGCACGGGCTGGCATGAAGAACCCGGCCATGAGCGATTCGCCCCACCGCACCGATGTGCCCTTTCCCTGGTTGCAACAGCCCCTGGTTGAGCTGTTGCAAAGCCAGCATGGCCACGCCACTTTGCTGCACGGCGCGCCCGGCAGCGGGCAGTTCGAGCTGGCTTTGGCCACCGCTGCGGGCTGGCTGTGCGAGGCACGCACCCAGGCCGATCATGTGGCTTGCGGCCGCTGTGTGAGTTGTCGCCTGATCCAGGCTGGCACGCACCCTGATTTGCTGGTCGTGTTGCCCGAGGCTTTGCAGGCCGCCTTGGGCTGGCAAGCGGGCGAGGAGGGCGAAGGCGGCGACGAGGACAAGGGCAAATCCAAGAAGCTCAGCCAGGAAATCAAGGTCGACGCCATCCGCCGCGTGGTGCTGTTTGCCCAACAAACAGCTTCGCGCAACCAAGGCAAAGTGGTGGTCATCCACCCGGCAGAGCAGCTCAACCAGGTGGCGGCCAACACCTTGCTCAAGACGCTGGAAGAGCCGCCGGGCCACTTGCGCTTCTTGCTGTGCACGGCCGACATCGACGGCCTGTTGCCGACCGTGCGCAGCCGTTGCCAGGCGAGGCGCGTGCCCATGCCGGCCGCAGAAGTCGCGCTGTCTTGGTTGCAGGCCCAAGGCGTGCCTGCCGAGCCCGCTCAAGTGCTGTTGCGGGCGAGTGGCGGCCAGCCCTTGACGGCCTTGGCGCACCATCAGGCGGGCCTGGACGCCCGGCACTGGGCGGCGCTGCCCAAAGACATGGCCGGCGGGAAGTCGGCGTCGGTGCAAGGCTGGCCCTTGCCCCTGCTGGTGGACGCGCTGCAAAAGCTCTGCCTCGACCTGGCGTGTGTGAAGGCCGGCGGGGCGCCTCGCTTTTACCCTGTGGAATCTTTGCCGGTGGCGCCTGGCCTGGACCGGCTCAGCGCCTGGTTCAAAGACCTGCTGCGTGCACGCAGACAAGCCGAACACCCATGGAATCAGACGCTCAAAGTCGAGTCCCTGGTGCTGCAGGCCCGTCAGGTGTTGAAACAAGGCCGGTAATCTGCCTCGTATCAAAGGGTAAAGCCCCCGCAAAGTGAGGGAAACTTTGCAGTCGGCGCCATGTTGCCGGCGCTAAACTCCGCGCACGATGAGTGATTTCCAGACCACGGCCATGCCTTCGGCCTTGCCCTCTGTCTTTGCACCGCTGGTGCAAGGCAAGCCGGGCACGGGCACCGCTGCCGTGGCCTCGACGGTGCAAGGCGCGGGCCCCCGACCCAGCGTCATCCAACTGGTGTTCCGTGAAAAGGGCGCGCTCTACGCGGCCTACATCCCGGCCTTCACCGAAGGGGGCCTCTTCGTGCCCACCACGCGTGAGTACAGCCTGGGCGACGACATCTACCTCTTGCTGTCGCTGCCGGAAGACCCTCAACGCTACCCGGTGGCCGGCAAGATCGCCTGGATCACCCCCGCCAACGCTTCAGGCGGACGCACCCAAGGTGTAGGCGTGCGGTTCCCGGGCGACGACAAGACCCGACTGTTGCGCGTCAAGATCGAGCAGATCTTGGGCACCAACATTTCGTCGAGCAAGCCCACCCAGACCCTCTGAACCGGCGGGGCGCTGTGCGCCTGACCACGCCGGAGGCGGCCATTGCGGCAAGAATAGCGGTTTGACTGGTGAGCCCGATGGCGCACCAGGGCCTGACTTCTGCTGCGAGAGCCATGTTCGTTGATTCCCACTGCCACCTGAACTTCCCCCAGTACGCCGAGTCGCTGGACGCCATCCTCGCTGACATGGCGGCGCACGACGTTGACCGTGCCTTGTGCATCAGCACCACGCTGGAAGAGTTCCCGGCGGTGCAAGCGCTGGCCGCGCGGTTCCCCAACATCTGGGCCACGGTGGGCGTGCACCCGGACAACGAAGGCGTGCAAGAGCCCACGGTCGAAGATTTGCTCCAAGGGGCGGCGCTGCCGCGCGTGGTGGGCATCGGTGAGACGGGCCTGGATTACTACCGCCTGGAAGGCCGCACCGTGGCCGACATGGCCTGGCAGCGCGATCGCTTCCGGGTGCACATCGACGCGGCCTTGCGCACCGACCTGCCCATGGTGATCCACACCCGCATGGCCAGCGACGACACGATCGGCATCCTGACAGAGTCGGGGCAGGGCAAGGCGCGCGGCGTGTTTCATTGTTTCACCGAGTCGATGGCCGTGGCCCGGCAAGCGCTGGATCTGGGCTTCTACATCTCGTTGTCGGGCATCTTGACCTTCAAGAACGCCGCCGACTTGCGTGAAGTGGCGAAGTTCGTGCCACTGGACCGCTGCCTCATCGAGACCGACAGCCCCTACCTGGCGCCGGTGCCCCACCGAGGCAAGACCAACTCGCCGGCCTACGTCTCCTTCGTCGGCAAGTACCTGGCC
>JBEEJT010000269.1:0-4054 GCA_041169085.1 Pseudomonadota bacterium | reverse complement strand
CTGGGGTGGTCAGATGCCCCCATGGCCGGCAGCCTGGGCAGCCTGGGGGCCGATCACCCCTTGGGATCGGACGGCGGCGCGGCCGGGCGTCAGCTCACGGTGCACCTCCTCATGGCGGGCATCCGCAGCGATTCGGACGAATCGCGCTTGCTGGAGAACGTCCACGCGCGCAACCTGGTGTTGGGCTGCACGCCGGTGGTCAACCTCTTTCAGCAACCGGCTGACCCGATCAGGGTGACCCACACCCAGACGGCTTACCCTGTGGTGGTAGACGGCCGTCGGGCCTTTGGCTACGAGGTCTACAGCATCGACAAGGTCTTTCGGGTGCAGCAGACCCAACAAGGCGAAGAGGTGCAGTCGTTCAAGCCCTTCTTCTCGCTGCAGCACGACGAGTTGCTGGGGCCGGACGACGAGGCCCATGGCTCGGGCGGCAAGGTCGGCGGGCGCTATTGGTTCACCCACCGCGATGCCGATGTGGCCCAGGCCAGCCCGGGTTACGAGCTGGAGATGTCCATCGTCGACATCGACTTCGACCCGACCGTGCCTCAGACCGACACCTTGTCGCTCACCGTGACGGCCACCAACCGCGACCTGCCGAGCCTGTTGCCGTTTGGTGTGCCGGGTGGCGACCTGTTCGTGGACGGTGGTGGCGCGGCCAAGGAGATCCGGCTGTTGCGCAAGCCCACGGCCAGCATGCGCTTCGATGCGAACCGTGGGGCTGTCTGGCGCCTGATCTCGCACCTGTCGCTCAACCACCTGTCGCTGTCGGCTGGGGGGCTGGACGCCCTCAAGGAGATGCTGCGCCTCTATGACTTGCCGCGCAGCGCGACCAACCGCAGGCAGGTGGAGGGGATCACGGGCATCCGCTTCGAAGCGGCCACCGCCTGGCTGCCGGGCGAGCCATACGCCACCTTCGTGCGGGGCACGGGCGTGGCCGTCACGGTGGACGAGGACCACTTCGTTGGCACGGGCCTGGGCCTGTTTGCTGCCGTGCTCGATCGTTTCTTTGGCTTGTACGTGCACGCCAACAGCTTTGTGCAATTGAAGCTGGTGTCGGCCCGCACACAGGAGGTGGTGCTCACATGCCCCCCACGCAACGGCGACCTGACCTTGCTGTGATCCAGAGGTTGCACGCGCAACCTCAACAGTTCGGCTTTTTCCAGGCGGTTCGGCTGCTGGACCGGTGGCTGTCGGCCGGTGCGCCGGGCAGCCAAGGGCTGACGCGGCTGCACTTTCGCAACTCGCTGGCCCTGTCGTTCCCGCCCAGCGAGATCGAAGCCCTCCAGGTGGTGCGGCAGGTGTCCGGCGCGGAGCCCCAGCCCTTGCCCCAGCCCTTGCCTTTGCCCCCACAGGGCGAAGCCTTCGTGTCTGCCGAGGCGGGCCCTGCCGACGCGCTGAGCCAGGTGCTGGCCGCTTCGCCCATGGGCTGGGCCATGGCGGGGGCGGGCGAGGTGGGGGTGGTGGGCGTGGCGGGGCCGGTGTCGCCCTTGCCAGCGCAGCACGAGGTCAGCCGGGTGGAGATGACGCCCGCGTTCATGGGCTTGCTGGGTGTCGCGGGCACCTTGCCTTTTCACTACACCGAACAGCTGGCCCATCGCGAGCTCTACCAGAAGGACACGGGGGCTCGCGCCTTCATGGACATCTTCAGCCACCGCGCCGTGACCTTGTTTTACGAGGCTTGGCGCAAGCATCGCTTGCCCTTCCAGTTCGAGGCTGACCGGCGCCAGCGCTACCTGCCTTTGGTGCTGTCGCTGGCGGGCTTGGGGCACAAGGGCCTGCGTGACCGCCTGGGGGGCGCTCGGGGTGGGGTGGCCGACGAATCGCTGGCTTACTTTGCCGGTGCCTTGCAGCAGCGCACCCGGTCAGCCCGACAGTTGCAGCAGTTGTTGCAGCAGTACCTGGGCGTGCCTGTGGCGGTCGAGCAGTTCGTGGGCCGCTGGTACGACTTGCCCGCCGACCAGATGCCCTCGCTGGGCGGTGGCCTGGGCCTGTCGGGCAAGCCGGCCATTCTGGGGCGCACCACCAGTTTGGGCGAGCGGGTCTGGCAGCGTGACTTGCGCATGCGCCTGGTGCTGGGGCCACTGCCCCACGGCAAGTTCCTGCGCTTCCTGCCCGGTGGGGTGGGCGCAAAGGCCATGAAGGAACTGCTGACTTTGTACGGCGGCGTGGCCCTGGAGTACGAGGTCAACCTGCGCCTGCAACAGCAGGACGTGCGTGGGTTCAGCCTCGACAGCCGACGTGCCCCCACGGCCGGCCGTCTGGGGTGGGACACCTTCGTGCAGACCCAGCCCGCCAACGACGACCGCGCCGATGTGCGCTACGACATCCACGCGGCCTGAACCGTCAGCGCCGCCCGACAAAGCCATTCCAACATCAAACCAGGGATCGCGCTTCGGCGCCGTCATCACCATGAGCCAGAACCTCAAGACCCTCATCACCAAGCTCAACGACCTCACCCGCCGGTCAGCCGAACGCGCGGCCAGCTTGTGCATGGCGCGTGGCCACTACGAAGTCGATCTGGAGCATGTGTTGTTGGCCCTGCTGGAGCAACCCGACAGCGACATCGCCGTGCTGGCCCGCCGCTTTGGGGTGTCCTTGGCCGATTTGCAGCGCGACATCGAGGCCGAGCTCAGTCGCTTCAAGACGGGCAACAGCCGCACGCCGGTGTTTTCTGCCCATGTGCCGGTGTTGCTGGAGCATGGCTGGCTGATCGCGTCTTTGTCGTCGCACACGGCCCGCATCCGCAGTGGCGACTTGCTGCTGGCCTTGCTGACCGAGCCCACGCTGAGCCAGCTGGCGCGTCGCGCTTCGGCCCTTTTCGCGCGCTTCCCGGTGGACGAGCTCAAGCACAAGCTGGCCGAGCTGGCCCGCGACTCCGTCGAGGCGCAGCAAGCCGACCGCGACCAGGCGCTGGCGGGCCATGGCGGTGCAGACGCCGAGTTGGGCGACGGTACCGGCGCCAAGGGCGCGTCGAAGACCCCTGCGCTGGACCAGTTCACCACCAACCTCACCCAACGGGCCCGCGAAGGCAAGGTCGACCCGGTGATCGGCCGCGACACCGAGATCCGCCAGGCGATCGACATCCTGATGCGACGTCGCCAGAACAACCCGATCCTGACCGGTGAGGCCGGCGTGGGCAAGACGGCGGTGGTGGAAGGCCTGGCCTTGCGCGTGGCCGAGGGCGACGTGCCGCAGCCGCTGCAAGGGGTGGCCATCCATGTGCTGGACATGGGCTTGCTGCAAGCGGGTGCTTCGGTCAAAGGCGAATTCGAGAACCGCCTCAAGGGCGTGATCGACGAAGTCAAGAAGAGCGCGCACCCGATCATCCTGTTCATCGACGAGGCCCACACCATGATCGGTGCGGGCGGTCAGGCCGGCCAGAACGACGCAGCCAACCTGCTCAAGCCCGCCTTGGCCCGTGGCGAGTTGCGCACCATCGCCGCCACCACCTGGGGCGAGTACAAGAAGTATTTCGAGAAAGACGCTGCCCTGGCGCGACGCTTCCAGGTGATCAAGGTGGAAGAGCCTTCGGAAGAGTTGGCTTGCGCGATGTTGCGCGGCATGGCGCCCTTGATGGAGAAGCATTTCGGGGTGCGCCTGTACGACGAGGCCATCAGCGAAGCGGTGCGCTTGTCGGCGCGCTACATCAGTGGTCGCCAGCTGCCGGACAAGGCCGTCAGCGTGCTCGACACTGCTTGCGCCAAGGTGGCTTTGGGCCAAAGTGCGACGCCTGCTCGCATCGAAGAGGCCCGCAAGCGCATCGAGCGCCTGGACGCCGAAGCCCAGGCCTTGCGCCGTGAAGAAGCCGCAGGGGCGAAGCACACGGCTCGGCTGGGTGAGCTGGCCGACGAGCGCAGCCAGCTGGTGGCCACGCTCAAGGCCGACGAAGAGCGCTGGGCCTTTGAGCAGCAGTTGGTGAGCGACATCCTGGCGTTGCGCAGCAAGCTGGAGCACGAAGCCGGTGGCTTGTCGAGCGCCGAGGGGGCTGGCCCGGCCGCAAGCCAACGCTACCCGAGCGCTGACCATGAACTGCTGGACATGAAGCAGCGGGAAC
>JBEEJT010000268.1:0-22947 GCA_041169085.1 Pseudomonadota bacterium | reverse complement strand
CGATGTAGGCGTTGGTGTTGGCGGGGTTGCCGACCACCAGCACGCGCACGTTGCGCGAAGCCACGGCGTTCAGGGCCTTGCCTTGAGCGGTGAAGATCTGGGCGTTGGCGGCCAGCAGGTCAGCGCGCTCCATGCCGGGGCCGCGGGGACGGGCGCCAACCAGCAGAGCGTAGTCGGTGTCCTTGAAGGCGGTCATCGGGTCGCTGTGGGCTTCGATGCCGGCCAGCAGCGGGAAGGCGCAGTCTTCCAGCTCCATGATCACGCCCTTCAGAGCGTTCTGAGCCTTCTCGTCCGGGATCTCCAGCAGTTGCAGGATCACGGGCTGGTCCTTGCCCAGCATTTCGCCCGAGGCGATGCGGAACAGGAGGGCGTAGCCGATTTGGCCAGCAGCGCCGGTGACGGCGACGCGAACGGGTGCTTTGCTCATATGCAACTCCGAAGGAGGTTGAAGGAGGGTTGGTGTGGAAAACCCGCAAGTGTAGTGCGGCGCGGGACGCTTGGGCGAAGAAACTGCGTGAACTGGGGGGAATTCATATGTCTTATATAAGACATCATTCAACCCAGTGGTGGACTTGTGTACCAGCTTGTGGTGCAATCCACCTCAATCGGCACACACCCCGTGCCGCTTGATGCCTTTCGCTGGCACACCCCGCCGGCGACCCAGTCTTAATCCACACTTCGGTGCCCGCCTTGCCCACATCTGCAGCCCCAGACGCTCCCGCGTCCGTCGCGCGCCAGGACGGCTTGGCCGTTGGTGTCGGCGCGCCTGCGTCGGCTGCCATGCCGGCGCCCCCCGCCTTCAGTCCGCTCTACCAGCAGATCAAGGCCCTCATCCTGCACAGCCTCCAAAGCGGTGAGTGGCGCCCGGGCGAGGCCATCCCCAGCGAAATCGAACTGGCCTCGCGCTTCAAGGTCAGCCAGGGCACGGTGCGCAAGGCCGTGGACGAACTCGCTGCCGAGAACCTGCTCACGCGGCGGCAAGGCAAGGGCACCTTCGTGGCCACCCATGCCGAAGAGCAGGTCCAGTACCGCTTTCTGCGCGTCGCCCCCGATGTCCAGGCGCCCCAGCAAGAAGGCGCAGCCCAGCGTGAATTCCTCGATTGCCGTCGCCTGCGTGCCCCGGTGGACGTGGCCCGCTTGCTCAAGCTGAAGGCGGGTGACATGGTGGTCGAAGTGCGCCGGGTGCTGCACTTTTCTGGCCAGCCCGTGGTGTTCGATGACATCTGGCTGCCCGGGCACCTTTTCAAAGGCCTGACCGCAGAGCGCTTGAGCGAATACCGCGGCCCCATGTACGGCCTGTTCGAATCCGAATTCGGCGTGCGCATGATCCGCGCCGAAGAAAAAATCCGTGGCGTGGCGGCAGACGCCCTGGCCGCCGAGCGCTTGAATGTGCCCCTGGGGGCGCCGCTGTTGAGCGTGGAGCGCCTTTCTTACACCTACGGTGACCAGCCCGTCGAATTGCGCAAGGGCCTGTACCGCACAGACAAGCACCACTACCGCAACGAGTTGAGTTAGTCACGGCAAACGATCACACCAGCTCAGCGATTTGAGGACAAAACCAAGCTTGGACTCAACCCGGTGTGCTGGCCGGGCTGGGGATTGCCCTAAAATCCCGCCTCATTTGACAGTTCTTTGACGCTCGGCAGGAGCCTTCTTCAACATGGCTGAAAACGCGAAACCCCCACGTCCGGTCTACCGGAACATCCACGTCACGGACCTCATGTCCTACCGCCTGCCCCCGGCCGGCATCGTGTCGATCCTGCACCGCATCAGCGGTGTGATCATGTTCCTGCTGATGCCGTTCATCATCTGGATGTTCGACACCAGCGTCACGTCCGAGATTTCGTACGCCCAGTTCACGGGCGTCTTCGCGGCAGGTTGCGCTGACGGCGCCGTCCCGGGTTGGTTCTTCAAGCTGATCGCGCTGGGTCTGATCTGGGCCTACCTGCACCACTTCACCGCTGGCGTGCGTCACCTGATCATGGACGCCACCCACAGCGTCTCCAAAGAGCAAGGCAAGTCGTCCGCCGTTGCCACCCTGGCCATCAGCGTTGGCCTGACCGTGGTCCTGGGCGCCAAGCTCTTCGGTCTGTTCTGATTTCTGCTGAGGAACGACACTCATGTCTCAAAACTACGGAACCAAGCGCATCGTCACCGGTGCGAGCTATGGCCTGCGTGACTGGTTGGCCCAGCGCGTCACCGCCGTCCTGATGGCCCTCTATACCGTTGTCCTGCTGGTGCAGGTCATCTTCGGTGGTGCCGTCGACTACTACCGCTGGTCGGCCATCTTCTCCCAGCAATGGATGAAGTTCCTGACCTTCGTCGTGATCCTGGCCATCCTGTACCACGTGTGGGTGGGCATCCGTGACATCTTCATGGACTACATCAAGCCCGTGAGCATCCGCCTGGGCCTGCATGTGTTTGCCATCGTGTGGCTCGTGGGCTGCGCCGGCTGGGCCATCCAAGTGCTGTGGAGACTGTAAAAAAATGAGCGCTACCTCTCTTCCTACCCGCAAGTTTGATGTCGTGATCGTGGGTGCCGGCGGTTCCGGCATGCGCGCTTCGCTGCAACTGTCTCTGGCTGGCCTGAACGTGGCCGTGCTGTCCAAGGTCTTCCCGACCCGCTCGCACACCGTGGCTGCCCAAGGCGGCATCGGTGCCTCGCTGGGCAACATGTCGGAAGACAACTGGCACTATCACTTCTTCGACACCGTCAAGGGTTCCGACTGGCTCGGCGACCAGGACGCCATCGAATTCATGTGCCGCGAAGCCCCGAAGGTCGTGTACGAACTCGAACACTTCGGCATGCCTTTCGACCGCAACCCTGACGGCACGATCTACCAGCGTCCGTTCGGTGGTCACACCGCCAACTACGGTGAAAAGCCGGTGCAACGCGCTTGCGCCGCCGCTGACCGCACCGGCCACGCCCTGCTGCACACCCTGTACCAGCAGAACGTGAAGGCCCGCACCCAGTTCTTCGTGGAATGGATGGCCCTCGACCTGATCCGCGACGCCGATGGCGATGTGGTCGGCGTGACCGCCCTGGAAATGGAAACGGGTGACATCCACATCCTGCACGCCAAGACGGTGCTGTTCGCCACCGGTGGTGCCGGCCGCATCTACCAGGCTTCGACCAACGCCTTCATCAACACCGGCGACGGCCTGGGCATGGCTGCCCGCGCCAACATCCCGCTGGAAGACATGGAGTTCTGGCAGTTCCACCCCACCGGTGTGGCCGGCGCGGGCGTGCTGCTGACCGAAGGCTGCCGTGGCGAAGGCGCGATCCTGCGCAACAGCAACGGCGAGCGCTTCATGGAGCGTTATGCCCCCACCCTGAAGGACCTGGCGCCGCGTGACTTCGTGTCCCGCTCGATGGACCAGGAAATCAAGGAAGGCCGTGGCTGTGGCCCCAACAAGGACTACGTGCTGCTGGACATGACCCACTTGGGCGCCGAGACGATCATGAAGCGTCTGCCCTCGGTGTTCGAGATTGGCCACAATTTCGCCAACGTCGACATCACCAAGGAGCCGATCCCCGTGGTGCCGACCATCCACTACCAGATGGGTGGCATCCCCACCAACGTTCACGGTCAGGTGGTCGTGCCCAACAACGGCAAGCACAACGACGTGATCAACGGTCTGTACGCCGTGGGTGAATGCTCGTGCGTGTCGGTGCACGGCGCCAACCGCCTGGGCACCAACTCGCTGCTCGACCTGGTGGTGTTCGGCCGTGCCGCCGGCAACCACATCGTGGACTTCAACCTCAAGACGAAGAACCACAAGCCGCTGCCCAAGGACGCCGCCGACTACACCCTGTCGCGTCTGGCCCGTCTGGACAACCAGAAGAACGGCGAGTACTGCCAAGATGTGGCCAACGACATCCGCGCGACCATGCAGAAGCACGCTGGTGTGTTCCGCACCCAAGCGTCGATGGAAGAGGGCGTCAAGAAGATCAATGCCATCCGCGACCGCGTGAGCAGCATTGGCCTGAAGGACAGCTCGAAGGTGTTCAACACCGCCCGCATCGAAGCCCTGGAAGTCGAGAACCTGATCGAAGCCGCTCAGGCCACCATGACCTCGGCCGCTGCCCGTCCGGAATCGCGTGGCGCTCACGCCCACAACGACTTCCCGAACCGCGACGACGCCAACTGGATGAAGCACACCCTGTGGTACTCCCAAGGCAACCGCCTGGACTACAAGCCGGTGAACCTCACCCCGCTGACCGTGGAATCGGTGCCCCCGAAGGTCCGTACCTTCTGATCGCAGCGAACGAAGCATTTAGGAATTCATCATGAGCCAAAAGCGCACTTTCCAAATCTATCGCTACGATCCGGACAAGGACGCCAAGCCGTACATGCAGACCATCGAGATCGAACTCGACGGCAACGAACGCATGCTGCTGGACGCCCTGGTCAAGCTCAAGGCTGTGGACCCGACTCTGTCGTTCCGTCGTTCGTGCCGTGAAGGCGTGTGCGGTTCGGACGCCATGAACATCAACGGCAAGAACGGCCTGGCCTGCCTGACCAACATGCGCACCCTGCCGCAAGTGGTCGTGCTCAAGCCGCTGCCGGGCCTGCCCGTGGTTCGCGACCTGATCGTGGACATGACGCAGTTCTTCAAGCAGTACAACTCGATCAAGCCGTACCTGGTCAACGACACGCCGCCGCCCGACAAGGAGCGTCTGCAGTCGCCTGAAGAGCGTGAAGAGCTCGACGGCCTGTACGAGTGCATCCTGTGCGCCAGCTGCTCGACCAGCTGCCCCAGCTTCTGGTGGAACCCCGACAAGTTCGTGGGCCCCGCCGGTCTGCTGCAGGCTTACCGCTTCATCGCCGACAGCCGTGACCAGGACACCGCCGCGCGTCTCGACAACCTCGAAGACCCGTACCGTCTGTTCCGTTGCCACACCATCATGAACTGCGTGGACGTCTGCCCGAAGGGCCTGAACCCCACGAAGGCCATCGGCAAGATCAAGGAACTGATGGTCAAGCGCGCCGTCTGATCCCGATCGCAACGCCACTTACTTTTTTCTGCAAGCTTTGGCCATGACCACCCCTCAAGCCGCGCCCGTCCAGGGCACTGACCGTCCCGATCCGGACGTGCTCAGGCGCCTGCGCTGGCGCTGCCGCCGGGGCTTGCTCGAAAACGACCTTTTCATCGAGCGCTTTTTCGAGCGCCACGGCGAAGCCCTCACGGTTTCCTTGGTCCAAGGCTTGCTTGAGCTCATGGACCTGTCGGACAATGACCTGCTCGACTTGCTTTTGGTTCGCAAAGAGCCCGAAGTGGGGCAGGCTTCGCCGGAAATGCTCGAAGTACTGACGATGATGCGCGTGCTCAAGGCTGCCTGATCGGGGCGGATGTCACGACGGAAAACCCTGAACCGCGCGCAAGCACATACATAATCTCGACTCAGGTTTGCCCTTGGGTCACCCCATTTCTCTCATCTAACAAGACCGCCCTTAGGAGTGCTCATGACACCGTCCGACGTGAAAGCCACCCTGTCGTTCTCTGACGGCAGCCCCAGCATGGAACTGCCCATCTACAAGGGCAGCATCGGTCCTGACGTGATCGACATTCGCAAGCTGTACGGCCAAACCGGCAAGTTCACGTACGACCCCGGCTTCCTGTCGACGGCTTCGTGCAACTCGAAGATCACCTACATCGACGGCGACAAGGGCGAACTGCTGTATCGCGGCTACCCCATCGAGCAGCTGGCCACCAACTGCGACTTCCTGGAAACCTGCTACCTGCTGCTGAACGGCGAACTGCCGAACCAAGGCCAGAAGGACGAGTTCGTCAACCGCGTGACGAACCACACCATGGTCAACGAGCAGATGCAGTTCTTCCTGCGTGGTTTCCGCCGCGACGCTCACCCGATGGCCGTGATGACCGGTCTGGTGGGTGCCCTGTCGGCCTTCTACCACGACAGCACCGACATCAACAACCCTGAGCACCGCAAGGTCGCCGCGATCCGCCTGATCGCCAAGATGCCGACCCTGGTCGCCATGGCCTACAAGTACTCGATCGGCCAGCCGTTCATCTACCCGAAGAACGACCTGTCGTACACCGAGAACTTCATGCGCATGATGTTCGCCACGCCGTGCGAAGACTACAAGGTCAACGACGTGCTGGTGCGCGCCATGGACCGCATCTTCATCCTGCACGCCGACCACGAGCAAAACGCTTCGACCTCGACCGTGCGCCTGTGCGGCTCGTCGGGCACCAACCCGTTCGCTGCCATCGCCGCTGGCGTGGCCTGCCTGTGGGGCCCGGCTCACGGTGGCGCCAACGAAGCTGCCCTGAACATGCTGGAAGACATCCAGCGCAATGGCGGCGTCGAGAAGATCGGCACCTTCATCGCTGAAGTGAAGGACAAGAACTCGGCCACCAAGCTGATGGGCTTCGGTCACCGCGTGTACAAGAACTACGACCCGCGCGCCAAGCTGATGCGCGAAACCTGCCACGAAGTGCTGACCGAACTGGGCCTGCAAAACGACCCGCTGTTCAAGCTGGCCATGGCCCTGGAAAAGATCGCTCTGGAAGACGACTACTTCGTGTCGCGCAAGCTGTACCCGAACGTCGACTTCTACTCGGGCATCGTGCAGCGCGCCATCGGCATCCCCGTGCAGCTGTTCACCGCCATCTTCGCCCTGGCTCGCACCGTGGGCTGGATCGCTCAGCTCGACGAAATGATCGGCGACCCCGAGTACAAGATCGGCCGTCCCCGTCAGCTGTTCGTCGGCGCCGAGAAGCGCGACGTCAAGCCCATCGCTTCGCGTTGATCGGGCCAGTCGGGTCGGCGCTGCCGGCCCGCGACCCACAAAAAACCCCGGCTTGCCGGGGTTTTTTTCTTGGGGCGGCGCTGCTGGCCCTGGTGGCTCGGGCTCCAGCCGGGCGCGTCAACCCGGTGTGGTCCACGTGGCCTTGCGCTCTTGGAGCGGCAGCAACACCGTCACGGTCGTGCCCTGGCCTTTGGGCGAAGAGATGAACAGCTCGCCGCCCACCGACGCCACGCGCTCGCGCATGCCAATGAGCCCCAGGCCCTGACGGGTGGACGTGCTGGTGTCGAAGCCGCAGCCGTTGTCGCGGATCTGCATGGTCAGGCGTCCGGAGTTCTTGTCGACCTGGAGGCTCACCCAGGCTTCCGTGGCCTGGGCGTGCTTGATGATGTTGGTGCAGCTTTCCTGAAGCACACGGTAAGCCTGCATGGCCAGTTCGCTGCAGATGGGGGGCAGCTGCGGCAGGGGCAGCAGGTGGAAGCGGCAATCCGGGTGGACCTTGTCCAGGCCGGTCACCAGCTCTTCCACGGCGCCGGCCAGCCCCAAGGTGTCGAGCACTTCCGGGCGCAGGCTCTTGATGATGTCGCGCGAACTGACGTAGAGCGCTTGCACCGTGTCGGCGATGCGGCGAGCGCTGCGTGCCAGGTCGGTGTGGCCCGAGCTGTCCGCGTGGGCGGCCAGGGCCGAAGCTTCCAGGCGCACCGAAATCAGGCTGGCGCCCAGGTGGTCGTGGATGTCGACGGCCACGCGCTTGCGGTCGGCTTCGATCATCGCGTTGCTGTGGGTGATGAGGCGGCGCTTCTCGGCGTCCGATTCGCGGATCTGGTCGAGCGCGATGTTGAGCTCGTGGGTGCGGGTCTTGACCTGGTGCTCCAGGTCGTCGCGCGCGGTGCGCAAGGCGTCGGCCATCTGCAAGACCGTGCGCTGCATTTCACCCAACTCATCCGGTGCGTTGATGTCGAGCGACACGTCGAACTCGCCGCGTCGGATGCCGCGCAAGGCGGTGAGCAGGGCGGCCAAGGTCACACGAAGGCGCCGCGTCACGCGCCAGGCGATCAGGCACGTCACGGCGGCCACCACCAGTGCGACCAATTGGCCTGCCAGCATGGCGCCGCGGCGTTTGTCGAACACCGGGGAAGCCGACATCGTCACGCGCACCGTGCCCAACTGCCGCAGCTGGGCGCTGGCCTGAGGGGCGTAAGGGTCCAGCAGGTCGGTGTTGCCCATCGATTCGATGTGCACTTGGGCTTCGTAGGTGCCGTGGGTCTCGACCTGGCGCTTGGGGCAATAGCCGGTTTGCGGGCGACTTTGGGCATCCACCAGCTCGATGCAAACGATGCTGGGGTCGCCTTCCACCAACTGGCGCATGGTGGTCTGCACGTAAGCCAGGTTGCCTGAAACCAGGCCGTAAGGGCTGCTCTGGGCCAGGGCCATCGCGATCAGGCGGCCCCGCTCGCCCACGTCTCGCCGCACGTCGTTGATGGTGCCCACGTACATGGCCACCGTGACCATGATGAACATCAGGCTGGCCGGCAGCACGGCCAGGGTCAGCAAGCGGACGGTGATGCCGCCAGGGCGGCGCCATTGCCAGTTCATGCGCTTCTCCCGCCAGGACGGCTGCCCAGGGTGCGCAGCCGCTCGCTCACCACCAGGCCGAGTGAACGGGCCACGCTGTCGTTGATCGCCACCCGCCAGTAGCGCGGGTGACGGGCTTCGGGCAGCGAGGTCGGGTTGGCGGGCAGGTTGTCGAGCAGCTCCATGAGGTCGGTGGTGGCGTCGTCGAGGTCGGCGTGCGCGCAGGCCAGGGTGCCGGCGGCCACGGTGGCCTGTGAGAAGCCGATCACGGGCATGCCGCGTCGGTAAGTGGACTCGAGCACGCCCCGCAGGTTGTCGGGCGTGTACAAGGCGCCATCCGGCACCGCCATGAGCACCTGGATGTTGGCCAGGCCGTTGAGGGCCCGCGCAGGGTCCTGGTTGGCCGCCACGTTCAGGATCTGGATGTCCAGGCCTTGGGCCTGTGCGGCTTGCCGCAAGGGGCGCTCCATGTGGGCAGAGCCGTCCGACAGCAACACGCCCACAGTGACTTTGCGCTCGAACAGCGCAGACACCACTTGCATTTGCGCCAGTGGCGAGGCCTCTGCGTGGATGGCGGTGATCAAGCCACTTTCATGAGGGTTGCCGCCGAGCATCCGCCGGTAGACCGCGCTGGACGTCAGTGCGCTGACGATCGGGACTTGCGCGGGCTGGGCCAGGGCCCGGCGCAAGCCTTGCGGCCCCAGGGCGAGGTGCAGCCCGGGCTTGCGCAAGTCCAGCGGCGGGGCTTCGCTGTCGAACAGCAGGTTGGGGCAGTGTTGACGCAGGGCCTGCAGCAGCGGCTTCAGGCTGCTGGTGTCTGCCGGTGGGTAGACACGCAAGTCGCGTCCCACCATGGGGCTGGCCATCGCCAGGCCATGCAGGCCGCCGCCGGACCCCAAGCCCAAGCCCAAAGCCAAGGCCAGCCGGCGTCTGCGCGCCTGGTCGAGGGTTAAGGGGGGCGATGCGGGCTGCACGGTGGAAGGGCGACGGCCGTCGCGCTCAGAAGCCGACCCGGACTTTGGCGTACAGCCCCAGTCGGTCGTTGTAGCTGGATTGCACCGAGCCCGATTGCCAGCCCATGTAGGTGGTGATGGTCGGGGTGTGCATGTAGCTCGCCGTCAGCGACGTGGCAATGTCTTTGCCATCGAGACGCAACTGGTGCGTCACGGTCAGGTCGGTGCGACCGTAGCGGGACTGGCGGAAGCCTTCGGCCGACGAATGGACGGTCGACAAGGCGGCCAGCCAGTGGTCGTTGATGCGCCTGGACACGCCCACGCCACCGCTGTGGCGTGACCATTGCGTTTGTTCGACCTGGTTGCTGGCGGCGTAATTCACCAGGTAGGCGTAATGCAGCCACCCGGACCAGTCGCCACCTTGGTCCCAGTTGACCTGGGTTTCGGCACCGGCGAGCTTCAGGCTGGTGTCGTTGTTGGGGGTGAGCTGGTAATAGGTGGAGTAGTTGGTGATCAGGTCGGTCAGCCTGTCCTTGAACACACGCGAGTCGATCACCATGCCCCAGTTGCGCAGCGCCAGCACGTGGCCCAGCTCCAGCGAGGTGTTGCGCTCTTCCACCAGGCCGGGGTTGCCGCGCAACAGGGCAAAGGTGCGGGCGCTGGTGATGGTGCCTTGCAGCGGGGGCGTGATCTGGTCCACGGTGGGCGCCCAGTTGCCGCGCACTTCCAGGGCGTCCGGAGAGCGGCTGCCCTTGGAATAGACCAGGCGGATGGTCTGGCTGTCCGAGAAGTGGTAGTTGGCTGCCGCCCGAGGCGAAAAGCTGTTGCCGCTGAGGGAGTTCGATTCGTAATAGCCGCCCGCGTTGAGCGTCAGCGAGGGCAGGGCACGGTATTCGCCGTTGCCATACAACCAGCGCACGGTGCTGTTCACCGTGCCGGTGAACAAGGTGTCGCTGGTGGCGCTTTGCCGGCGCAGGCCCGCGCCGGTGACCAGCCGCAAGCGGTCATTGACCACCAGGGTGTCTTGCAGCTCGATCTGGCTGCGGCTCTCATCCATGTTGTTGTTGGTGAGGCCGCAGGTGTTTTGCAGTGCACCTTGGGTGCCGCCCATGGCGGCCAAGGCCCCCAGCAACCTGGTCACTTCTGCCGGGCTCAACAGCGCGGCCAGCTGCGAGTTGGTCAACAGCAGGGTGCGGGCGTCTCCGCCGTGGGACACCGCGGCGGCCAGCTCGGGGTGGTTGTTCACCACATCGACCACGTCCTGGTTGAGCATGAACGCCCAGGTGCAGGTCCGCCAGTCTTGCCGCGTGGAGCTGCTCATGGCCAGTGCACGCACCTGCAGTTCGTGGCTGGCCGACAGCGTCGTGGTCCAGCGCCCAGCCAGGTTGCTGCTGCGTTGCGTGATGTCAGGGTAAGACTGCTGATTGGGGTCGCCCGCCGTGGCCACCTGCTTGACGCCCTGCACATGGCTGCCCAGCAATTCCAGCGAGTTGTGGCTGTCGATGGTGGTGCGGCTGCGCAGGCTGCCTCGGCGGATGAAAGAGCTGTCGCGGTCGCCGCCCGGCACGGAGAGGTTGTCGTAGCCGCTGTTGCGGCTGGTGTCGGCCGTCAACGTGACATGGGTGCCTTCGCCCAGGCGGGTGCCCAGGCGCACCGTGCCGTCGCCCGCCCGGTGGCTGCCCAGGCCCACGGACACCAGCGCATTGCCCACATCGCGGGGTTCGCGGGTGATGATGTTGATGACCGCCATCATCGAGTTGGGGCCATAGGCGGCGGAGTCCGGGCCTCGCGAGACTTCGATGCGCTCGATGTCTTCCAAGGCCACGGGGAGCGCCGACCAGTCCACGCGGGACAAGGTGGTGCCGTAGGCGGCCATGCCGTCCACCAGGACGTTCATGCGCCGAGGGGCCACCACGTCGGTACCGTGGTAGTTGATGCGGTCATCGTTGCCCGAAACATGGGTGACGGCCATGCCGGGCACGAGCCGGAGGGCGTCCGGGATGTTCTGGATGCCGTAGCGGCGCATGGTGTCACCCGTGATGATGGTGACGCTGCCAGGCACATCGGCGATCGACTGCTTGAGACGGGTCGGTGTGATCACCACCGGGTAGTTGTAGGCGGTGGTGTCTTGCTCGTCGAGCGGGTCCTGCTGGGCCCCAGCGGGCTGGCCAGACAGGCAAAGGGACACACAGGCCACGGACAAGGCGTGGCGTGCAAAGGCGTTCATGGGAGGACTGCGGAGAACGGTGGGGGAGGAGCCGTGATTCTCACGGTTCTATCAGCCCGCATTTCACCGCAAGCAGGGTGATGTCGGCCGCTCGTTGCACCCCGAGTTGATCTTTGATTCCCTGACTTGTGGTGCTGATCGTCTTGGGCGAGAGGTTCATGCGGTCGGCGATCTCAACGTTGGTCAGCCCTTGCGCCATCAGCTTGAACACCTCGACCTCCCGGGGTTGAAGGCGCGACACCGGCGATTGGTCGCCATGCACGCTCAGCATCGCCAGTCGGTTGGCGATCTCGGGCAGGAACACCGTTTCCCCCTGGTGGACCTTCACCAGCGCCTCCGCAACCTCGGTCGGGTCGGTGGCTTTGGGGATGAACGCACGCGCACCGCGCTTGTAGGCTTCGCGAATCACCGTGCTTTGGTCGAACTGCGTGTAGATCACCACCCGAGCCTGGGGCTGGCGGGCCATCAGTTGTTCCAGGATGTCGAGGCCGCCAATGCTGCCTTCGCCAAAACGCAGGTCGAGCACCAGCAGGTCAGGGCGGACGCTTTCATACGTGTCGACCACGGCCGCCGCTTCGCTGGCCGAGCCCACCACCTGGAGACCATGGCGAGCGAGCACGCTCGACAGGCCCTCCACGATGAGGGGGTGATCGTCAGCAATCATGACCTTGATCATGCTCATGTCGGCCTGTGCTCCGTTGTTGAATGCAGATGGTTAAGCGGCGGGGAGGCAAGATTTTACAGCGTGATGTCCACGATCTTGCGGGAGGGTGGTGTCGCGTCTGGCCACCTAATGTACAAAATGTTGCTACTTCATGGCAACCGCTGCGCCATCAGATGGTGATATAGTTACGGACATCAAGAGAGTCTTGACGCTGTCACACGGAGAAAAGGGAGGAGCGGCCGTCAGAGCCGTGAAAAAAGCCAGTAGGCGGCAGAAGGGCATGTCGGGGAGGGCATGCCCTTTCTGCTTTTTGGGCTTCCGGAGTTGGGGGTGCGCGCCGGTCGCCGGGCGACCCCCACCACGCCGGACGCGGCGCTGGTGGTGGCTTTCACGCCTGTGGGCGCAGGTGGCTTAAAATCGCGGTCTTTCCCCTCAAAGCGGGGCCCTGACAGACCCTCGCGCCAACCGCGCGCAGATTGAGCACCATGGGACGCACCCTCTACGACAAGATCTGGGACGAGCACGTCGTCCACACCGAAGATGACGGCACTGCCGTGCTGTACATCGACCGCCACCTGGTCCATGAAGTGACCAGCCCGCAGGCGTTCGAAGGCCTGGACATGGCCAGCCGCAAGGTGTGGCGCCTGTCGGCCAACCTGGCCGTGAGCGACCACAACGTGCCCACCACCGACCGCACGCAAGGCATCGCTGACCCGGTCTCCAAGCTGCAAGTCGACACCCTGGACAAGAATTGCGACCGCTTTGGCCTGACGCAGTTCAAGATGAGCGACAAGCGTCAGGGCATCGTTCACGTCATTGGCCCGGAGCAGGGGGCCACCCTGCCTGGCATGACCGTGGTCTGCGGCGACAGCCACACCTCCACGCACGGCGCCTTCGGTGCGCTGGCCCATGGCATCGGCACGTCCGAGGTCGAGCACGTGCTGGCCACCCAGACGCTGCTGGCCAAGAAGGCCAAGAACATGTTGGTCAAGGTCGAAGGCACGCTGGCCAAGGGCGTGACCGCCAAAGACGTGGTGCTGGCCATCATTGGCAAGATCGGCACCGCTGGCGGCACCGGCTACACCATCGAATTCGCGGGCAGCGCCATCCGTGGCCTGACCATGGAAGGCCGCATGACGGTCTGCAACATGGCCATCGAAGCTGGCGCCCGCGCGGGCCTGGTGGCGGTGGACGAGACCACCATCCAGTATGTGCAGAACCGCCCGTACACGCCCACCGGCGTGGAGTTGGAGCAGGCCATCGCCTACTGGCGCACCTTGCGCTCTGACGTCGACGCGAAGTTCGACACGGTGGTCGAGTTGAACGCCGACGAGATCAAGCCGCAAGTCACCTGGGGCACCTCGCCCGAGATGGTGCTGTCGATCGACGACCGCGTGCCCGATCCCGACAAGGAAAAGGACGCTGTCAAACGCTCGGCCATGGAGCGTGCGCTGCAGTACATGGCGCTGGAGCCGAACAAGGCCATCAGCGACATCCGCATCGACAAGGTGTTCATCGGCTCGTGCACCAACAGCCGCATCGAAGACATGCGTGCCGCGGCCGAAGTGGTCAAGCGCATCGGTGGCCGCGTGGCGTCCAACGTGAAGCTGGCCCTGGTGGTCCCGGGCTCGGGCCTGGTCAAGGAGCAAGCCGAGCGCGAAGGCCTCGACCAGATCTTCAAGGCCGCCGGTTTTGAATGGCGCGAGCCGGGCTGCTCGATGTGCCTGGCCATGAACGCCGATCGCCTGGACCCGGGTGAGCGCTGCGCTTCGACCAGCAACCGCAACTTCGAAGGCCGTCAGGGCGCGGGTGGCCGCACCCACCTGGTGAGCCCGGCCATGGCTGCCGCTGCCGCCATGCAAGGCCACTTCGTTGACGTTCGCCGCATCGCCTGAGTTCGAGACACACCATGCAAGCCTTCCGCATTCACAAGGGCCTCGTGGCGCCCATGGACCGCGAGAACGTCGACACCGACGCCATCATCCCCAAGCAATACCTGAAGTCGATCAAGCGCACGGGCTTTGGCCCCAACCTGTTCGACGAGTGGCGCTACCTCGATGTGGGTGAGCCCGGCCAAGACCCGGCCAGCCGCAAGCCCAACCCGGATTTCGTGCTCAACCAACCGCGCTACAAGGGCGCGTCGGTGCTGATCGCCCGCCAGAACTTTGGCTGCGGCTCCAGCCGTGAGCACGCCCCCTGGGCGCTGGAGCAATATGGCTTTCGCGCCATCCTCGCGCCGAGCTTCGCCGACATCTTCTTCAACAACTGCTTCAAGAATGGCGTGCTGCCCATCGTGTTGAGCGAGTCGCAGGTCGACCAGCTGTTCAACGAAGTGGCCGCCTTCCCGGGCTACGAGCTGACCATCGACCTGGAGCGCCAGGTCGTGATCAAGGCCGACGGCGTGGAGTTGCCTTTCGACGTGCAGCCCTTCCGCAAGTACTGCCTGCTCAACGGCTTCGACGACATCGGCCTGACCCTGCGTCACGCCGACAAGATCAAGGCCTATGAAGCCGAGCGCCTGGCCCAGAAGCCTTGGCTGAACAACCGCATCGTTTGATGCCTCACTGATAGAAGTTCCGAGAGACAACCATGGTCATGAACATCGCTGTGCTGCCGGGTGACGGCATTGGCCCCGAGATCGTCAACGAAGCGGTCAAGGTGCTCAACGTGCTGGACCTGCAGATGAAGCTGGAAGAGGCCAAGGTCGGCGGTGCCGCCTTTGACGCCCACGGCCACCCGCTGCCCGAGCACACCCTGAAACTGGCCATGCAGTCTGATGCCGTGTTGTTCGGCTCGGTGGGCGACTGGAAGTACGACAAGCTGGACCGCCCCCTGCGTCCTGAGCAAGCCATCCTGGGCCTGCGCAAGAACATGGGCCTGTTCGCCAACTTCCGTCCGGCCATCTGCTACCCGCAGCTCACGCACGCCTCCAGCCTCAAGCCTGAGCTGGTGGCGGGCCTGGACATCCTCATCATCCGTGAGCTGACCGGCGACATCTACTTCGGCCAGCCGCGCGGCCGCCGCGAATCGCCGGACGGCGAGTTCAAGGGCGCGCCGGAAGCCTTCGACACGATGCGCTACTCGCGTCCCGAGATCGAGCGCATCGCGCACGTGGCCTTCCAGGCCGCCCGCAAGCGCAACAAGCGCGTGACCAGCGTCGACAAGGCCAACGTGCTGGAGACCTTCCAGTTCTGGAAGGATGTGGTCACCGAGGTGCATGCCCAGTACCCCGACATCGAACTCGACCACATGTACGTGGACAACGCCGCGATGCAGCTGGTCAAGGCACCCAAGAAGTTCGACGTGCTGTTCACCGGCAACATGTTCGGCGACATCCTGTCGGATGCTGCTGCCATGCTGACCGGCTCGATCGGCATGCTGCCTTCTGCTTCGCTCAACGCCAAGGGCCAGGGCCTCTACGAGCCCAGCCACGGCTCGGCCCCCGACATCGCCGGCAAGGGCGTGGCCAACCCGTTGGCCACCATCCTGAGCGCCGCCATGATGCTGCGCTTCAGCCTGAACCAGGAAGAAGCCGCCAGCCGCATCGAGCGCGCCGTGCAGTCCGTGCTGGAGCAAGGCCTGCGCACCCCCGACATCTACTCCGAAGGCACCACCAAGGTCGGCACCGTCCAGATGGGCGACGCCGTGGTGGCCGCGCTGAAGGCCCAGGGCTGATCGGCACCGAACTCTTTTGAATCTCTGAAGGAAAACATCATGGCAACGACTCTGGTTGGTCTGGTCGGCTGGCGCGGCATGGTCGGCTCGGTTCTGATGGACCGCATGCAGGCCGAAGGCGACTTCGCCCACTTCGAACCCCTGTTCTTCTCGACCTCCAACGCCGGCGGCGCCGCCCCGGCCATGGCCAAGAACGAGAAGACCCTGAAGGACGCTTTCGACATCAACGAACTCAAGCGTTGCGAAATCATCCTGACCGCCCAAGGCGGCGACTACACCTCCGAGGTGTACCCCAAGCTGCGTGCTGCCGGCTGGCATGGCCACTGGATTGACGCCGCCTCGACGCTGCGCATGAAGGACGACGCCATCATCGTGCTGGACCCGGTCAACATGCCCGTCATCAAGGATTCGATGGCCAAGGGCGGCAAGGACTGGATCGGCGGCAACTGCACCGTCAGCTGCATGCTGATGGGCGTGGGCGCGCTGTACAAGGCCGGTCTGGTCGAGTGGATGTCCACCCAGACCTACCAGGCCGCTTCCGGCGGTGGTGCCCAGCACATGCGCGAGCTGCTGACCCAGTTCGGCACCCTGAACGCCGAAGTGCGTTCGTTGCTGGACGACCCCAAGAGCGCCATCCTGGAGATCGACCGCAAGATCATCACCAAACAGCGCTCGCTGACCGAAGCCGAGACCGCCAACTTCGGCGTGCCGCTGGGTGGCTCGCTCATCCCCTGGATCGACAAGGACCTGGGCAACGGCCAAAGCCGTGAAGAGTGGAAGGGCATGGCCGAGACCAACAAGATCCTGGGTCTGGGTGAGGGCTTCGGCTCGGCCGCCATCCCCGTGGACGGCTTCTGCGTGCGCATCGGCGCCATGCGCTGCCACAGCCAGGCGCTGACCTTCAAGCTGAAGAAGGACGTGCCCGTGGCCGACATCGAGGCCATGATCGCCGCCGACAACCCCTGGGCCAAGGTCGTGCCGAACACCCGTGAAGCCACCATCAAGGACCTGACCCCGGTGGCCACCACCGGCACCCTGACCATCCCTGTGGGCCGCATCCGCAAGCTGGCCATGGGCCCGGAATATGTGGGCGCCTTCACCATTGGCGACCAATTGCTGTGGGGCGCTGCCGAACCCCTGCGCCGCATGCTGCGCATTCTGCTGGAAGCCTGATTTCCAATTCAAACCGACCCGCCGGCGCAGAAACTCGCCCCGGCGGGTCGCAATTTGAAACACTATGCAGGCTGAGTGTTGTTGCCCATCGGCGACAATTTCAGCGGGCGGTCGCTTCGACATAGGGGGCTGCCAGGGCCGCGAGCCGATCAGCATTTGCGTGAGCTTGTCACCGTATCTGCCTGATGCTATTGTGTTTTGTGCTGCGTACCGTCTTTAGGGTGGGTGCGTTCGTGGGCGGTTGGTAGCCCACACCCGCCTCGGGCTTGCTTGCTCCCTTCGGGGCCGGGCCCTCGACGACCTGGGAGACGCCTTGAAAGTTCACATGCTGTCCTTTGGACCTTTTGCCACGGGCCTGAAATCGGTCTCCGATTCGTCCGTGAATACCCATTCGCCTGCTCAGACAGAATCTGTCTCGGGGCGCGCCCAACGAATGATTTCCCCACGTTTCGCCCCGAGTCGGCTCGCCATGGCGGCCGTGGTTTCCACCTTGGCGCTGATGCCTGCCGCGTCGTGGTCGCTGGGGCTGGGTAAATTGAATGTCCAGTCGGCGCTGGGTGAATCCCTGCGTGCGGAAATCGACGTCACCAGCATCTCGCCCGAAGAAAGCGGCTCGCTGGCCGTCAAGGTGGCCACGCCCGACACCTACCGTGCGGCCGGTGTGGACTACAACCAGGTGCTCTCCGGTGCCAACATCAGCCTGCAACGCCGCGCTGATGGCCGCCCCTACCTGAAGATCACCAGCAACCGCTCGGTGCAAGAGCCCTTCGTGGACGTGATCCTCGACCTGTCTTGGTCCACGGGTCGCCTCGTTCGCGAATACACGCTGTTGTTCGATCCGCCTGTGACCAACCAGGCCAGCGTGAACGCGCCGGCCATGGACGCGCCAGCCCCTGCGCCTGCGCCGGCAGCGGCCGCACCGGAGCCTGCTCCTGCGCCTGCCCCCGAATCGACGGCCAAGCCGGCGGCTGAGGCCGCTTCTGCGGTCGACAACCGCCAGCGCCGTCGTGGCGCGGCCAAACCTGTCGCCCCGGTGGCCGAAAAGCCCGTCGTGGCTGAAAAGCCGGTCGTGGCCAAAGAGCCTTCGCCGGCCCCTGCGCCTGAGCAACGTGCCGCCGCCCCGGCGCCCCACGCAGCCGGTGGCGCGAGCAGCGTCAAGGTGCGCGCTGGCGACACCCTGACGGGCATCGCCGCTCGCACAAGCCGCCAAGGCGTGTCGCTCGACCAGATGCTGGTGGGTCTGTACCGCCAGAACCCGGACGCGTTCAACGGCAACATGAACCGACTGAAGTCCGGTGCAGTGCTGAACGTGCCCGACAACCAGCAGCTGCAGTCCTTGAGCACGGAAGAGGCTCGCCAGGTCATCGTGGCCCAGAGCCAGGACTTCGCCAACTACCGCCAGCAATTGGCGGGTGCCGTGGCGGCTGCGCCTGCGCAGCAAGCAGAGCGCAAGGCGGCAGGCAAGGTCGAAGCTGAAGTCCAGGACCGCAAGGCAGCGGCTGCGCCCACGCCTGACAAGCTGACCCTGAGCAAGGGCGGCATGGCGACCTCGGCCAAGCCGGGCGTCGAAGACAAGCTGGCCAAGTCGCGTGCCCAGGCCGACGGCAGCACCCGGGTCGCCGAACTCTCGAAGAACATCGACGAGTTGCGCAAACTCAAGGAACAAGCGCCTGTGGCGGCCACCAAGCCCGCACCGGCGCCTGCGCCTGCCCCGGCCAAGCCCTTGGTCCCTGAAGTGAAGGCGCCGGCTGCCCTGGTCAAACCGGCGCCGGTCCCCGAAGTCAAGCCTGAAGTCAAGCCGCCGGTGGCCCCGGTTGTGCCGTCGGCGCCCGCGGTGGCGAAGGTGACGCCGCCCGTGGTGGCTTCTGCGCCCGCCAGCGCCGTGGCGCCCAAGGTGGAAGAACCCGCTTCCTCGCCGTCCTCGTTGCCGGCCTCTGCGCCTGCCGTGGTCATCGACACGGCTTCGGCGCCGGCCAGCGAAGTGGGGGCCACCGCCTCCGCCGAGCAGGCTTCGGCCGCGTCAGAAGCGGCTTCGTCGGCTCGCCCGGCGCTGCCAGTGCCGCCGGCTGCGCCCCAGGAAGAGCCGGGTCTGTTGGAGTCGCTCAACCCGATGCTGATGCTGGGTGGCGGTGCAGCCGTGGCCTTGCTGGCGGGCGGCCTGCTCTACATGCGTTCGCGCAAGCGTGCCGACACCGGCGAAACCTCGTTCCTGGAAAGCCGGCTGCAGCCTGATTCGTTCTTCGGCGCCAGCGGCGGCCAGCGCGTCGACACCCGCGACGCCACGGGTGGCCCGTCGTCGATGAGCTACTCGCTGAGCCAACTTGACGCCATCGGTGACGTCGATCCGGTGGCCGAAGCCGACGTTTACCTGGCCTACGGCCGTGACTTGCAGGCCGAGGAAATCCTCAAGGAAGCCCTGCGTGCCACGCCGGAGCGCCTGGCCATCCGCCTCAAGTTGCTGGAGGTCTACGCCAAGCGCCGCGACACCAAGGGCTTCGAGCAACTGGCCACCCAGATGTTCGCCGCCACGCAAGGCCAGGGCGAAGACTGGGGCAAGGCCCAGGAGCTGGGCCTGAGCATCGACCCGGAAAACCCCTTGTACCAGCCGGGTGGTCAGCCCGCCGAGACGCCGCTGTCCGTGCCTGACGCCGTCAACGACATGTTGGGCGCCAGCACCGTGCCGCACTCCGTGATGCCGGCCCCCAGCTCGCTCGACTCCGTGGCGCCGGCGGTGCCGCCGCTGGACGACGCCGACGGTGGCCTGGACCTCGACCTGTCTGCCCCCATGGCGCTCGACGAAGTCACCGATTCGGTGTCGCCGACGACCACCGAAGCCGGCGACCTGCCGCCCTTGGACCTGCCGGACGTGCCGACGACCACCATCGTCAACCCTGCGGCCGAACCGGAACAGGCCATTGACCTGCCGGTGCTGGACGCAGCGCCTTCGGCCGAGCCCAACAACATCATCGACTTCGATTTCGACGACGACAAGACGGTGGTGGGCGAGCCTGCCGCGCCTGCGCCTGCCCCGGCAGCGTTCGACTTGTCGGACATCAGCCTCGACCTCGATGCACCGGGTGAAGCCCCGGCCGCCGAAGAGCTCGCCCCCGCACCGGTGCCGGCAGACCCGATGGCCCGCAAGTTCGAGTTGGCCGAAGAGTTCCGTCAGATCGGCGACACCGATGGCGCACGTGAGCTGCTCCAGGAGGTCGTTGAGAACGCCGTGGACGGCCCGCTCAAGGCCAAGGCCCAAGCCATGTTGGACGGCTTGAACTGATGCGGGATTCATCGAGGGGGCCCGATGTCGTCTGACCGGGCCACACAGGGGGCGTCCGCGCCCCCGCCCCCCCCAAGGGCGGCCCATCGGGTCGCCCTTGGTGTTTCCTACGTGGGCACGGCTTACAAGGGGTGGCAAAGCCAGCCCAAAGGGGGCACCGTCCAGGATGTCCTCGAAGCAGCGTTGGCGCAGTTTGCCGTGCGGCCGATCAAAGTGCTGTGCGCGGGGCGCACCGACGCGGGCGTGCATGGCATCAACCAGGTGGTCCACCTGGACACGGACCTCCACCGGGAGCCGTTTTCCTGGGTGCGCGGCACCAACACCTTCCTGCCGCCAGACATTGCCGTGCAGTGGGCGGCGCCCGTCACCCCCGACTTCCATGCCCGCAACAGCGCGCGTGGCCGGCGATATGCCTACGTGCTCCTGGAAGCGCCAGTGCGCCCGGCGCTGGAGAGCGGCAGGGTGGGGTGGGTGTTCCGCCCCCTGGACCTCGCCGCCATGCGCGCCGCGGCCGCCCACCTGATCGGCGAACACGACTTTTCGTCGTTTCGCTCGTCCATGTGTCAGTCCCCGACGCCGGTCAAGCACCTGCGGGCCATCGACATCCAGCGCATCGACGCCGGGGGCGGGCAGGCGTACTGGCGCTTCGATTTCGAAGGCCAGGCCTTCTTGCACCACATGATCCGCAACATCATGGGTTGCCTGATCATGGTGGGCACGGGTGTCCAGCCCGCCGATTGGGTGGCCGCCGTGCGTGACGCACGTGACCGCAAGGTGGCGGCCCCCACATTCAGCCCGGATGGCCTGTATTTCCTGGGGCCGCGCTACGACCCTCAGTGGCAATTGCCTGAGCAGGTGCCCGCCATGGCCTGGTTGCCGGGCGGTTTTCCATGATCTGACAAAAGGCCATGCAGCCCTGTCCGGAGAAAGAGTTGGGAGTTTTCCCGGAACTTTGCGACAATCCGGCCCAGGATGACTGAGCCCCCTTTGCACCGAACCCGCATCAAGATTTGCGGCCTCACCCGTGAGGCTGATGTGGACGCCGCTGTCGATGCTGGCGCCGACGCCATCGGGTTCGTGCTCTACGACAAGAGCCCCCGCCACGTCACCGCTGCCCGGGCGGGCGTGCTGGCGCGTCGCCTGCCGGCCTTCGTGATGCCGGTCGTGCTGCTGGTCAACGCCAGCGCCGAGTTGCGCGCCGCCGCACTGGACGCGGTCCCCCATGCCCTGTTGCAGTTCCACGGAGACGAAACCGTGGCCGACTGCGAACAGGCGGGCCGGCCCTACATCCGGGCGGCTCGGATGGGCGCGGGTTTCAATTTGTTAGACTTCGCCCGTTCGCACGCCTCGGCCCAGGCGGTGCTGGCCGACGCCCTGGTGGAAGGCTACGGGGGCGGCGGCCATGTGTTCGACTGGTCCCTGATCCCTGCCGACTTGCCTGGCCGACTCATCTTGTCTGGTGGACTCCATGCGGGCAACGTGGGTGAAGGCCTGGCGCGGCTGCGGCCTTGGGCCGTGGACGTGAGCTCGGGCGTCGAAGAAGCCAAGGGCATCAAGGATGCCCGCAAGATGCAGGCGTTTTGTGCGGCTGTGCGTGAGGCGGATCGCGAGTGCGCCGCCCGTGCAGCCCTCAAACCGGACGGAGCGCGTGGCTGAGCCCCAGGGCCAGCGGCGCCGAATGTGTTCAACGAGAAAGACATGCTGAAATACGACCAGCCGGACGCGCGGGGCCACTTCGGGCCTTACGGCGGCACTTTCGTTTCCGAGACGCTGATCTACGCGCTCGAAGAGCTCAAGAACGTTTACGAGCACTACCGCCACGACGCCGACTTCCAGGCTGAATTCCGGCGCGAGCTGGCCCATTTCGTGGGCCGGCCCAGCCCGATCTACCACGCCGACCGCCTCAGCCGCGAAGTCGGTGGTGCCCAGATCCACTTCAAGCGTGAAGACTTGAACCACACGGGCGCGCACAAGGTCAACAACACCATCGGCCAGGCCCTGTTGGCCAAACGCATGGGCAAGCCCCGCGTAATCGCTGAAACCGGCGCCGGCCAGCACGGCGTGGCCACGGCCACCATCTGCGCGCGCTACGGCATGGAATGCGTGGTCTACATGGGTGCCGAAGACGTCAAGCGCCAGTCGCCCAACGTCTACCGCATGCACCTGCTGGGCGCCAAGGTCGTGCCGGTCGAGTCCGGCAGCAAGACCCTGAAAGACGCGCTCAACGAAGCCATGCGCGACTGGGTCACCAACGTCGAGAACACCTTCTACATCATCGGCACGGTGGCGGGCCCGCACCCGTACCCGGCCATGGTGCGCGATTTCCAAAGCGTGATCGGCGAAGAGTGCCTCAAGCAGATGCCCGAGCAGATCGGCCGCCAGCCGGATGCCGTCGTGGCCTGCGTGGGCGGTGGTTCCAACGCCATGGGCATTTTCTACCCCTACATCCCGCATGAAGGCGTTCGCCTCATCGGCGTGGAGGCGGCCGGCGAGGGCGCCGACAGCGGCAAGCACTCGATGTCGCTGCAGATGGGTGTGCCGGGCGTGCTGCACGGCAACCGCACCTACCTGCTGCAAGACGCCAATGGCCAGATCACCGAGACGCATTCGATCTCGGCCGGCCTCGA
>JBEEJT010000267.1:0-5088 GCA_041169085.1 Pseudomonadota bacterium | reverse complement strand
GCATCAACGACCGCCTGGGCCACGCTGCTGGCGACGCCGTGTTGTGCGCCGTGGCCCGCACCTTGCAACTCAAGGCGCGCGAGGTGGACCGCGTGGCCCGCTACGGGGGCGAGGAGTTCTGCGTCTTGTTGCCCCACACCTTGCACGATGGTGGCATGCAAGCGGCCGAAAGACTGCGTGAGGCCGTGGCCCACACCAGCATCCCCTGGAACGACGAAGTGATCAGCGTGAGCATCAGCACCGGCCTGGCTTGTGCGGCCGAGCCAGGTGAAACCCTGCAGTCGCTCTTGACGCGTGCGGACGAAGCGCTCTACCGCGCCAAGGCCGAAGGCCGCAACCGGGTGGTCGCGTCCACCGCCCCCATCCGCAACAACCGCAAGGCTTGAGCCCGGGTGCCGGGCGCTTGCCGCTCAGCGGTTGTAGCGCGCCATCTGCACCAGGCGCTCGAACAAGCTCAAGTCCTGCTCGTTTTTCAGCAAGGCGCCCACCAACGGCGGGATGCTGGTCTTGTCGTCCTTGCTTTGCAGCACTTCGGCGGGGATGTCCTCAGCCACCAGCAACTTGAGCCAATCGATCAGCTCTGAGGTGCTGGGCTTCTTCTTCAAGCCAGGCAGGTTGCGCACTTCATAGAAGTGACGCATGGCGGCGGCCAGCAAGTCCTTCTTGATGTGCGGAAAGTGCACTTCCACGATCTGTTGCATCGTGGCGGGCTCGGGGAAGCGGATGTAGTGGAAGAAGCAGCGGCGCAGGAAGGCGTCCGGCAGGTCCTTCTCGTTGTTCGACGTGATGATGACCAAGGGGCGGTTCTTGGCCTTGATCAGCTGGCGCGTCTCGTAAACGTAAAACTCCATGCGGTCGAGTTCACGCAACAAGTCGTTGGGGAACTCGATGTCGGCCTTGTCGATCTCGTCGATCAGCAGGGCCACCGGCTGCTCTGTCTCGAAGGCCTGCCACAACACGCCTTTGACGATGTAATTGTGGATGTCCTTGACCTTCTCGTCGCCGAGTTGGCTGTCGCGCAGGCGGCTGACGGCGTCGTACTCGTAGAGGCCTTGCTGGGCTTTGGTGGTCGACTTGATGTGCCACTGCAAGAGCGGCATGCCCAGCGCCTCGGAGACCTGTTCGGCCAGCATGGTCTTGCCGGTGCCGGGCTCGCCCTTGACCAGCAGCGGACGCTGCAACTTGAGGGCCGCGTTCACGGCGAGTTTGAGGTCGTCGGTGGCGACGTACTGGTCGGTGCCTTGGAATTTCATGGGCCGGACTCGGGCAATGGTGATCTGTATGGAAGTATAGGCTGGCGCAAAAAAAGACCCCGCCGAGGCGGGGTCTTCAGCGCAGGGCAGCTTGAGGTCAGCCGTTGTCGACCACCAGGGCGCCCTTGGCCAGCAGCTTGGCGATGACCTGTGCATCGGTCGCGGTGGACGTCAGGCCCAGATCGGTGCGGATGTTGACGTTTTCCAGCACGATGCGCTGCGTTTCGGCTGCATCCGTGGCCGTGCCGCCGGCAAAGCCGCCCGTCGGGCTGACCTTGACGATGGTGTTGGCCGTGGAGGTGTCGAACTCCAGGAACTGGTCGAGGTTGGCGCTGGTCTCGCCCTGCAGCAGGTCGCGCAGGTCGAGCTTGTCACCCTGGCTGGTGCTGAAGTCCTTGACCGTGTCGATGGCCTTGCCCGCACCACCGGTGCCAGGATCGGCCAGTCGCCAGGCGAAGACGTCTGCGCCCAGGCCACCGTACAGCATGTCGCTGCCCGCACCACCGACCAGGAGGTCGGCCCCACCGTTGCCGTACAACTGGTCGTCGCCTGCGGCACCGTTGATGGTGTCTGCACCATCGCCGCCGGTGATGACGTCCATGTTGGCGCCACCGTTGAAGGTCTCGGCTGCCGCGGTGCCACTCGCCACAGTGGCCTTGTTGACCTGGAAGGTCATCGTCGAGCTGACCGTGTCGCCATCGGCGTCAGACACCGAGAAGCCCACGGCTTGCTGCGAGGCCGAGCCGACTTCGTAGCGGTAGTCGCCACCGTCGAGGTCCACCACCAGCTTGCCCGGATGGGTGTCGGTGGCCGACGTCTTGGTGGTGATGGTGATCGACTGGGTGGCGGCGTCGAACACGCCAGCGCTGGTGCCGCCAGAGACCGCGATGCCCACGCCCTTGGTGTAGGTGTAGGTCACGCCGTCCACGGTCAGCGTCCGGATGTACGCCCCGCCGTCAGCCCCGGCGCCACCTTGGACCAGCAGGTTGCCGGTCAGCAGGTTGCCGGAAGCAGGCTGGGCCACCGTGGTCGCCAACACGCCATCGAGCTGGGCAAACGAGGTCACCAACACGCCGTTGCGGTCGGCTTCGGCGCGGCCGTCGTAGGCGATCGGGTCCAGCACGGCACGGTTGGTGGCGGTCAGGCCCGACCCCACGCCCAGAGCGTAAGCGTCGATGTCGTTGTTGGCCAGGAAGGTCTTCCAGGCTGCTTCCTCGTTGGCCTGAATGCCTTCGTCACCTTGGTTACTGGTCGACGCGCCCGTGCCGTTGCGGGTGCCCGACAGCGAGTTGGCGTCCCCAGCCCCGTAGGTCGGGATGCCATCGGAGATGAAGTACGCCACCGACTGGGCGCCGCTGAGCTTGCCCGAACTGCCGTAGGCGGAGATGGCGGTGGCCAAAGCCGAGTCGTAGTTCGTGCCTTGGTTGGTCGCCACCGTCGTGCCCAAGCTCGACAACAAGTTGCGTGCATCGGCCAAGGTGGTCCAGACATCGCCACGGGCCGCCGCGTCGGTGCCGAAGGTCACCAGGCGGACATGCACGTCACCCAGGGCGTCGTACTTGTCCAGCAAGGTGTTGATCGACGAGATCGCGCTGGCCAGGCGGGTCGTGCCATTCACACCGTCCGTGGTGTTCATGGACGTTGACATGTCCAGCACCACCATCACGTTGGTGTCCTGGCTCTGCACGGCCACCGTGGAGGCCTTCACCGCTGCCGGCGAATCGTCTTCCACGTTGATGGTCAGAGTGTTGGAGCCCAGCGCACGGCCGTCGCTGGCAGAGACCTTGAAGCCCAGGGCCAGCACGTCTTCCACGTTGGCGGTGCCGTGGTCCAGCGGCTTCGACAGCTGGAAGGCGTAGTTGCCACTGGCGTCGATGGTCAGCTTGGCCACTTCCACCGTACCCGCCTTGCCCACCAGGGTGTTGGTGCCGCCGCCAGTCCAGACCACCGCCACGCCACCAGAGGTGATGGCTGTGGTGGGGGCGTCCAGCGTCCAGGCGGTGATGGCGTTGCCGTCCGGGTCGGTGGCCACCATCTTGCCGCTGACCGCGGCCGCGTTCGTCTTGTCAGAGCTGCCCAGGGAGTCGGCCAAGCCGCCTGCCAGGCCTTCTTCCGAAACGCTGGCGGACTGGGCCGTCACGACTGGCGGGTCGTTGGGGATCGGTGCGCCCGTGTTGGTCACGTTGATGGTCAGCGAAGCGCTGGCGGTGTCGCCATCGGCATCGCTCACGGTGAAGCCCACGACATCGGTGAGGGTGCGCACCGTCACGCTGGGCGGGACCACGTAGTTGTAGTCGCCAGTCAGCATGTTGACCTGGATGAGCGCGCCATCGGCAGCCGTCACCTTCAGGATGTCGGTGGCGGCGTCAAAGGTGCCCTTGCTGGTGCCCGTGACGGTCAGGGTGCCGCCATTGGCCGGGTTGTAGGTGTAGGTCACGCCATCGACCACGATGGACTTGACGTAGCCGCCACCGTCTGCGCCCACCCCGCCGGAAGACAGGATGCTGCCCGACAGCAGGTTGCCACTCACCGGTGCGGGCACCGTGGCACCCAGCACAGAATCCAGCTGCGTGAAGGCGGTCACGACGACCGCGTCGGTGCTGGTGTTGGTCTTGCCGTTGAAGGCAATCGGGTCCAGCGCGGACTGCGCGTTGGCGGCACCGGCCCCCATGCCCAAGGCATAGCTGTTGATGCCGTTGTTGGTGAGGAAGGTCTTCCAGGTGGCTTCTTCGGTCGCCTGGATGCCCTCGTCGTTGGACGTGACGTTGCCTTCCTTGCCGTCGCCGTTCAGCGTGCCTTCCAACTGAGTCTGAGAGCCGTAGCCGTAGGTCGGCAGGCCATCGGACAGGAAGTACGACACGTTGATGCCGGTCGACAGCTTGCTGTTGGCCGCCGTCGTGCCGTCGTCAAACGCGTCGATGGCCTTGGCCAAGGCCGCGTCGTAGTTGGTGCCTTGGGTGTTGGCCGTCGGCACGGGCAGTTGATCCAGCAGCGCCTTGGCAGCCGTGATGGTCGTCCAACCATCGCCCAGCTTGGTGGCGTCGGTGCCGAAGGTCACCAGGCGCACCCGCACGTCGCCCACGGCGTCGTACTTGTCGAGCAAGGCCTTGATCGAGTTGATGGCGCTGGCAAAGCGGGTCGTGCCGTCCACGCCGTCCGCGGTGCGCATCGACGACGACAGGTCGAGCACGACCATGACGTTGGTGTCGGTGACCGAGGTCGCAATGGTTTGCGACACGGCTGCACCTGGGCCGTCGTCCTCGACGTTGATCGTCAAGGTGTTGGTGCCCTTGAGCTGACCGTCGGATGCGCTGACCTGGAAGTTCAGGGGCAGCGAATCCTCGCTGTTGGTGCCAGGGTGATCAAGCGGCTTGACCAGGTTGAAGGTGTACTTGCCTGTGCTGTCAATCGACAAAGTGGCCACGGTTTGGCCATTGGCCGTCGCCGTCAACGACGAGGTGCCGTTGCCGCTCCAGGTCACGGCAGCGCCACCGGAAGTGAGGCTGGTCGTGGGGGCCTGCAGGGTCCAGATGCCTGGTGCAGCGCCGTCGACGTCGGTCCCCACCATTTGGCCGGTCACGGACTTGGCGTTCGTGGTGTCCTGCGAGCCCGTGGTGTCGGCCAAGCCGCCTGCCAAGCCCTCTTCCGAGACGCTGGCCGAACCGGCCTTGACCACAGGGGCATCGTTGTCAGGCGTGACGGTGACGTTGATGGTCGACACCGTGGTGCCGCCCTGGCCATCGTCGATCGTGACGGTGAAGCTGTCGGTGCCGTTGAAATCACCCAGCGGCGTGTAAGTCCAGCTGCCGTCGGTGCCCACGACCACGTTGCCATG
>JBEEJT010000266.1:0-10007 GCA_041169085.1 Pseudomonadota bacterium | reverse complement strand
TACGCCATTCGCAACGGCCTGGTGTGAGCAAGCCCCAGCCCGACGGGCGCCACCTGCTGTTGGTCACGCCCCACCCGCTGGACGACCTCCAGCGCCATCGCCACGGTGTCTACCAACGCCTGCAATTGCTGGTGGCCGCCGCGGTGGCCACAGGCATGCGCCTGGAAGTGGTGTGCGCCCGAGGGGCCCAATCCCCCGAAGATGAGGCCCAGGCAGCCCGCCAAGCCGAAGCGCAGTTGCTGGCGCACTGGGGCGTGCAGGCCCAGGTGCTGGCCGTGACACGGGCCGTGCCCCAGCGGCGCCTGCCCTACATCGCTCAGCAAGTGCTGGCGTGCGTGTCGCACCGCTTGAGCGCGGCCCACCGCGCGGCGCTGGCTGGGGGGCAACTGGCCACCTTGCGTGCGGCCCTGTCACGCCGCCCCGCCCTGGTGATCGCCCACCGCCTGCACAGCATGGCCTTGTTGATGCAAGCCGAGCCGCGCCTGCCGCCTTGCGTGATGGACCTCGACGACCTGGAACACGAGGTGCAACGCCAACGCGCGGCCCAGGCCCAGGGGGCGCGCAACAAGCTGTTGGCGCGCGCGGCCGTGCCGGCCCTCGCGGCTGCGGTGCGCACCGCCAGCCGCCGCGCCCACCACACCTTGGTGTGCAGCACCACGGACGCCCAAACGCTGCGCCAGTTCGCCCAACTGGCGCCAGAGCAGGTGATCGTGGTGCCCAACGGCCTGCCCTTGCCCCCGCCCCTCCCCACCTCGCCCGCCGCAGCGACGCACCCGGTCTTGCTCATGGTGGGCACATACGACTACGAACCCAACGCCGACGGGGCGCGGCACTTCCTGCAGCACATCTGGCCGCCAGTGCAGCAGGCCGTCCCCAAGGCAGAAGTGTGGTTCGCAGGGGCCTCGCCCGGGTGCATCGTGGACCCGGCGTCGGCGCCGTCCGGCTGCCGTCTGCTGGGCTTCGTGCCCGACCTGGAAGCCACCTACGCGCAAGCCAGCGTGGTCATCGCCCCGATCCTCACGGGGGGCGGCACGCGGGTCAAATTGGTGGAAGCCGCCTTGCGCGGCAAGCCCATGGTCAGCACCACGCTGGGTGCCCATGGCCTGGGCCTGATCGACGGGCAACAGGTGCGCCTGGCAGACAACCCGGCCGACTTTGCCCGCGCCTGTGTGTCGCTGCTCACGCAACCGGACGAGGCCCAACGGCTGGGTGAAGCCGCCCGCGCCGTGGCCCGGGAGCATTTCGACCGCAGCCAGATCGCTGCCGCCCTCGCCCAGGCCTGCTTGAAGGCCTGTTGAATCAGCGGGGCGGCCAGGACAGCGTCAGAAGCGCATGCCCAGCTTGAGGTTGATGCTGCTGGCCTTGCCCGTCTTGTCGGCTTCCAGGCCCAGGTTCATCAGCAGGAAGTTGGCGTTCAGGCCCACGAAGGTGCGCGTCAGGTTGAACGATTCCTTCTTCCAGACGTCGCCCTTGGTCGAAGCGGTGCTGGCCACGACGCCCACACCGGCGTACGGGGTGAACATGGCGAAGCCCTTGGACACCGACAGCTCGATGCCCTTGGCGTTGAGGCTCATGTCGCCCAGGCCGTTGGTCTGGGTGTAGAACACGCGGGTGGCCACGGCAGGCATCACCAGACCACCGCCCCAGAAGGCCCACTTCACGTCGCCGCTCAGGGCACTGGCCGAGGTGCCAGGCAGCAACACATAGCTGGCGCCCAGGTCCACATCAAAGGGCAGACCCTTTTCCACGCGCAGGCCCACGGTAGGCAGCGACTTGGGCACGCTGTGGCCGCCAGCGGCCTTTTCCAGCACGGCGGTGCTCTTGACGCTGGTGGTGCCACCGGTGACGCTCACATCGAAGCCGATCACGCCCAGGCCTGCGGCGGGCGCCTGCGGCTTGTCGGCGAAGGTAGCGGCCAGGTCTTCCGACAACTGGCGGAACTCTCCCTGGTTCGACAGCGTCGACAGGGCGTTGAACTTGTAGGCATGGGCTGGGGCCGAGGCCACAACGCCCAAGGCCAAGGTGGCCAGGGCAACAGAGTGCAGAGAAACGGAACGAATGGCGGTCATGAGAGGGCCCTTTCCACGTTGCGATGAGGGAGATGGAACTGCGACGCACTATGCCACGTTCAATGCCTGCGCAAACGGCTTGTTGCCCGCTCGCCCGCCCTCGCCGGGTAAAGCCCTGCTTTTCCGGCGATCACTCGATCGGTGTGAGCTTGGCCACACTCATCAGCAGCCACTTGGTGCCGTGCCGACCGAAATTGACCTGCACGCGGGCGTCGGTGCCTTGGCCTTCCAAGGTCAACACCATGCCCTCGCCGAACTTGTTGTGGAACACGCCCTGGCCCACCTTCAAGCCGCCTTCGCTCTTGGCCTGGGCCATGGCCTTGGGGATGGGCGCGGTGAGGTCGCGGAAATCGTCCTCGCCCCGGGCACGACCACCTTGCCACGGCGCACCACCTTGGCTGCCACGCTGGCCTGACCACCCCGAGCCGCCGCGTGCCGGTTGCGCCCCTGCGCCCACGATCGAGCCCATGCCCTGCCCCGTGGCCCAGGCATCGGCGTACGACTTGGCAAAGCCCGAGCCAAAGCCTTGGTTGCGCGGCGTGAGCCACTTCAAGGCCTCTTCGGGCAGTTCTTCGAGGAAGCGGCTCTTGATGTTGTAGCGCGTCTGGCCGTGCAGCATGCGCGTCTGGCAGAAGCTGATGTGCAGCTTGCGGCGCGCCCGCGTGATGGCCACGTACATCAGCCTGCGCTCTTCTTCCAGGCCATCGGCATCCTTGGCCGAGTTCTCGTGCGGGAACAGGCCCTCTTCCAGGCCCGTGATGAACACGATGTGGAACTCCAGGCCCTTGGCCGCGTGCACCGTCATCAGCTGCACCGCGTCCTGCCCCGCTTGCGCCTGGTTGTCGCCGGCTTCCAGCGAGGCGTGCGTCAAGAAAGCCAGCAAGGGCGAGATGATCTCGCCGGTTTCGGCGTCAGGCAGCGTGTCCACCGTGGCCACAGCCGCCGGCAGGCCTTGCGCCAGCGTGCCCACAGGCTCGTCGGTGGGCAGGGCCACGGCGTCCTTGCCAAAGCCCTCTTGGGTCACGAAGGCCTCGGCCGCGTTCACCAGTTCGGCCAAGTTCTCCAGGCGCTCCTGGCCTTCCTTCTCGGTCCGGTAGAACTCCGACAGGCTCGAGGCCTCCACCACGTGCTCGATGATGTGGCGCAGCGTCAGGCCCCGCGTGGCCGTACGCATGCTGTCGATCAGCTTGACGAAGCCCTGCAGCTTCTCGCCCGTCTTGCCGGGCACGGCGGTTACGCTCTGGCTCAGGCTGCGGCCGGTGGCCTTGGCGGCGTCCTGCAGCATCTCCACCGTGCGGGCCCCGATGCCGCGCGCCGGGAAGTTCACCACCCGCAGGAAGCTGGTGTCGTCGTTGGGGTTCTCGATCAGGCGCAGGTAAGCCAGCGCGTGCTTGACTTCGGCGCGCTCGAAGAAGCGCAGGCCGCCATACACCTTGTACGACACGCCCGCGTTGAACAGCGCCGACTCGATCACCCGCGACTGCGCGTTGCTGCGGTAGAGCACCGCAATCTCGTGCAGCGGCAAGCCCTCGCGGGCCTGCGACTTGATTTCGTCCACCATCCATTGGGCCTCGGCGAAATCGCTCGTGGCCTCGTAGATGCGGATGGGCTCGCCCAGCCCCTGGTCGGTGCGCAGGTTCTTGCCCAGGCGGCGGCTGTTTTGCGCGATCAAGGTGTTGGCCGCATCCAGGATGTGGCCATGGCTGCGGTAGTTCTGCTCCAGCTTGATCACCTCGGGCACTCGGAACTCGCGCTCGAAGTCGGCCATGTTGCCCACCTGCGCGCCCCGGAAGGCGTAGATGCTCTGGTCGTCGTCACCCACGGCGAACACGCTGTTGCCCGTCACGGCAGGCTGGCCCGCGAACATCTTCAACCACAGGTATTGAAGGCGGTTGGTGTCCTGGAACTCATCGACCAGGATGTGCTTGAAGCGGCGCTGGTAGTGCTCGCGCACCTCGGGGTGGTCGCGCATCAGCTCGTAGGTGCGCAGCATCAGCTCGGCAAAGTCGACCACGCCCTCGCGCGTGCACTGGTCTTCATAGGCCTGGTAGACCGCCAGCTGCATGCGGCCCAGCTCGTCGCGCGCCTGGATGTCTTGCGGGCGCTGGCCCTGCTCTTTGGCGTTGGCGATGAACCAGGTGGTTTGCTTGGGCACCACGCGCTCTTCGTCCAATTTCAGCGCCTTGATCACCCGCTTGACGGCCGACAGCTGGTCCGAGGTGTCCAGGATCTGGAAAGCCGCCGGCAGGCCCGCCAGCTTGGCGTGCGCCCGCAAAAACCGGTTGCACAGCCCGTGGAAGGTGCCGATCCACATCGCCCGCGTGTTCACCGGCAGCATGGCCGACAGGCGGGTCTGCATTTCCTTGGCCGCCTTGTTGGTGAAGGTCACCGCCATGATGCTGGCGGGCGAGGCCTGGCCCGTCTGCATCAGCCAGGCGATCCGGGTGGTCAGCACCCGGGTCTTGCCCGAGCCCGCCCCGGCCAGGATCAACCGTGGCCCTGGGGGGGCCGTGACGGCAGCGAGCTGTTCGGGGTTGAGCCCCGCCAACATGGGGGAGTTGCCCGCCACGGCGGCCTCGGGAATCATCGGGGTGTTCGGCGTCTGCGCATTCATCGCAAAATTGTAGGCGCCGACACCCCCCAATACCTTCACCACGCCCGGGCAACGAACCTGGGCGGGCGCCCTGCGGCAGGGCAGACACGCACATCAGGGAATTTCGTCATGACCATCAGCCGCGCCCGGACACCGTCCGGACGGCGGGTCGCGCCCGCATCTGGCGCGACCATGCCCCCCTTGGACAGCCTCGAGCACCTGCCCCACCGGCTGCGCGCCGACCTGGTCGACCTGCGACACGCCACGGCCCAACCGGTGCGCATCTGGCTCGAAGGGGGGCTGCTGCAAATCGCCGGCCCCCAGGTGCTCAAACAGGTGCCCTGGGCCCAGATCGACTGGTTCACCCCTGCGGACCCCACCTTGCAGCGCATGGCTCGCCTGCCCGACGGCAGCCGCTTGTGCGCCGTGGACGCCACCGCCTGGGACCTCTGGCTGACCCACTGCAACCTGGGCCATGGCGAGCCCACCACCACCCCTCACGCCGAACACCCCTCTGAAACCTGGCTGGCTCGCCTGTCTCGTCGCCTCTGGTTGTGCGAGGTGGCCGCCGTCGCGATCGTGTTGATCGCGCTTTGGAACAGCTTCTGAACGCCCTGCTCAGTGCAGGATCAGCAGCGGCCGCTTGCTGTGGGCCAGCACGCTCTTGGCCAGCGAACCGTGGATCAGGGCGTCCAGGCCATGGCGGCCATGCGTGGCCATGACGATCAGGTCGCAATGGTGCTTTTCGGCCGCGTCCACGATGGCCTGCTGCACATCGTCGGTGATCACGAATTGCCCCTCAAAGGTCACCCCGGCTTGGCGCGCCTGTGCGGCGAAAGCGTCCAGCAACTCCCGAGCATGGGCCTCGCAGCGGGCATGGTGGGCCTCGAATGTGGCCGCGTCGTAAGCCACGGCCCCTTGCTCGACCACCAGCACGGGCAAAGGCGGCTCGGCGGTGAACCCCAGGATGGACGCCCCCAGCATCTTGGCCAGCCCGATGCTGTGCGCGATGGCCTTGGCCGACAACTCGCTGCCGTCCACCGGCACCAACAGGTGTTCATACATGGCGTGTACCCCTTCAGAAATCTCACGATTCAAGAGAATTCATCGTAGTGCGAGCCACCGATCACGCCAAGCCCTGACCGGGCCTGGCCGCAAGCGACCGCGGCGACTTTGCACCATTCTTGATCCACATCACACGCCCGAAGCGGTCGCGGGGGAATCTAAAATCGAGGTTTGCCCAAGCGGCACCCGAACTGCTCGCCCGGCCCCGTCGCCCGGCCACCCTGAACATGACCGAACTCGCCAAATCCTTCGAACCCGGCCCCATCGAAGCCCTCTACGGCCCGCAATGGGAGCAGCGCGGCCTCTACAAGCCCACGCTGGACGCGGCCAAGCCTTCGTTCTGCGTGCAGCTGCCGCCGCCCAACGTGACCGGCACCCTGCACATGGGCCACGCCTTCAACCAGACCATCATGGACTCGTTGACGCGCTACCACCGCATGCTGGGCCACAACACGCTGTGGATCCCTGGCACCGACCACGCCGGCATCGCCACGCAGATCGTGGTCGAGCGCCAGCTGCAAGAGCAGGGTCAAAACCGCCACGACCTGGGCCGCAAGAACTTCGTCGCCAAGATCTGGGAGTGGAAGGAAAAGTCCGGCTCCACCATCACCCAGCAGATGCGCCGCATGGGCGACTCGGTGTCGTGGGAACACGAGTACTTCACCATGGACGACAAGCTGTCCAAGGTGGTGGCCGAGACCTTTGTGCGCCTCTATGAAGAAGGCCTGATCTACCGCGGCAAGCGCCTGGTGAGCTGGGACCCGATCCTGAAATCCGCCGTGTCCGACCTCGAAGTCGAGAGCGAGGAAGAAGACGGCTCGATGTGGCACATCCGCTATGCGGTCGAAGGCCACGCAGACGGCCTGGTCGTGGCCACCACCCGCCCTGAAACCCTGCTGGGCGACACCGCCGTGATGGTGCACCCCGAAGACGAGCGCTACGCCGCCCTGATCGGCAAGCAGGTCAAGCTGCCCATCACCGGCCGCCTGGTGCCCGTGATCGCCGACGAGCACGTCGACAAAGAATTTGGCACCGGCGTGGTGAAGGTCACCCCGGCCCACGACACCAACGACTACCAGGTCGGCCAGCGCCACAAGCTGCCCATGCTGACCATCTTCGACCTGGAAGCCAAGGTCAGCGCCCACGAAGCCACCGACATCCCGGCTGAATATGTGGGCCTGGACCGCTTCGTGGCCCGCAAGAAGATCGTGGCCCAGCTCGAAGCCGACGGCCAGCTGGTCGAGGTCAAGAAGCACAAGCTGATGGTGCCGCGCTGCGCCCGCACCGGCCAGGTGATCGAGCCCATGCTGACCGACCAGTGGTTCGTCGCCATGACCAAGCCGGGCGCTGCCGGCAAGTCGATCGCCGAGCAGGCCATCGAGGCCGTGGAATCGGGCGACGTCAAGTTCGTGCCCGAGAACTGGGTCAACACCTACAACCAGTGGATGAAGAACATCCAGGACTGGTGCATCAGCCGCCAGCTGTGGTGGGGCCACCAGATCCCGGCCTGGTACGGCAGCAACGGCGAGGTCTTCGTGGCCCGCAACGAAGACGAAGCCCGCGCCAAGGCCACGGCCGCCGGCTACACGGGCGACCTCACCCGCGACGAAGATGTGCTGGACACCTGGTACTCGTCGGCGCTGGTGCCGTTCTCGACCCTGGGCTGGCCCGAGCAGACCAAGGAAATGGACCTGTTCCTGCCCTCGTCGGTGCTGGTCACGGGCTACGACATCATCTTCTTCTGGGTTGCCCGGATGATCATGATGACCAAGCACTTCACCGGCAAAGTGCCGTTCAAGCACGTCTACATCCACGGCTTGGTGCGCGATGCCCAGGGCAACAAGATGTCGAAGTCTGAAGGCAACGTGCTGGACCCGGTCGACCTGATCGACGGCATCGAGCTGGCCCCGCTGCTGGACAAGCGCACCACCGGCTTGCGCAAGCCCGAGACCGCCCCCAAGGTGCGCAAGGCCACCGAGAAGGAATTCCCCGAAGGCATCCCCGGCTACGGCGCCGATGCGCTGCGCTTCACCTTTGCCGCGCTGGCCAGCCTGGGCCGCGCCATCAACTTCGATTCGAAGCGCTGCGAGGGCTACCGCAACTTCTGCAACAAGCTGTGGAACGCCACCCGCTTCGTGCTGATGAACACCCAGGGGCAGGATTGCGGCCTGAAAACCCACGAGCCTGGCGTGTGCGCAGCAGGCGGCTACCTGGACTTCAGCCCCGCTGACCGCTGGATCGTGTCCGAGCTGCAGCGGCTGGAGGCCGCGGTCGAGCAAGGCTTCACCGACTTCCGCCTGGACAACGTCGCCAACGCCATCTACCAGTTCGTCTGGGACGAGTACTGCGACTGGTACCTCGAAATCGCCAAGGTGCAGATCCAGGGCGGCACCGAAGCCCAGCAACGCGCCACCCGCCGCACCCTGATCCGCGTGCTGGAGACCGTGCTGCGCCTGCTGCACCCCATCACGCCCTTCATCACCGAAGCCCTGTGGCAAGAGGTGGCCCCGGTGGCCGGCCGCAAGACGGCGGGCAGCGACGAATCCCTGGTGACTGCCGCCTACCCGCGGGCCGACCTGGGCCGCATCTGTGCCGAGAGCGACGCCTGGGTGGGCAAGCTCAAGGCCCTGGTGGGCAGCGTGCGCGCCCTGCGCAGCGAGATGGCCCTGTCGCCCGCCGAGCGCGTGCCCCTGTTGACCACGGGCGATGCCACCTTCATCACCCAGGCCGCCCCGATCTTGAAGGCTCTGGGCAAGCTGGCCGAGGTGCAGGTGCTGGATGACGCCGCCTTTGCCGCCGCCACGACCATGGCCCCGGTGGTGGTGCAAGGCGAAGCCCGCCTGGCGCTGCACGTCGAGATCGACGTGGCCGCCGAGAAGGAGCGCCTGGGCAAGGAGATCAAGCGCCTGGAAGGCGAAATCACCAAGGCCCAGGCCAAGCTGGGCAACGAGAGCTTCGTGGCACGCGCCCCGGCCGCCGTGGTCGAACAAGAAAAGGCCCGCGTGGCCGAATTCTCTGCCTCGTTGGAGCGCGTGCGCAGCCAATTCAGCCGGCTGGGTTGATCTGGTTCATGTTTGACAGGCCCACCCCGGCAGAAACCATGAGGAATTTCCGGGGCCAGGCCTGATCCAACGCCGCCAGCGTTGACCAAGAGGAGCTGCTCGACATGTGCATCACCAAGGCGATTTTTCCTGTGGCGGGGCTCGGCACCCGCTTCCTGCCTGCCACCAAGGCACAGCCCAAGGAAATGCTGCCGGTGGTCGACAAGCCGCTCATCCAATACGCGGTTGAAGAAGCCTACGACGCGGGCATCCGCGAAATGATCTTCGTGACGGGCCGCCACAAGCGCCCCATCGAAGACCATTTCGACACCGCGTTCGAACTCGAATACGAGCTGGAGCAGGCCGGCAAGCTGGAACTGCTCCAAACCGTGCAATCCATCAAGCCCGCCGACATGGAATGCGTGTTCGTGCGCCAGCCCAAGAGCCTGGGCCTCGGCCACGCCGTGTTGTGTGGCGAGCGTCTGGTGCGTGGCGAGCCGTTCGCCGTCCTGCTGGCGGACGACCTGATGGTGGGCCAAAAGCCCGTGCTGCAGCAAATGGTCGAGCAGTTCACCGCCTTGCAAGGCTCGATCCTGGCGGTGCAGGAAGTGCCCGCCGAACACACGAAGCGCTATGGCATCGTGGCCGGCACGGCCATCGATGAGCGCGTGGTCGAAGTCCACCAGATCGTGGAAAAGCCCGCGCCCGACGTGGCGCCATCCAGGTTGGGGGTGGCCGGCCGCTACATCCTGACGCCGGGCGTGTTCGAGCAGATCCGCCTGCAACCACGTGGCGTTGGCAACGAGATCCAGCTCACCGACGGGATCGCCGGACTGCTGCGCACAGAGAAGGTCTACGCTTACCGCTACGAGGGCAAGCGCTACGACTGCGGCAGCAAAGAAGGCTTCCTGGAGGCCAACGTGGAACTGGCGCTGCGCCACGCGCAAGTGGGCGACTGGTTCCGCCAGTACCTGCGCGGACTGGCCCTGAACTGAAGCGTCAAGCTTCGCTGTCGCCGGCTGGCGCCGCACCTGACGGCGGCGGTGGTGCGTCCGCCTCTGGCGGCAAGGGCGCAGGCAGGCTCACCAAGCCCGCCATTTCCAGCTGCATCATGATCATGTTGACCAGCGACGCCACCGAAGGCCGCCCCGTGTCGACACTGTAGTGGGCCGTGGCTTCGTACAAGGGGTGCCGCTGGGCATGCAACTCCTTGAGCTTGGCCAAGGGGTCGGCCACCTG
>JBEEJT010000265.1:0-35587 GCA_041169085.1 Pseudomonadota bacterium | reverse complement strand
TCGGGGTTGAAGCGCATGCCGTTGCAGGCGTCGCAGTGCACCTTCACGTCGGGCAGGAAGGCCATCTCGATGGTGCGGATGCCCTGGCCTTCGCATTCGGGGCAACGGCCTTCGCCGGTGTTGAAGCTGAAGCGGCCGGCCTGCCAGCCGCGTGCGCGGGCTTCGAGCGTGTCGGCGAACAGCTTGCGGATCGCATCCCAAAAGCCGATGTAGGTGGCCGGGCACGAGCGCGGGGTCTTGCCAATCGGCGTCTGGTCAACTTCCAGCACGCGGTCCACCAGGCCCCAGCCTTCGATGCCGGCACAGCCCAGCCATTGCGGGCGCGTGGTGTCGCGCTGCTTGGGCGGGATGGCGACGGCGGCCTGCACATTGGCCAGCAGCACGTCACGCGCCAGGGTGGATTTGCCCGAGCCCGACACGCCGGTGACGGCCACCAGGCGTTGCAGGGGGACGCCCACATCCACGCTGCTGAGGTTGTGCAGGCGGGCCTGTTTGACCACCAGCTGCGGCGTGTGGGATTCGACCGTGCGGCGGGCGTTGGTCAGCGTCAGCGTGGTGGCGGCCACGGCGGCGCCCGTGGTGTCCGGGCCTTGCACGGCATCGGCCGCAGCTTGCGTCACCTGGGCTTCTGCGGCCAGCGCCTTTTTGGTCTTCTTGGCCGCCTTCTTGGCGGGCACCGGGGCCTCGGCCTCGACCGGCGCAGGCTTCACGTAGCGCGGCACCGGGTGCACCATGGGCTGGCGCAGGCAGCGGCCGGTCAGCGAGGTCTCGCTGGCCATGATGTCGGCCACCGTGCCCTGGGCCACCACCGTGCCACCGCGCACGCCGGCACCGGGGCCGATGTCGATCACGTGCTCGGCACGGCGGATGGTGTCTTCATCGTGTTCCACCACCACCAGCGTGTTGCCCTCCTGGCCCAGCGTGTGCAGGGCATCGAGCAGCAGCTGGTTGTCGCGCGGGTGCAGGCCAATCGTGGGCTCATCCAGCACGTAGCACACGCCCTGCAGGTTGCTGCCCAGCTGCGCGGCCAATCGGATGCGTTGCGCCTCGCCGCCTGAGAGCGTGGGTGCGGCGCGGTCGAGGCTCAGGTAGCCCAGACCCACCTGCTCCATGAAGGCCAGGCGCGACTTGATCTCGCTGACGATGTCGCGGGCGATGGTGGCTTCGCGGCCGTCGAGTTTGAGCTTCTCGGTCCACTTGCGGGCCTCTTTGACCGACAGGGCTGACACTGCCGCGATCGAGTGCTCGCGGAAGCGCACGGCCCGCGCCACGGGGTTGAGCCGCGCGCCATGGCAGGTGCCGCATTCGGCGTCGCTCACGTCTTCGACATCGGGCTCGGCAAAGGTCTGCTCGCGGCCGCGGTTGTCGTCTTGCTGCGAGTCGTCGAGCACCTTGCGCTGCTCGCGGGTCAGCGTCAGGCCCGTGCCCACGCAGTCAGGGCACCAGCCGTGCTTGCTGTTGTAGCTGAACAGGCGCGGGTCCAGCTCGGGGAAGCTGGTGCCGCAGCTGGGGCAGGCGCGCTGCGTCGAGAACACCTTCACCCGGCCGATGTGGCGGGTGGACTTGCCCTTTTCCAGCGCGTCGGCCAGGCCTTCGAGGCCGCTGATCAGGTGCACCACGCCCTTGCCGTGGGTGAGCGCATCGGCCAGCAGCTCGCGCAAGCGGGCTTCGTTTTCGGGCGACACGACCACATCGCCCACGGGCAGCTCGATGGTGTGCTCGCGGTAGCGGTCGAGCTTCGGGCCCTTGGCCGTGCCCCAGCCGGCGCTGGGCAAAAACTCGCCATCCACCCGCAGGTGGTCGTAGCCATTGGCCGAGGCCCACTTGGCCAGCTCGGTGTACACGCCCTTGCGGTTGACCACCAGCGGTGCCATCAGGCCGATGTGCTGGCCGCGGTAGTCGCGCACCCATTGCGCCGCGATGGCTTCAGGCGTTTGCGGCAGCACGGGGATGGGCTGGCCGTTCTCATCGACGCAGCAGGGGCAGTGCTGCACGCCCAGCTTGACGTACAGCAGGCGCAGGAAGTGGTGCACCTCGGTGGTGGTGCCCACGGTGGACTTGCGACCGCCGCGCGACAGCCGCTGCTCGATGGCCACGGTGGGCGGGATGCCGTAGACCGCGTCCACTTCAGGCCGGCCGGCGGGTTGCACCAGCGAGCGCGCATAGGCGTTGAGCGATTCCAGGTAGCGGCGCTGGCCTTCGTTGAACAGGATGTCGAAGGCCAGCGTGGACTTGCCCGAGCCCGACACGCCGGTGATGACGTTGAACTTGCCGCGCGGGATGTGCACGGTCATGCCCTTGAGGTTGTTCTCGTGGGCGTTGATGACCTCGATGGCGTTCGCACCCGGGGCGGTGGCGGCAGCGGTGCGGCGTGCGGCGCGGCGGGCCTGGATGATGGCTTGCAGCGAGGCGCCTTCGGCTTCGGTGGCGGTGGTGGGCGAGAGGTCGTAGGTGGCGGTGCGCTCGGCGGCCTTCAGGGCGACCGGTTGCTCGGCCAGGCCCAAGGCGGCCTCGTACTCACGCAAGGCCACAGCCGTGTGGGTATGGCCCAGCTTCAAGGTCTCGGGCGCGCCGGTGGCGACCAGTTGGCCGCCGCCCGAGCCGCCTTCCGGCCCCAGCTCGATCAACCAGTCGCAGGCGCGGATCACATCGAGGTTGTGCTCGATGAGGATGATGCTGTTGCCCGCATCGAGGAGCTTGCCAAACGCCCGCATCAGCTTGGCGATGTCGTCGAAGTGCAGGCCGGTGGTCGGCTCGTCGAACAAGAACAGCGTGCCCTTGCGCGCGCTGCGCTGGCCGCTCTTGCTGGCCTGTGCGGCGGCTTCCACCAAATGGCCGGCCAGCTTCAACCGCTGCGCCTCGCCGCCTGAGAGCGTGGGCACGGGCTGGCCCAGCTTCACGTAGTCCAGGCCCACATCGGCCAGGGGCTGCAGGGCGCGCACCACGTCCACGTCCTGCCCGAACAGCTTGATGGCCTCGGCCACGGTCAGTTCCAGCACATCGGAGATGCTGAGCTTCTTGTTCAATCGCTCGATGGTGACTTCGCGCACCTCGGCGCGGAAGCGGGTGCCGTCGCAATCCGGGCAACGCAGGTAGACGTCGCTCAAGAACTGCATCTCCACGTGCTCGAAGCCCGAGCCACCGCAGGTCGGGCAGCGCCCGTTGCCCGCGTTGAAGCTGAAGGTGCCGGCCGTGTAGCTGCGCTCTTTCGACAGCGGCGTGACGGCAAACAGCGTGCGCACGGCATCAAACGCGCCCACATAGCTGGCGGGGTTCGAGCGGGCCGTCTTGCCGATGGGCGACTGGTCGACGAAGTTGACCGCGCTCAGCCAGTCGGCGCCCAGCAGGTCGTCGTGCTCGCCAGGGCTCTCGGTGGCCTCGCCAAAGTGGCGCAGCAGGGCCGGGTGCAGGATGTCCTGCATCAGCGTGGACTTGCCCGAGCCGCTCACGCCGGTCACGCCCACCAGGCGTTGCAGCGGGAAGTCGATGTCCAGGTTCTTCAGGTTGTGCTGGCGCGCGCCCTGCAAGATCAGCTTGGGTGTGTTCTCCAGCACCGGGCGGCGCTGGCCGATGCCGATGCGGCGGCGCGCGCCCAGGTAGGCGCCGGTCAGGGTGTCGGCCTGCTTCAGGGCCTCGGGCGTGCCGTCGAACACGATGCGCCCGCCTTGGTGGCCCGGGCCGGGGCCGAGGTCGATCACGCGGTCGGCGGCCAGCATCACGGCGGGGTCGTGCTCGACCACCACCAGCGTGTTGCCCGCATCGACCAGGCGCTGCATGGCCAGGTTGATGCGGTCCATGTCGCGCGGGTGCAGGCCAATGCTGGGCTCGTCGAGCACGAACAGCGTGTTCACCAGCGAGGTGCCCAGTGCCGTGGTCAGGTTGATGCGCTGCACTTCGCCGCCACTGAGCGTGCGGCTTTGGCGGTCCAGCGTCAGGTAGCCCAGGCCCACGTCCACCAGGTACTTCAAACGGGTGCGGATCTCGTCCAGCAACAGCTGCAGGGCCTCGTCATGGCCCCGGCTGGGCAGGGTCACGAAGGCAAAGAAGCGCTGCAGCTGCGAGATCGGCAGCAGCATCAGGTCGTGCACGTTCAGGCCGGGCAGGGCCTCGAAGGTGGCGCGCGCCACGGCCGCGCCCTTGGGCTGAAAGCGCTGGGCCGCAGGCAGCACCGCATCGGCGTCGTCCTTGCTGCCCAGTCGCCACAGCAGCGAGGTGGTCTGCAGGCGGGCGCCTTCGCAATCGGGGCAGGGCGTGTAGCTGCGGTACTTGGACAGCAGCACGCGGATGTGCATCTTGTACGACTTGCTCTCGAGGTACTCGAAGAAGCGTTTGATGCCGTACCACTGCTTTTGCCAATTGCCCTTCCAGGCCGGGTCGCCGTCCAGCACCCAGCGCTTGTGCTCGGGCGTCATCTGCGACCAGGGCAGGTCGCGCGGCACGCTGGCCTCGCCGGCGTACTTGATGAGGTCGGCCTGGCACTCGGCCCAGGCGGGCGTTTGCAGCGGCTTGATGGCGCCGCCACGCAGCGTCTTCTTGCCATCGGGGATGACCAGGCCGAAGTCCACCCCGATCACGCGGCCAAATCCCCGGCAGGTGGGGCAGGCGCCAGCCGCCGAGTTGAAGCTGAACATGCCCGGTGTGGGCGCGCTGTAGCGGCGGTTGCTGTCGGGGCAGTGCAAGCCGCTGGAAAAGCGCCACAGCTCGGGCTCGCCCTCGTCCACCAGTGCGTACACCGTGACGTGGCCCGAGCCGCGGTGGAAGGCGGTTTCGAGCGCCTCAATGATGCGCGAGCGGTCCAGGTCGGCCCCAGTGGCGTCGGCCCCCATGCGGAAGCGGTCGACCACGACATCGAGCACCAGGCGCTCGGTCTTGTCCACGGTCACGGTGCGCTGGGCCTGCACGCGCGAAAAGCCACTGGCCGACAGCCACTCTTCCATCTGCTCAGGGCTGGTGTTGGCCGGCAGCTCGGCGGCGAACGTCACCACCAGGCGACGGCCGCCCTCGGTGGCTGCCGTGCGGGCCAGCAGTTCGGCGAACACCGACTGCGGCGTGTCTTCGCGCACGGGCAGGCCGGTGTCCTGGTCAAACAGCTGGGCGGCGCGGGCAAACAGCAGTTTGAGGTGGTCGTTGATCTCCGTCATCGTCCCCACGGTCGAGCGCGAGGTGCGCACCGGGTTGGTCTGGTCGATGGCGATCGCCGGGGGCACGCCTTCCACGCGGTCGACCGCCGGGCGGTCCATGCGGTCGAGGAACTGGCGGGCGTAGGCGCTGAAGGTCTCGACGTAGCGGCGCTGGCCTTCGGCGTACAGGGTGTCGAACACCAGCGAGGACTTGCCCGAGCCGCTGGGGCCGGTCACCACCGTCAGCTCGCCCGTGCGGATGTCCAGGTCGAGGTTCTTGAGGTTGTGCTGGCGGGCACCGCGGATGCGGATATCAGACATGGGACACCTTGAGGTGGTTCGAAGGGGGTGGGCCGAACATTCTAGGGAGCTTGTCGCGTCCCTGGCGCCAGCTGGGGCTTGGGGGCGGCACTGTCGCGTTCTTGTTCTGTGTCAAGGGCGCGTCGCCTCAAGTCCCCGGTTGGGGTGTCGATAAGGCCTTGTCGCCAGTCCGTCCCTGGCTGGCGGCGGACCCCAGGTTCAGGTTACGGGACATTTGTTGTCTACAGGTCAACCGCGAACCCCCGGGGGCTGGGTGTTCGGGCGATTTCCATGCCCCACGCCAGCCGGTGCGACGTTTGCGCCGAGGCCCGGAGCACTCCATGCGCGTCAACTGGATCGACAATTTGTCATTGCGCCGCAAATTCGCTTTGCTGGCGCTCATCGCGGCGGTGGGCATCGCGGTGCCGGCCAGCCTGGCGATCAAGCACAGCTGGGGCGACTGGCACACCTTGACCGAAGAAATGCACGGGGTGACCCCTGCGCGCAGCCTGTTGGCGCTGATCAAGCGCACGCAAGAGCACCGAGGGCTGAGCAACGCCGTGCTCAGCGGCAACGACGCACAGGAGCCCGACCGCCAGAAGGCCTTCCAGGATGTGGGCGAGCTGCTCAAAACGGTTGCCAACGACATCCATGCAGAGGGCTACGACGAAGCCTTGCCGGTGGTCAAGGGCATCCAGGAGCGCTGGACGGCGCTGGCCGAAGAGGTGCGTGCGCGCCACCTGACGATGCCGGTCAGCGTCAAGCGCCACACCGAACTCGTGCAGGCTCAGATGGACTTGCTCGACGATGTGCTGGACCACAGTGGCCTGTCTCTGGACACCGACCCCGACTGCTACCACTTGCTGATGGCCGCCTTCCGTGACCTGCCCCGGCAGATCGAGCGCATGGGCATGGCGCGCGCCAAGGGCGCTGCGATGCTGGCCAGCGGCGACCTCGACGCCGCTTCCCAGGCCGTGTTGCTGGGCCACATGAATGGCGCCGGTGTCCATGCGCGAGACGTCGGTCGCGCGCTCAACAAGACCCGCTTGCTCAAGCCCGGCGGTTCGTCCGAGTTGGTGGCCTTGTGGGCCGACGCGACCAAGAGCCTGGGCGACGCCGAAGTCCTGGTCAAGCAAGTCGCCGATGGCCGGCACATGGAGCCGGCGGAATTCTTCAAGGCCATGACCGGGCACATCAAGGCCCAGTTCGCGGTGAGCGAGTTGACCTTGCGCTTCCTGGAGACCCAACTGGCAGAGCGGCAGCGCCTCGTGTTGGGCAGCATGTTGGGGGTGATCGGTGGCATCGGCGGCATGGGGCTGCTGGGCACCTGGATCGGGGCCCTGGTGTTGCGCCGCGTGCTCGACGCCGCTCAACAAGCGGGCCATGCGGCGCAGGCCCTGGCCCAGGGCGATCTCAGCGTCCACATCGACAGCCAGTCGCGCGACGAACTGGGCGAGATGGTGCGTGCCATCCAAAGCGCCATGGGCCGCTTGCGAGAACTGGTGCGGCAAGTTCAGCAGTCCTGCTCCGCCGTGACGACCGCAGCGGCGGAGATTGCCCAAGGCAACGGTGACCTCAGCCAGCGCACCGAAGGCCAGGCCAGCTCGCTGCAGCAAACGGCGGCGACCATGGAAGAGATTTCAGCCATGGTGCGCGTCAACAGCAGCACGGCCCAACAGGCCAACCAACTGGCCCAACAGGCATCGGACAACGCCAGCCACAGTGGCGACACGTTCCGGGGCGTCGTCGACAAGATGCACGCCATCCGCGACGCCAGCCGGCGCATCGCCGAGATCAATGCCGTGATCGATGGCATCGCCTTCCAGACCAACATCCTGGCGCTCAATGCTGCGGTGGAAGCCGCACGGGCTGGCGAGCAAGGGCGGGGCTTCGCGGTGGTGGCCAGCGAAGTGCGCAACCTGGCTCAGCGCAGCGCCAACGCCGCCCGCGAGATCAAGACCCTCATCAGCCAGAGCACGGACACGGTGGAAGCGGGCTACCAGCTCGCCGAGACCACGGGCACCGACATCCAGGCCCTGGTGGAGCGTGTGCTGTCGGTCAGCCAGCTCATGTCCAACCTGGCTGCGGGCAACGAGCAGCAGCAAATGGGCATCGAGCAGGTGAACCAGGCGGTCAGCCACCTCGACGAAGGCACCCAGCAAAACGCCGCCTTGGTGGAAGAGTCGAGCGCTGCTGCGTTGAGCCTGCGCAACCAGGCCCAACGCCTGCAAGAGGTCGTGGGCCAGTTCAAGCTCTGATTCGTGCCAACATCGGGGGTGTCCGCTTCAGGACGCCGCTTTCGATGTGAGTTGCACGCATGAATGCCAAGAAGATTGCCCTGATTGTCCTGGCCACGCTGATCGGCGTGTCCGCCCTGTATTTCACCGCCGTGCTCAAGTGGAGCTACTCGACTGGCGAGCGTGCCGGCTGGGTGCAAAAGCTCTCGCACAAAGGCTGGATCTGCAAGACCTGGGAAGGCGAGCTGGCCCTGGTGTCCATGCCGGGCGCCCCGGTGCAGATCTTCGCCTTCACCGTGCACGACGACAAGGTGGCCGAAGACATCAACCGCCTGATGGGCCAGCGCGTGTCGCTGCACTACGAAGAGAAGGTGGGCTTGCCCACCAACTGCTTTGGTGACACCCGCTACTTCGTGACCAAGGTGATCCCGGTGGAAGGCATCTCGCTGTCTCCTGGCGTGGTGGTGACGCCCAGCCACCCGGCCTCGCAGGCCCAGGCGGCCTCTGCGCCCAGCGCGGAGCCAGGCGCTTCGTCGCCCGCGCCCTGAACCCTCAGCCTTCAGCGCACCAGCAGCACCGGGACGGTGCTGCGCGCCAACACCTGGGTGGCCACCGAGCCGGTCACCAGGTTCATCAGGTTGCCGTGGCCGTGTGAGCCCATGACCAACAGGTCGACGCCCGCCTTTTTGGCTTGCTTGGCGATCACTTCGGGCGCGTGGCCCACCTTGGCCACGTAGGCCGTGGCCAGGTCGTGTTTGGCCAGGTATTTGCGGATGGGCTTGAACACCGCTTCGCTGGTGTCGTTGTAATAGGCCTTGAGGTCGGCGGCGCTGAACATCGAGGCCGCGTGCGGCGGGATCATCGGCACCACGTTGAGCACCACGAACTCGTGTGGTGCAGCCAGCCATTCCTCGTGGGTGGTCAGCCAGGCCAGCATGCGCTTGGTGTAGGGGCTGCCGTCGACAGCCAGCATGATCTTCATAGGGGCTCCTTCACTGTGTGACTGGACAGTGTGCCCCCTCATCGTGACACAGGCTTGATCGGCCTCAAGCTTTGAGGCCCAGGGTCAGCGGCGCCAGGGCACCTCGATCAGGCGCATCGGGTTGTGGCCTGCGTGCTCGCCTTTGTGGTGGTGGCCACGGGCGTTGCTCACCACGCGGGTCAGGCCGCGCTCGTGGCTCACTTCGTAGTCGTGTCGGCAGTGCAGGTGGCCGTGCAGCCACAAGTCGGCCAGGGGCAGCAGATCGTCGTCGGCGTTGCAGAAGCTGCCGGTGCCAGGCTGGCGCCCGTAACGGGGGTCGGCGCTGAGCAGGCTGGGGCCGAAGTGGGTGACCACCACGGTGGCGTCTGGCTCTGGCTCGGCGGGCTGAGCCAGCGTGTGCTGGAGCCAGTCGCGGGCAGCCAGGGCGCGGGCCCGCACGGCTTCCGGGTCGAAAGGGCGGCCCTGCACCGTGGCCTTCATGACCTTGACGAAATAGCTGGCGGCGCGCATCGTGCGCGGCCGCTGTGCTTCGCCGAACACGTTGAAATCGCACCAACGCGTGCAGCCCACGAAGCGCACCCGCTCACCGCCTGGGCCCGCCAGGGTGAGCGTGTCCTGGTCCAGCAGGTGGATGCCCAGCGCCTTGGCCAGGCCGCGCAAATCGGCGAGGGCCTCGTCCACATCGCGCTGGTCAAACTCATGGTTGCCGGGCACGAACACCACCGGCACCGGCCAGCCAGCGAACTGACGCAAGCCCGCCCAGGTCGTGTCGATGTCGCCCGCCAGCACCAGCACGTCGGCGCCGGGCGCAGGCGTGGCTTCGAACACCTCGGTCTCGAGGTGCAGGTCAGACAACAGCTGGAGCTTCACGCGGGCGGGTCAGGGGCTCAGTTCGAGCCGTGGCACTGCTTGTACTTGCGGCCGCTGCCGCAAGGGCAGGGGTCGTTGCGCCCCACTTTGGGCTGGTCGCGCACCACGGTTTCGGTCTTGCGCTGTTGCACGGCGATCTCGGCCAGGTCCACGATGTCGAACACCAGGGCTTCGATGCCGGCGTCCAGCGAAGGCAGCGGGTGTTCTTCGTCCAGAGCCTTGGTCATGGCGGCCTGGGTTTCGTCCTGCTCGGGCAGGTGGCGCCAGATCGAGTCCAGCAGGTCGGGCACGCCCGGCAAGGCGGCGTCTTCCAGCTGGGGGAAGTTGGCCAGGGCCCATTCGAAGCCTGCGGCCCAGTAGCCCAGGCCTTCCATGGCGTCCTTGCCTTCGGCCGGCTTGCCATCGTCGTCCTCGATCATGGGCACGATGGGGTCGAACCAGCCGTCTTCGATGATGCCGCGCCAGATCTCGTCCTTGCGGCGCGTGATCAGGCCCACCAGCTTGTTGTGCTGTTCGGCGCTCCAGCCGGGCGTGTCGCCATCGGGCATGCCCTGGGTGCCGAAGATGGGCGGCAACCACTGCTCGGGCTGGATCACGGTGGGCTGCACCAACACGCCAGCCAGGTAGCCGTCGAGCAACACCGCGTCCACGGTCTCAAAGGGCTCTGGCACGGCGGCCAGCAGCATGTCGATCTCGTGGATGTCTTCGTCGGTCAGGGCGGTGGAGGGCTTCATGGTGCAGCAATGGGCGCGTTGAATCCGACATTGTGCCTGCCCTGGGCGGTTCGGCGCTGGGGCGTCCAGCCCGGCGGGTCAGAATTCCACGTCGAGTTCGTCGATGTCGGTGGGCTCCTTCTTGGCGGCGTCGATCCAATCCTTCATTTCCGGCTGGCCCAGCATCAAGTCGCAATAGGCGCGGCAAACCGCGTCGAGTTTGACGTCGTAGGTGACGAAACGGGTGCACACGGGGGCGAACATGGCGTCGGCCACGGTGCGTTGTGCACCAAACAGGAATGGGCCGCCGTGGGCCGCGAGGCACTCGCGCCAGATGGCGGTGATGCGGTCGATGTCGGCCTGCGCCCGCGACCACACCTTGAATTTGGGGAAGTGGGCGCGCAGGTTCATCGGCAAAGAGGAGCGCAGCGCCGAAAACCCCGAATGCATTTCACCGCTGATGGCCCGGCAATGGGCCCGAGCCGCAGGGTCGGCGGGCAACAGCCCGGCGTCCGGGCAGACCTCGTTGAGGTATTCGGCGATGGCCAGCGTGTCCCACACCCGGATGCCGTTGTGGGTGAGGCAAGGCACCAGGATGGAAGACGACAGCAGCAGGATCTCGGCCCGGGTGGACGGGTCGTCCGGCGGCAGCACGTGCTCCTGGAAAGGCAGGCCGGCAAAGCGGGCCAGCAGCCAGCCGCGCAGTGACCACGACGAGTAATTCTTGCTGGTGATCGTCAACTCCGTGGCGGCCACGGGGCTGGCGATGGTGGGCGCTGGGGCCTTGACCTTGGCGGCCTTTCTGGCCGGCGCTTTCGCAGGGGCCTGGGCAGGCACTTTGGCGGGGGCCGGAGCGGCCTTCTTGGCCGCCGTGCGGGGGCGGGCCGGGGTCTTGGCGGTGGTGGCCATGTGGGGGGTGTCTCCTGGTGCGCGCTGATCCGGTGCACACGCTGCAAGCCCTGTGCCAAGTCGGGGCGCGCGGTGGCGCGGTGGACTCTGGCTCGCAACTTGCAGCAGCACAGCCATGCTCTACGCCACGTACCACGCCCAACACACCCTGCTCGAACCCTGGCGCGCCATGGCGCAAGGGGTGGCCCAGGCCCTGCACCACGTCTTGCCAGACGGGCCGGCCCAGGCCACGCCCCATGAACTGGCGGCGGGCGGCGTGCTGGCGCGCAGCCTGGCGGCGGCCAACGAGGTGTTTGCCAGGCTGCGGCTCACCCATTCGCGCCCGGACTACGGCATCCACAGCGCGGTGAGCAACGGGCGTGAATACGCCATCACCGAAGAGGCGGTGATGACCACCCCCTTTGGCACCTTGCTGCGGTTCCGCAAGGACCATGGACCTGCCCAGCCCCGCGTCTTGCTGGTGGCGCCCATGTCGGGCCACTTCGCCACCTTGTTGCGTGACACCGTGCGCACCCTGCTGCAAGACCACGACGTCTACATCACCGACTGGCACAACGCCCGAGACGTCGCGCTGAAGCACGGCCAGTTCGGCCTGGACGACTACACCGACCACCTCATCCGATTCCTGGAGCGCATGGGCCCGGGCGCCCACCTCATGGCGATTTGCCAGCCCTGTGTGGCGGCCCTGGCGGCCACCTCGCTCATGGCCCAGGACGCCCACCCTTGCCAGCCCCGCAGCCTCACGCTCATGGCGGGCCCCATCGATTGCCGCGTCAACCCCACCAGCGTCAACGACCTGGCCACCAGCAAGCCCATGAGCTGGTTCGAAGAAAACATGGTGCACACGGTGCCTTGGCCGCTCAAAGGGGCAGGGCGCAAGGTCTACCCGGGCTTTGTGCAGCTCACGGCGTTCATGAGCATGAACCAGGCGCGGCACATGCAGGCCTTCGAAGCCATGCGCGACCACATCGCTGCGGGCGACCACGACAAGGCGGAGCAAACCAAGGCGTTTTACGAAGAGTATTTCGCCGTGGCCGACCTGCCGGCGGAGTTCTACCTGGAAACGGTGGGCAAGGTCTTCCAGACCTACGACTTGCCGCGCGGCGAGTTGATGTGGCGCGGGCAGAAGGTGGAGCCGCAGGCCATCCGGCGCACCGCCTTGATGACGGTGGAAGGCGAGCGCGACGACATCTGCTCGGTCGGGCAGACCGTGGCCGCGCAGGATTTGTGCACCTCAGTGCGGCCTTACTGGCGCCAGCACCACATCCAGACCGGCGTGGGCCACTACGGCGTGTTCAGCGGCCGTCGCTGGCAAAACGAGATCTACCCACGCGTGAGAGACCTCATCCACCAGACGACTCAGTGAGTTCGGCGCCCGTGGTGAGGTCGAAGCCGATCGGCCAGCCGGCGTTCACCTTGATGGTGGTCTTGCCGATCGCGGCCCCCTCGGCGGCTTGCACCTGCGTCAAGGTCAAGCCCGTGCTCTTGTAAGTCCGGGCGCTCAGGTCGATGGTCAGTGTGCCTTCGCAGCGAGCCAGGTTGAAGCCAAACGAGACGGCGAGTTGAGCCAGTTCCGCTGCACTGTAGCCGGGGCCCGCACAGGCGTAGTTCTTTTCCTTGGGCTGCACAGCCACCACGTACTTGTTGACGTTCTTGGTGTCGATGAACAAGGACACCGTGGACCAGCCTGTGCCGTCGATCGGGGTTTTGACCGTCACTTCACTGGTGCTGGAGTCACCGGTCAGTGGGTTGACGGTGGTGGCGGTGATGGTTTTTTCTTCCAATTCGGCCACACGTGGCATCAGCATCAGGTAAGGCTGGGTCAGGTCATTGCCTTGGGCGTCTTTGTCGATCACCAGGTCCATGGGCTCGGCCGAATAAGCGGTGGGGTCGAACCATTGGGGCAGGGCGCCCGGCATGACGTCGTCCGTGGTGGACACGATTTCCCAGGTGCCTGCTGCGGGCAAGGTGGCCACAGGCGTGCTCGCCGGGATGACCACCGGCGCCACCCCACCCCAAACGTCCTTTTCGCCCCCGCCGCAGCCCGTCAGGGTGAACGCGGCAGCGCAACAGGCAATGGCAACAAGAGAAAGACGCATGGGGGGCCCCGAAAACCGTGAAACTTGGCACGCACTGTAGCCACGTCTAACGGTCTGCGGCACCCGCGCCTTCCCTGAGTTACCCCCTGTTCAGGCGCACAGGAATTGCGTTATGCGGCAGCGGCGGCCCACCGTGCCTGCAAAGCCGCCAAAACGCTCGGGTCTTCCAGGGTGCTGGTGTCGCCCGGGTCGCGGTTTTCGCAGATGGCCAGCATCAGCCTGCGCAACAGCTTGCCGGAGCGCGTTTTGGGCAAGGCCTGCACGAACAAGATCTGCGACGGCCGGCCAATGGCACCCAGGTGTTGGTCCACCTGCTGCATCAGGCTGGCCTGCAGCGCCTTGGCCTGTTCGGGGGCTTCGCCCGCCGCGGCGTCTTTCAGCACCACGAAGGCCACGGGCACCTGGCCCTTGACGGCATCCTGGATGCCCACCACCGCCACCTCGGCCACGCCGCTGTGGCTGCTGATGGCCTCTTCGATCTCGCGGGTGCCCAGTCGGTGGCCGGCCACGTTGATCACGTCGTCCGTGCGGCCCAGGATGAAGTGGTAGCCGTCGGCGTCGCGGATGCCCCAGTCGAAGGTGTTGTAGACCTGCTGGCCCTGGAAGCTGCTCCAGTAGGTTTTGACGAAGCGCTCGTCGTCGCCCCACACCGTCTGCATGCAACCAGGTGGCAGCGGGTAGGCCAGCGTCAGCACGCCCTTCTGATCGGGGCCGCTGACCGCCTCGCCACTGTGCTGGTCGAGCAACTTCACGTCGAAGCCCGGCATGGGCACGCCCGGCGAGCCCCAGCGCGGCGGTGTTTCGGTGTCGATGCCGCGCGCCAGGCTCAAGATCGGCCAGCCAGTTTCGGTCTGCCAATAGTTGTCGACGATGGGCTTGCCCAGGGCGTCGGCGATCCACTTGGCGGTGGGTTCGTCCAGCGGCTCGCCAGCCAGGAACAGGTGTTTGAGCGAAGACAGGTCGTGGCGCTTGAGGCAGGCCGGGTCTTGCTTCTTGAGCACGCGAACCGCCGTGGGGGCCGAGAACATCACGCTCACCTTGTGTTGCTCCACCAGCTTCCACCAGATGGCGGCGTCGGGGCGCACGGGCAAGCCTTCGTAAATGATGGTGCTCATGCCCGCCAGCAGCGGGCCGTAGACGATGTAGCTGTGGCCCACCACCCAGCCGATGTCACTGGTGGAAAAGAACACCTCGCCCGGCTGGCCGTCGTAGATCTGGGCCATGGTGGCGGCCAGCGCCACGGCGTAGCCACCGGTGTCGCGCTGCACGCCCTTGGGCTTGCCCGTGGTGCCGCTGGTGTAGAGCGTGTAGCTGGGGTGGGTGCTGTCCACCCACTCGCAAGGCACGTGGGCATCGAGGTTGCGCTTCCAGGCCTGGTGGAAATCGACGTCGCGCGGTGCCTGCATGGCCGCATCGGCCAGCCCCCGGTTGACCAGCAACACATGCGCCACGGGGTGTTCAGCCAGGTTCAGGGCCTCGTCCAACAGCGGCTTGTAGGGGATGACCTTGCCTCCGCGCGAGCCCGCGTCGGCCGTGACGATCACGGTGGGCCGCGCGTCGTCGATCCGGCTGGCCAGGGCGTGGCTGGCGAAACCGCCAAACACCACCGAGTGGATCGCCCCCAGCCGCACCGTGGCGAGCATGGCGATCACGGCCTCGGGGATCATGGGCATGTAGATCAGCACGCGGTCGCCCTTGTTCACCCCCAGTTCCTGGAGGATGGCGGCCATCCGTTGCACCTCGACGAACAGCTGCGCGTAGCTGATGGTCGACTCGGTTTGGGTTTCGGTGGACACGTGGATCAGCGCGGGCTGATCCGGTCGGTGGGGCACATGACGGTCGACCGCGTTGTGGCACAGGTTGGTCAGGCCGCCCGGAAACCAGCGCACGAAAGGCGGTCGGCTGGTGTCGCACACGCTGTCGAAGGGCTGGTGCCAATCGATCCGCCTGGCCTGCTCTGCCCAGTAGGCTTCTCGGTCGTGCAGCGAACGCTCATGCACTTGCCGGTATCCCATGGCGACTCCTTGTGTCATGTTTTGTTACTGTTCGCGCCATGGTACGTGACAGCAACCCCCTTGACCACGGGGGAGGAGCAGGGGCTTACACGGGGTGAGCGTGCAGAGTGGACAGTGGCCGGTGAAAACCGGTCAAAACGCTCAAAGAAAGAGGGCGGCGCGTCGCAAGATGAGCACACCGAAGAAGGCCAGGGCCACCGCGACGCCCCATTTGAGCACCTGGATGCCCCGTTGACGCCAGACGGGCTCCTCGGTGGTGGCGTACAGCCCCATGCAGATCAGGAAGGCAGCGCCCAGCAGCAAGGTCAGCAAACGAAAGATGGCCATGCGGTCACCAGGCGGGGGCCAGCTCGGACAGGCCGCGCGGGGCGCTGCGGGTGTCTTCGAAGGTCACGATGTCCCAGGCGTCTTTTTCGGCCAGCAGGGCGCGCAGCAACTTGTTGTTCAGCGCGTGGCCCGACTTGAACGCCGTGTACGAGGCCAGCAGCATGTGGCCGACCACGTAGAGGTCACCGATGGCGTCCAGGATCTTGTGCTTCACGAACTCATCGTCGTAGCGCAGGCCGTCGCTGTTGAGCACGCGGTGGTCGTCGACCACTATGGCGTTGTCCATGCTGGCGCCCAGCCCCAGGCCGCGGGCGCGCATGTTCTCCACGTCCTTGGTGAAACCGAAGGTGCGCGCACGGGCGATGTCGCGCTTGTATTGGCCGCTGGCGAAATCGAATTCGACGCGCTGGCCGGTCTGGTCGACGGCGGGGTGGTCGAAATCGATCTCGAAGGCCAGCTTGAAGCTGTTGTAGGGCTCCAGGCGCGCCCAGCGCAGGTTGCGGCCTTCGCCCTCACGCACTTCCACCGTGCGGTTGACGCGCAGGAAGCGCTTGGGCGCTTTTTGCAACTCGATGCCCGCGCTTTGCAGGAGGTAGACGAAAGCCGCCGACGAGCCGTCCAGGATGGGCACCTCTTCAGCGGTGATGTCGATGTAGAGGTTGTCCAGGCCCAGGCCGGCGCACGCCGACATCAGGTGCTCGATGGTGTTGACCTTGGGCGCACCCGGGTCGCCGCCAGGCGAGATCGTCGTGGCCATGCGGCAGTCGCACACGGTTTCCGGGCGCACGGGGATGTCGGCCACCTGGGCCAGGTCCACGCGGCGGAACACGATGCCCGTGTCGGCCGGGGCCGGGCGCAAGGTCATCTCGACGCGCTGGCCGCTGTGGAGGCCCACGCCGACGGCGCGGGTGAGGGACTTCAGGGTGCGTTGCTGCAACATGGGCCGGATTATCGACGCGATCGGCGACCTGCGCAGGGGGCGGGCCTTGTGTGAGCGGCCTGCCGTCGGGGCTGCGTGACGGCTTGGTCAAGGGGGAGGCTGGGCGGCTACGCTGCAGAAAGTGGAATATCTGCACACATTAACTCGGGTGCCGATGGCGCAGTATGTCTCGGGTATCGCTCCCGTCTTTGATTTATTTGTGTGCAAATTGCACACTGTATTTGTGTGACTTGTTTGGCGAGCAGCCTTCAAATTGGGGGGTTGGAGAATACCCACTTCGGGGTATTCATCTAATCCGGTTTGTGTCCGGCGGCGACACAATCGTTTCCATGATCAAAAGCATCAGGCTCAGCGCAAAAGCACTCGCCGGCTACTTTCGCCGGGAAGTGGTGCGGGAGCGGGCGCTTCCCTGGCCCCGGGTGCTGGTGCGTGCCCTGTGGTTGATGGGGCAGTGCCGAGCCCATGCCCGTGTGCTGGGGCGTGGCGAATCGGCCAGCCCGTTGCTGACCGACGACTATTTCCGGGTCTTGTCTCGCCCCACCTTGCCTTACCTGTCAACGTCGTTCAATTGGGCGACTTGGCGTGATTTGCACGCTGATCACTGTGTGTTTGTGGCGGATCGCCTGGGCGCCAAGCTGTACGAACGCGTCGTGGCCGATGGCCTGCTGATTTGGCAGGGCCAGGAGCGCGCGGCAGACGTGAGCATCCACCTGGGGGGGCCTTGCCCGCACCGCGAGGGTGGGCTCACCTTGGTGCTCAAACTGGCCGGCGAGCCCATTTACCGTCTGGCTTTTTCTCTGGTTCGATTTGAGCGCTTCCTGCCCCACGATTCGGGTTTGAATCGCGGCCCGGGCATTTACGTCGGCCAAATTCAAGGGTATCCGGGCTGTTTCGAGAAAATCAAACAAGTCACCACCGCTTGCAAAGACATCGCGCCCCCTGATTTGTTGGTGTCTGCCCTGTTGGGTTTGGCCAGCGCCTTGGGCATTCAGCAGGTCAAGGCGGTGACGCTCGAATATTGCCCCTCGTACAAGAAAATGCTGGCCATGGGCCATTGTTTCAATTACCAGCAATTCTGGGGTGGGCGCTGGGGTGCCTCGTTCGACGGCACCCACCACCACCTGGAGTTGCCAGTGGCTGAAAAGCCCTTGTCTGAAGTCAAGGCCAACCACCGTGGTCGCACCTTGGCCAAGCGCCGTTTCAAGCACGGTGTGGCAGACACGGTGGCCGCCTGCCTTTGGGAGGCCATGCCGGCCTCCATCGCCGTGCGGCCCCGCCTGCAGCCTTACACCACGGCCGATCAGGGTTGCGGCGGCACGGGTTCGCCCGCCGCCTCGGTCACAGCGTGTGCGTCCGGTCGCCAGATCGGAAGCCGCACGCTTCAAACCATGGCCCCTTGACAAAACCCACCACCTTGAACAATTCGCCCATCTCGTGGTCGGCCATGAGTTTGTTCAAGGCGACTTGGGTGCGCAGCGCGGTGGCGTCCTGATTCGCCGACAGGCGAGCCATGGCTTCGCCCAGACCGCAATTGGCCAGGAACCGGCCCTGGCTGGTGTAGCCCAATACTTCCCAACCTGAATCCTGACCGGCCAGCGCCACGCCCGTGAAATTCACGTGGGCGCTGATGTCCTTTTCCCCAATGCCGGATAAAGGGTCGGCGTCGCTGGTGTGTGCGTGGTGGCACATCAAGGTGCCGCCCGTGCGTTGCGGGTGGTAATACTCGGCTTCCGGAAAACCATAATCGATGAAAAACGCGGCACCCCGGGTCAGGCCCGCGGCCAGCGTCCGGATGAAGGCTTCACCTTGCTCGTGTGTTTCCACCACGGTGCCGGGCACAAACTCTTCGTCGCTGCGTTCCGTGGGCGGGCGGGTGCCTGCCGGCGCAGGCCGGTCGGCCCAGGTGAAGCGTTGGGACGCCGGGGGGCTGGCCTCGGCCGTCACCGTCACGCCACGTTGCAGCCAGTGCTGGCCATCCCAGTGCAACAAGCCCACCGGCATGGCGTCCAGCACCTCGTTGCCCACCAGCACGCCTTCGAAGGCGTCGGGGAGGGCGTCGGCCCAAACCACCTTGTGGACCAGTTCCGGGTGTTCGCGCAGCAAGCGGGCGTGTTGGCGGTCGCGCAAGGCGCCCGACACCTCGACGATGGTGTAGCGGCTGATCCGCCCCCCCAGGGTGGCCAACAGCGAAGAGGCCAATGCCCCGCTGCCTGCACCAAATTCCCACAACTGGCTGGTGCCAGTGGCGTCCAAGGCTTCTTCCAGTTGCCGCGCCAGCAATTCGCCAAACAAGGGCGTCATTTCCGGGGCGGTGACGAAGTCGCTGCCGTCGGACGGCAGGTGGCCAATCACCCGGCGGCCACCGCTGTAGTAGCCCAGCCCCGGCGCATACAGAGCCAGGTGCATGAAGCGCTCGAAAGAGATCCACCCGCCTGCGCTGGCGATCTCGTGGGCGATCATGTCGCTCAGTGGCTGGCTGGTGACGGGGGCGGCCACTACACTGTGGCCCGGGCGTGCGGCGCGGTTCATGCGGCATTGTATGGAGCCGCCTGCAGTCCGCCCCCCGGCTCACCTCGCTCACCCACATGCCTTCGAACCCACTCACCCCGGCCTTGGGGCCTGCCACGCAGGCACACGACGGCCCTCGCGTGGTCCTGGTGACCGGCGCGGCGCGCCGCCTGGGGCGTGTCATCGCTTTGCACCTGGCCCGGCAAGGCTGGGATGTGGCGGTGCACTGTCGCCACTCGGTGGCGGATGCCCAGCAAACGGTGGCCGACATCGAAGCCTTGGGCCGTCGCGCCGCCTGCCTGCCTGCTGACCTGGCCGACGAGGCGCAAGCCCGTGCGCTGCTGCCCGCCGCCGTCGCGGCGATGGGCCGGGTGGACGCGGTGGTCAACAGCGCTTCCACTTTCGAATACGACACCGCCGCCAGTTTCAGCTACGGGCTGCTGGAGCGCCACCTGCGCGCCAACACCGCGCCGGCCGTGGTGCTGGCCCAGGCCCTGGCCGAGCACCTGGCCACCCGTGGCGCCGAGGGCGCCGTGGTCAACCTGCTCGATCAAAAGCTCTGGAACCCCAACCCCGATTTCTTCAGCTACACCTTGTCCAAGGCGGCGCTGGAATCGGCCACCACCTTGTTGGCGCTGGCGTTGGCGCCGGCCGTGCGTGTGGTGGGCGTGGCGCCCGGCCTGACGCTCACCAGCGAGTGGTTGCAGGGCGAAAAGTTCGAGCAGCTGCACCAGCTGTCGCCGCTGGGCAGGTCGTCCACGCCTGACGATGTGGCCGCCACCGTGGCCTTTGCCCTGGCCAACCGCTCAGTGACGGGCACCACCTTGCTGGTCGACGGCGGCCAGCACCTCCAGCGCTTCGCGCGCGATTTTTCGATGATGTGAAAGGCCGCCCATGTCCCTGACCAAAGGCAACCAGATCCTGAACCTGACCGGCCTGCGCTTCAACGCCAGTCTGGGGGTGCTCGACCACGAGATCGACGCCCCCCAGCCCATCCAGGTCGATGCCGAGCTCAACATGGGCAGCCAGCCCTTGCTGCCGCACGACGACGAGATCCTGCATGTGCTGGACTACCGCAAGGTGCGCGCCATCATCATCGAAGAATGCAACGCCGTGCACGTCAACCTGCTGGAGACGCTGATCGGCAAGGTGTGCAACCGCCTGATGGAGCTGCCCAATGTGCAGGGTGTGCGCGTGAAGATCGCCAAGCTCGAAATCTTCGAAGACTGCGAAGTGGCGATCCGCATGGAAACCGGGCAGTGGTGATCAGGGCTGGGCGTTGAGCCGCACCCAGGTCCAGGCGCCTGGCGCCGAGGGCTTGTAATAGAAGGTCAGGATGCTGCCTGCGGCGTTCATCGCGCGCGGGCAACCCAGCTTGGTGCCCGTGGGCAACTTGACGCCCCGCGCCGTCACGTGGGCCTCCAAGTCCATCATCTGCCCGTTGCGCCACAGAAAGGGTGTGTCGGTCCCGCCGCCGCTCAGGGCCGTCTTGCAGCCCACCACTGTGCCGTTGTCGCTGATGGCCGTCGCATAGTTGGCCTGGTTGAAGCCATTGGGGATGTCGGTCTTGCTGCCGTTGAACCAGACGGCCGCCTGCGTGGGCCGGCCGCGGTATTCGGTGAAGCCCATGGCCTTTTGCAGCAACACCTGGCCGGGGGTGTTGATGGCCACGGGCAACCAGCCTGTCAGGCCGGTGCCGGGCAAGCGCTCCGCACGGCCGCCCACCGTCCAGCGCACCGGGTTGACGGTGCCGGCGTCGTACTCGCTTTGTTCGCCTGGGTAGACCACCGTGTGGCCCACCACCACGCCCTGGGCGTTGATGGCCGTGGCCACGGTCGATTCGCCCGGCGCCGCCACGCTGGTGTCCAGCGGGGTGTATTGCCCGTTGGCGAGCAGGAAGGGGGCGCGGGGGCGCGTGAGATCGGTGCCCGTGCGGTTGACCACCACCGTGTCGTGGAAGCCGATGGCAGTCACTTCGAAGGCATAGGGATACATCATCGAGGTCATGGCCTCGGGCGGCAGCGGCAAGGTGCTCCGCTGGCCCTGGCTCAGCAGCGACACCTCGCCGTTGGCCACCTGCCGCATCAGCTGGAACGCCGTGTTCGGCACCGAGACGGGCGTGTAGTTCGACGTGGGGTTGGACAGCTTCGTGTTGGCCAGCTTGCGCAGCTCGTAGCCGCCCACCAGCAGGCCCTGGTCGCCCACGCCCACGGTGACGAAGCCATCGGTGCCCAGCACGCCGGTGGCGGTGCCCCCCGTGCCGGCCGGCCAGGTCACCTGCCGTTGGGTGAACTGGGCGCACACCCAGCACGAGCCGCTGCCCCCGTTGGTGAACAGGAAGCCGGCCGAGAAGATGGCGCCCCCATGCACCACGCCCTGGGCGTCCAGCGCCATCGGCACGATGCCCTTGGCGCTGCCGGGTTTGCCGAGCACCGTCATCGTGTAGGACGACTGGGCGAACACGGGCAGGGCCAGGCTCAGGGGCAGCAGGCCCAGCATGGTGAGCCAGGCCTGGGGCATGCGGGGGCGGCGCGAAGGGGTGGTGCGCATGGTGAAACTCCTGTTTGTATCGTGCGGGTTGAGTTGGGGCGAATTGTGGGCACCGTGGGGGCGGGCTGACGAGCGGGATGCCCCTGGGTCGGGTGAGAAACCGGGGGCGCGCGTGCGCCAAGCCGGGCTTTGGGCGAAAATCGCGGGATGAACGACGCCGTTGACCCCCAAATCCTGTCCGCTGCAGATGCCCTCTCGGACGACGCTGAAGCCGCGAAGGCCGCCAAGCGCCACGCCTTCGAGATGAACAAGCTCAGCAAGCGCCTGCATCGCGAAGTGGGCCAGGCCATCACCGACTTCAACATGATCGAAGACGGCGACAAGGTCATGGTGTGCATGTCGGGCGGCAAAGACAGCTACTCGATGCTCGACATCCTGATGAACCTGCAAAAGCGGGCGCCCATCAATTTCGAGATCGTGGCGGTCAACCTCGACCAAAAACAGCCCGGCTTTCCCGAGCACGTGCTGCCCGAGTACCTCACCAAGGTGGGCGTGCCCTTCCGCATCGAAGAGCAAGACACCTACAGCGTGGTCAAGCGCGTGGTGCCCGAAGGCAAAACCACGTGTTCGCTGTGCTCACGGCTGCGCCGCGGCATCCTCTACCGCGTGGCCACCGAGCTGGGGTGCACCAAGATCGCGTTGGGCCACCACCGCGACGACATGCTGCAGACGCTGTTCATGAACATGTTCTTCGGCTCCAAGATGAAGGGCATGCCCCCGAAGCTGGTGACCGACAACGGCGAACACGTGGTGATCCGCCCCATGGCCTACTGCCGTGAGAAGGACCTCGCCAAGTATGCCGAGCACCGCGAGTTCCCCATCATCCCGTGCAACCTGTGCGGCAGCCAGGACGGCCTGCAGCGCCAACAGATGCGCGAGATGATCAACGACTGGGACGAGCGTTTCCCCGGCCGCGTGGACAACATGTTCACGGCCATGGCCAACATCGTGCCTTCGCACATGATGGACCGCAGCCTCTACCCCTTCACCACCATCCAGGCCACGGGTGCCCCGGTCAAAGGTGGCGACATCGCCTTTGACGAAGACGAAGGCTGTGGCGACAGCCCGGGCGCGCCGAGCTTGCCGGGCGAGGCGCGCATCACGCTGAGCAGCTTGCGGGCTTCGCGCCGGGCCGACCAGGCCGACCAGGGCGACACCGCCGACGGTTCGGCCACAGGCGAGGCCTGACGCCATGGGCCCCCGCCTGATCGCCCACTTGGCTTGGCGTCGGTGGTGGGGGGCCTTGGCTTGCGTGCTCGCCCTGGCCCTGACGGGGTGCGCCGCCCCCACGGCCATTTCGCCTCAGGTGCGCAGCCATGGCCAGTGGCCTGCAGGGCGATTGGCCGGGGCGTTTGTGTTCGAGCGCCTGCCTTCTCAGCAAGAGTCGTCAGCGCAGCAGTCGGCGCTGGAGGCCGCGGCCTTGCCGGCCCTGCAGCAGGCTGGCTTCACGTTGGCAGCGCCCGGCACCGAGCCTGCCTACACGGTGCAACTCGGCGCACAGGCCCGTGTGGAGCGGCAGCACTGGTCACGCTTCGACCCCTTCTGGGACCCCCACTGGGGCCCGGTCTGGCCCGCCCCCTGGGGCCCCTACCGCAACGCCCCCTGGAACTGGCCTGGCCCATTCCCGCCGGGGCCGGGCGTGTGGATGGCCCCCCCGCCACCGCCCCCTCAGGTGCGCATGCAAGTCGATGTGTTGATCCGTGACCGCCAAGGCGGCCAGGTGCTGCACGAAGCCCACGCGCGCCATGACAGGGTAGGGTCCGTCAACGACGGGCTCTGGCCCGCGCTGTTCCGTGCGGCGCTGGCGCGTTTTCCCACCCCCCTGCCTGAGGCGGTCGACATCGAGGTGCCGCTGCCGCCCCCGGGGCCTTGACGCCCCTGTTTGCCGTTACGCTTGCGGTTTCTGTTTCGAACTCACGCAACCAGGCTGTCCATGTCTCTTTCCATCGTCATCATGGCCGCGGGCAAAGGCACCCGCATGAAGTCGGCGCGCCCCAAGGTCCTGCACAAGCTGGCGGGCCAGCCCATGCTCAGCCACGTGGTGCGCACCACGGCCACGCTCCAGGCAGATCGCCAGGTGGTGATCACGGGCCATGGCGCCGAGATGGTGGAAGACGCGATGCGTGCCAGCTTCGGCGACGCCCTGGCTTTCGTGCGCCAGATGCCCCAGTTGGGCACCGGTCATGCCGTGCAGCAAGCCGTGCCGGTGTTGCCTGACGAAGGCATCACCCTCATCCTCAATGGCGACACGCCCCTGATTCGCGCCGAGACGGCTCAGGCCTTGGTAGACGCTTGCGCGGGCCAGCAGCTGGCGCTGCTGACCATCACCTTGCCAGATGCCACCGGCTACGGCCGCATCGTGCGCGACGCTTCGGGGCAACAGGTGTTGGCCATCGTGGAGCACAAGGACGCTTCGCCTGAGCAGCGCGCAATCCGCGAGGTCTACACCGGCGTGATGGCTGCACCGACGGCCCGCCTCAAGCACTGGCTGTCGCAACTCAAGAACGACAACGCCCAAGGCGAGTACTACCTGACCGACGTGGTGGCCATGGCCCAGGCCGAAGGGCTCAACGTGGTGGCCGCCCAGGCCGCCGCCGAAATCGAGGTGTTGGGCGTCAACAGCCCCTTGCAGCTGGCCGACCTGGAGCGTCGCTTCCAGCTCAGCCAGGCCCAGGCGCTCATGGAAGCGGGCGTGCGTCTGGCCGACCCGGCGCGCTTTGACCTGCGCGGCACCTTGTCTGCCGGCCAAGACGTCGACATCGATGTGAACTGCGTGTTCGAAGGCTTTGTCGAATTGGCCGACGACGTGCAGATCGGCCCGAACTGCGTGATCCGCAACGCCCGCATTGGCCGCGGCACCCGCATCGCTGCCTACACCCACATCGAGGGCGACAGCGCTGGCGTGGACGTGGGCGCCGACGTCATGATCGGCCCGTTTGCCCGCCTGCGCCCCGGCGCCAAGCTGGGTGACGAGGTCCACATCGGCAACTTCGTTGAAGTCAAGAACAGCACCATGGCCAAGGGCGCCAAGGCCAACCACCTGGCCTACCTGGGCGACGCCACCGTGGGCGAGCGCGTGAACTACGGCGCCGGCAGCATCACGGCCAACTACGACGGCGCCAACAAGCACCGCACCGTGATCGGCAACGACGTGCACGTGGGCAGCAACTGCGTGCTGATCGCGCCCATCTCCTTGGGCGACGGCGCCACCATCGGCGGCGGCAGCACCGTCAGCAAAGACGCCCCCGCCGGCCAATTGACCGTCGCGCGGGCGCGCCAGGTGAGCCTGGGGGGCTGGCAGCGGCCCCAAAAGAAGAAGCCCTGACGCTTAAGATGTGTGCAAACCAGACTGCAGGATGACGCTGTCGTGAACCATTACCAACGCCTGAAGGTTGCTCAGGATGCCCCGCCTGAGGTGATCCGCGCTGCTTACCGGGCGCTGGCCACGAAGCTGCACCCGGACCGTCAAGGCCCCAACACCGGCCCGACCGATGCCTTGCACTCTGAAATGGCCGCCCTCAACGCGGCCTACGAGGCCCTGATCGACCCCAAGCTGCGCGCCGATTACGACGCCACCTTGCACGCGCCTGCCGCGGCGGCGCGGGCCGAGCCCGGCTGGTTTGCGAACACTGAGGCGCAGGAAGACGATGCCCGCTCCGACGCCGGCCCTCAAACCCGCGTCGACATGGACTGGCTGGCCCCGGGGGCCAACGAAGCGCCCAAGAAGCTGTGGCCCTTGAAAGGGCAGAACTTGCTGATGGCCAGTGCCGGCGGCGGGCTGTTGCTGATCGCTTTGGTCTGGAGCGTCTGGAGTTCCCTGAGCCAGCGGCAAGTCGAAGATGCCTTGTCTCGGCAATACCGTGCGGCGCCACACTCCACGCAAATGGCGGCCCTGGATGCACCTCGCGATCCCATGGCTGCACCACCCGCCGAACGCAAGCCTTCTGTGGACGAGCTCTCGCGCATGTCCGACGAAGAGTTGCTCAAGGTCCTGCCCACGCTGGACGACGATGGCCGTGCCCACGCACCCCATTCCGGCAGCTTCGCGGTCATGGCCCGCCACCCGCTGGACGGCGCCCCGCTGAAGTTGCGCACCGAGCGCGACTTGGTCGACCCGCTGGCCGAGCCTGTTCGCCGCTGAACGTTCAGCCTGGGCTCAGCCCAGGTTCAGGCCAGCGCCAAACTTGGCCCGTTTCACCGCAAAGAAGGCGCGCACCTGCCGCACCTGGCTGGCCTGGTTGAACAACTCGGCCGTCACCGCCTGGTAGGCGGGCATGTCAGGCACATGGATCACCAGCACGAAATCGGGCCCCGGAGACACACGCCAACATTGCTGCACCGCCGGGTGGGCGCAAGCCTGGCGCTCGAAGGCGTCGAGCCACTCGTGGGCTTGGGTGTCCAGGCTGACCTCGACGAGGGCATGCAAGCCCCAGCCCAGCGCATCGGCCACCTTGGCCGGTGACAGCAAGGCCACCTGTTTTTCGATGTAGCCGCCCTCAAGCAAAGCCTTCACCCGTCGATGACAGGTGGCGGGCGACACCCCGACCGCCTCGGCCAGTTGCTGGTTGGACAACGATGCGTCCGATTGCAGCTGGCGCAACAGCCTCAGGTCGGTGTCGTCCAATGGGGTGGCGTCATCTTTCATGAAGGTGATTGTGGTGCAAGAATATTTCTTTCAATCTGCGTGTTGATGAAATATTTCGCATCAAGGCTGATTTTGAAAGAATGATTCCTTTGGCCTGATTAGGATGGCCAGGGTCATTCAACAAGGGCAGAAACTGACATGTGTGGCATCGTCGGCGCCGTGGGCGCACGCAACATCGTGGGTGTGCTGGTCGAGGGCTTGAAGCGCCTCGAATACCGTGGCTATGACTCGTGCGGCGTGGCCGTGCACCAAGGCGGCCAGCTGCGCCGCTCGCGCAGCACCGAACGCGTGGCCGAATTGGGCACCCAAGCCGCCGCCGACGGCATCGAGAGCACCCTGGGCATTGCCCACACCCGCTGGGCCACCCACGGTGTGCCGGCGGTGCGCAACGCCCACCCGCACTTCTCGCACGGCCCAGGCCCCGACGCCGCCGACACCAAGCCCGGCCGCGTGGCCCTGGTGCACAACGGCATCATCGAGAACCACGAAAGCCTGCGCGCCGAGCTGCAGGCCAAGGGCTACGTCTTCCTGAGCCAGACCGACACCGAGGTGATTGCCCACCTGGTGGATCACCTGTACGACGGCGACCTGTTTGCCGCCGTGAAGGCTGCGCTGCTGCGCCTGGAAGGGGCTTACGCGATTGCCGTGTTCCACCGCGACGAGCCGCAGCGCATCATCGGCGCCCGCCAAGGCTCGCCGCTGATCATGGGCGTGGGCGGTGCCGACGCCACCGAGCGCTTCCTGGCCTCTGACGCCATGGCCTTGGCCGGCGTGACCGACCAGATCGTGTACCTGGAAGAGGGCGACGTGGTCGACCTGCAGCCCGGCCGCCACTGGATCGAACACCGCGCCCCGCACACCACCGACTACCTGCGCGTGGCCGCCGAAGAGCGCCCTGTGCGCACCGTCACCGCGCACAGCGGTGCCGTGGAGCTGGGCCCCTATCGCCACTACATGCAAAAGGAAATCTTCGAGCAGCCGCGCGCCATCGCCGACACGCTCGAAGGTGTCGAAGGCATCGCCCCCTCGCTGTTTGGCGAGCAGGCCGAAGCCGTGCTCAACCAGATCGACCGCGTGCTGATCCTGGCCTGCGGCACCAGCTACTACTCGGGCTCCACCGCCAAGTACTGGCTGGAGTCGATTGCCAAGATCCCCACCAACGTGGAGATCGCCAGCGAGTACCGCTACCGCGACAGCGTGCCCGACCCGCGCACCCTGGTGGTCACCATCAGCCAATCGGGCGAGACGGCCGACACCATCGCTGCGCTGAAGCACGCCCGCAGCCTGGGGATGGAGCAGACGCTGACCATCTGCAACGTGAGCACGAGCGCCATGGTGCGCGAGTGCAAGCTGGCCTATGTGACCCGCGCCGGCGCCGAGATTGGCGTGGCCTCGACCAAGGCCTTCACCACGCAGCTGGCCGGTTTGTTCTTGCTGACGCTGACGCTGGCCAAGCTGCGCGGCCACCTGGACGCGGCCGCCGAAGCCCAGTACCTCAAAGAGATGCGCCACCTGCCCGCCGCGCTGCAAAGCGTGCTGGCGCTGGAGCCGCAAATCATGGCCTGGGCCGATGCCTTTGCCCGCAAGGACAACGCCCTGTTCCTGGGCCGTGGCCTGCATTACCCCATTGGCCTGGAAGGCGCGCTGAAGCTCAAAGAGATCAGCTACATCCACGCCGAGGCTTACCCCGCAGGCGAGCTGAAGCACGGCCCCCTGGCCCTGGTGACCGCCGAGATGCCCGTGGTGGTGGTGGCCCCCAACGACGTGCTGCTGGAAAAGCTCAAGAGCAACATGCAGGAAGTGAAGGCCCGTGGCGGCGAGCTGTACGTGTGCGCCGACAGCGACACGCACATCCAGGCCGAGCCCGGCATCCACGTGATCCGCATGCCCGAGCACTACGGCGCCCTGAGCCCCATCCTGCACGTGGTGCCGCTGCAGCTGCTGGCTTATCACACGGCGTGTGCGCTGGGCACGGATGTGGACAAGCCGCGGAACCTCGCGAAGAGTGTGACGGTGGAGTGATGATGAAGCCAGGGGCCTGCGGGTGTTGTCAGCAATAAAGTTCGTCGAATTGGAATGAAGTTCGTCGAAAAAGGCCCTCGGCATCTCTGAAGGCCCCTTTTTGTTTAAAGGCAACGCGCGATAGCGCCGTTTGTCCGCATCAGGCGACTGCCGATGGCAATTGATAAACTCTATCGGTCATTCTTGGCTCGCCTCGCAATTTGCTAGATCATCGAACGGTAACCTTCAGTAGACTTTTCTGAACTCGGTGACCGGCTCGGGACTTACGCCCCCAGCGGCAACTCATTCAACTCCACTCGAGCCTCACGCCACGTCGAGTAGTGCCTGTCCAGCAGAGCCACGAACCGCTCGCTGTGCGTCGGTTCTAGCAAGTGAACCATCTCGTGCACGATCACGTACTCAAGAAGGTCCTTGGGCTTCTTCACCAACTCAGTGTTGAGTCGGATGTTTCCGGCGTTGTGATTGCAACTGCCCCATTTGGTCTTCATTCGCTGCAAAAAGTAGCCAGCAACTTTCACCTGAAGTCTCGGTTCCCAAAGCGCGATCAACCCAGGCACCACGCCATGCATGAGTGACTTGTGCCATTCATGGATGACCTCAGCTCGCCGAACGGCATCCGTGCCTGGCCTTACGGTCAACCAGATCCGCCTGTGATCCAGCTTCACATGAGGCTTTTCGTCAGCATAGGAGACCGACATCAAGTATCGACGTCCCCATAGCTCATGGCTTTCGCGTTCAATGAACTGTCTAGGTGCCTCACGCGCCTGATTGGCCAGCACCTGCTGTTGTTGCCTGATCCAACCTAGCCGAGAGATGGCGTAAGCCCGAGCAACCTCTGTGCGGGTGTTCAGTGGGGCAACGAGCGTGACACGTCCCTCAGGCGGATGCACTGAGAGGTGAACGTTTTTCACGTCCTTGCGCGTGAGCGCAATCGTGATCTCACCGAGATGGATGTGTTCTCTCATCAATAGCCGGGCTGCTTCAAGATGATGGCAAACATAGCCATGGTCGCTTCGCGGCTCTTTCCAAGGACCTTGTGGATGACGTTTTGCACTGCTCGCTCTTTGACATCATCGCCTTTCCAACCTGCAGGCACCTTCTCCTTCATGGCCTGATCAAGCTTCAATGCCAGCTCGACCAATTCCTTCACCATTGCAGGGGTTGGCTCACTAGCGGCAGGAGCACCAGAAGCATCGGCGAGAATCTTCGGCAGGTTGTTGAAGAGAAGGGTTGCCTCAGCATTGCCGTGCAACTCAGGAGGGATCTTATCGAGTCCTTCACCTTGGATCACTCTTTTAGCCAAGGCCTCTGCATCGCGCAAGAACTGCTCGTATGACTCGGTGTCATCGCGCTTCTGTTTAATCAGATCGTCCAGTAGCTTTGACATCTCTGCATAGAACTTCGGGTCAGTCAGTTCCGAGCGAATGATCGTCTTGCGGACGTTGTTGATGATGGTCTCGGCAATTGCCTTTCGCGGCAGCTTGCCTTTCTCGTTGAGCTTCCTGGCAATGGCGTCGTGAATGCCGGTCGCCACAATCAGCTCGGTCAGAGACATGTCGCTCAAATCGCCAAGCACTTCAGCATGGTCTGCTTGAATGTAAGTGTTGATCAGATGGCGCATCTGCGCCTCAAAGGGCTTGGTGTCCAGTTCCTCGCCCGCGCAGTTCTTAATGGCAGCTCGCACCTCGGTGAAGAAAAGCGTCTCCCTCTCGAATGTCTCGATCTGCTGGGCTGAGTAGCCAACATCTTCCAGGTTCTCAGTCAGTTCGGCATAGGCCCGCACGTAGTTGGCCACGGCCCTGTAGAAGGAAATACGCAAGGGCTCGGTGTCAGTGAGCGCCGTGGGATTGGCCGCGTCTTCGCCACAGAAATACTCAAGGTACTGTTCGATGGCTTGTGGCTGCTTGACTGGTGCACACAGGTAAATGATGGCTTCCCTTGCTGCGTCCAGTGCAGCCTTGTCCGCTTCACGCCAGTCCTTCAAGATCACGTTGCCGTCATCGCCGTTATCGTCTACTTCCAGCTCTTCAGAGGTGTAAACCGCAATCGCATTTTGTACGTTGCTGAACAACTCCTTGAAGTCAACGATGTGGCCAAACTCCTTGTCATCGCCGTCCAAGCGGTTGGTACGGCAAATGGCTTGGAACAAGTTGTGATCCCGCAGTTCTTCGTTGTCCAGATAGATGTAGCTGCAACTGGGGGCATCGAACCCTGTCAGCAGCTTACTCACCACAATCAACAGTTTGAGGTTGGCGGGCTCATCCTTGAACTGCCGCTTCATCTCCGTCTCGTACTGCGAAGTGGTCTGGCCTTTGGTCAGCACATGCTTGGTGTAGGTGTCGAACTTGTATCGTTCGTCGCTCTTGGGGGGCTCTTGTGAGATCGTGTTGTGATTGGGCTCGTAGGAGGTGATGATTCCGCAGTAGTCGCCGAAATCTGTGGCTTTGAAAAGGCGGTAGTAGTGGCATGCATCGTAGATTGATGCCGCCACGAGGATCGCCGTACCACGGTCGTTGTTCAACCTTGGTTTGACGGTGAAGTCGTGAATGATGCTTGCCATGATGCGCTGCTTGCGCTCGCCAGCACTCATCAGCTTTTCCATCGTGGCCCATCGCTGACGCAGAACCGACTTTTGATATCGGTTGAGCTTCTTGGACGTCGTTTCGAACCACTCGTCGATGGCCTTGGGCGACTTCAATTCCTGAGGCACCACGCGCGCCTCGTACTTCAAGTCCAGCACAACCTTATCTGCCACAGCCTCATCGAACTTGTAGGTGTGGATGAAGGTGCCAAACACTTGTCGGGTGGTCTGCTTGTCCTTGCGCAACAGCGGGGTACCAGTGAACCCGATGAAGATGGCGCTCGACAGCCATCGCTTCATCTGCTTGTTCATGTCGCCCCCCTGTGTGCGGTGGCATTCGTCAACGAACACGTAGAAACGTCCGTGCACGCGTGGGGGCTCGCCCTTGAGGTCGGTCGGGTCGATCTTATGGATCAGCGCGCACATCAGCCTCGGTGATGTTGCGCCAAGCTTTTGCACCAGTTCACGCCTGCTGTGGATGCGTGGGGAAGGGCCCTCGGCCACGATCACGCCAGCATTCTTCATCACACCTTCGATCTGCTTGTCCAGCTCATCGCGATCCGTCACGACCAGGATGCGCGCTTCTGGGTCATGCTCCAGCAGCCATTTGGCAGTCAGCACCATCAAAATGCTCTTGCCGCTGCCTTGTGTGTGCCAGATGACGCCGCCCTCACGGCTTTTGATGCGTTCCTGTGTGGCCTTGACGGCCTCGTACTGATGTAGGCGCGGTACCTTCTTTTGGCCAGCATCGAAGATCACGAAGTTGCGGATCAAATCCAGCAACGTTGCCTTGTCGCAGATCTCGCTCAAAGGACCATCGATGAGGGCGCCTTCCGGCAGGGGGGCGCCATCGTCGTTTTTGTGGCGATGCTTCCATTCCACAAAGAACTGCTCTTTGGTCCCTGCGGTTCCGTAGCGCAGGCCTTGTGAATCGCTGCCAGCCAGAACCAATTGAACAGTGCTGAAGAATGCCTTATAGAAGATCTCTTCTTGGTTAGAGATGAGCTGGTTGATGCCTTTGCTGATATCCACTGAACTTCGCTTCAGTTCCAGCACCAAGACTGCAATGCCGTTAACATACAAGACGATGTCGGGGCGGCGCTCGTATCCGCCTTTCAACGTTACTTCTTGAGCGAGGGCAAAGTCGTTGAGCTCCGGGTGCTCCCAATCGATCAAGTGAACTAGCTTGTGGGGCGCACCTGCGGCCACCTGCACCGGCACGCCGTAGCGCAGCAGCTGGTAGGTGCGCATGTTGGCTTGGTAGAGCGTGCGGCCAGTGACGTCGGCCATTTCCAGCAGGCGGGGAAGGGCTTGCGAGATCTCCGGTTCTGAGTGGCCACGCTTGAGCAAGTTGGCCCGCAACAGGTCCACTTCGATGCAGCGGTTGTTCTCGCGCTTGCTCCAGTCGTCAAGATACTGATAGCCCAGGCCCCCTTGGTTTACCGGAGTGGTGATGAGTTTGATCACCCTGTTCTGAGTTACCCGCTCCGGGCGCAGTTTCTTGCTCATGCGACAGCCTCCTCCAAGCGTTTGGGTGACCAGACATGGTCTACCAGCGCGGCCACCAACTGCCGGCGCTCTTGCTGTTCTGTTTGTGTGAAATCCACAAAGGCGCGAAACGGCAAGCCATGGTCAGCCGCGAACCGTGCGAACTGCGGCTGGTGCGCATAAGGGCCGGCATCCAGGCTGCCGGCGTAGAAATTTTGTCTGGCGTAGTGAGGGCGTTTCTCTGCGAATGGCTTGGCTTGCAGGCTGCGGTTCACATCGGCCGGCAACAAGAGCAGCGATGCCACGTGGTTGCGCCACTCCTGGAACTCTTGCTCGCTCTTGAAATGCTGGCTTACGGCGGCGAAGTCATCGGCCCAGATGTGTTCGATGTCGAATGGATTGCTGGCGGTACGGTCTACCAGGGCCGCAAAGTTGTCCGTGCGGCCAGAACCTGCCTCAGTGGCTGCGGTCAGGCGTGCCAGCAGGTGATAGATGTAGCGGCGGCTGAACTGGTTCAGCGCCAGGCCATCGATGCCACGGCGTGCTTTGGCCGCGCTGCCGGCAAAGGTCACTTCGTCGTCAGCCAGCTTCTGATGGAGGATGCTGACCAGCTCAGGCAGCGGTTTCCGCCGTATGTCCCTGCAAAGCAAGAACATGGCATAGGACACGCTGGAATAGCCCACGCGGATGTAGTTAACCACCCGACGCATCAACCAGATGTCCAAGTAAGTGGCCACGACTGCGAGCTTCCGGCGCACAGTTACATCGTCATCGGTCTCAACCAAGGGCGCCAGCAAGACGGTGCTCTGCCAGGTGAAGTCGTTGTGGGCGTTGTAGTAGATCGCTTCCAAACCCGGCGTGTACAACTTGCTTGCATCCAGGACGCGCCTATAAGCCTTGGCAAAGAAGGGGAAGCTCTCGCAAATGAGCTTCTGGTTCGCAGTGGCTTTGCCTAGGCCCAACTGATCGCTGTGATCACGTACCCAGCGGTGAAAAACCGAGCCGATCAGCTCCCAGTCTTTGTCGATGGCGCCAGCCTTGCGGTCTCGCGTGGAGTCGGCGTACTGGGCGCGCAACCACGCCTTGATGCAATTGGCATCGCGCTCAGGTTCATGGGTGCCGCCCCATGAGATGAGATCCAGAACTTGCTGCTTCCACGTCTGGTTGGCTTGCTGCCGGGCTGCGGCCTCTGCGATAGGGGCGAGCAAGTAGGCCTTGAGCATGTCGACCGGGCTGAGAGGCTTACCTCGGTCGTTCATGGTCTCAAAGATGGCGTATGCGTAGCTGTCGTTATCGGTGGCGATCTCGATCAAGCCAACCTTGGTCAACAGCCAATAGATGAAGTGCGGCAGGCTATCGCCCAGTGCATCGAACAGGTCGTTGTCTTCGATGTCGCGGTAGCGCGCGTACATGGTCTGGATGGATTCATCCTTACCGTCCGGGCTGAACTCCTCGCCCTCGAACAGCGCCTTGATCACAGGCAGGCGTTCGGCAATGTCCAGGTTGAACTTGGGCTGGCCCAAGTTGTCGCTGAAGATCAATGGCGCCACAGTCTGGATCACCGGCAGGCCTTGCGCTTTGGCAGACCGGTACAGATAGATCAAGAGCAGGGTCAGAGAGGTGACACGTTGCTGGCCATCAATCAGGTAGTTCTTGCCATTGCGCTCGCTGACGATGATGGAGCCAAGGAAGTACTCGCCGTAGCTGCTGACCTGTGATGTCTCGTTTCCTGCGGCATGGTGGCTGAAGAACTTGGCTTGCAAGTCAGACAAGAGCTCGTCGATATTTTCCTTTTCCCACTTGTACTCGCGCTGGTATTCGTCAATGGAGAAAGACTGGCTTTGCAGCAACTGCTGCACGGTGCGGTAATGAGGTGTGATGGCTCCCATGGCGCGGTTCCCTGTGTTTTGTAGGCACTGGTGCCCCTAGATCAGTCTGGTCTGACCTGTTAGCAACTCTTGCATCATGCCGAGTTTGATTATGCGAGTTTTGGTCAAGCGAGCTTCGACAGTTGCAATGTCCATATCCATGTCAGACAACACTTGTGCAATGGCAATTTGCTCGTCGATTTCCGGTAGTCTCATCTCGACCGTGGCGATGTGGCCCTTGTTGGTTGCGTAGACTTTGGTGCCAGATGCTAGGCGCTTTAGATGGTTTCGGAATGGGGGGCAAAATGGCAAGTAGCCCTTGAACCTGTCAGCTAAGACTTGCTTGTCAAAGCGTACAGCAATGGTGTGAAGGCCTGATACAACCTCTGTCTTGCCCACGCCAAATACCTCGACTGCTTTTCCAACGCCATTCAGATCTTCGGATGCATCCGCAAAAACAAGGTCACCATCTTGCAAACGATCCAGTCCAGCAGCCTTGGTGGCAGGCAACCTTGGCAGGTTGCAATCGGAAATATTTAGGGAAGGGCTTCGCATGCCATGAATATCTCCGTAGTGAAGGTACTTTACATCGCCGACTTCAGATAGCTCGGCTCTTGAATTAACGCCATTCTTGATAAATTTGAGGTGATCTCCCAGTGTTTTTGTATTCCATTTGTTTTTGAAGTTGGGGAGGCGAGTTTCACCGGATAGCAATTTTTGCATTGTTGCCAGCTTTATGCTTTGCCTTTTTGTGATTTCGCGAGCCAGGCCTTCGATCAATTTTTCAATATCGGAAAGGGCGGTTGATATGGCTGCTATTTCTGAATCGTGAGGTAGAGCAATCCAGAAATCTCCGAGGTTCCGTAAATTTAATCCTGGTTTGCTTTGTCCGGATTGGCATGCCAGTATCTGTGCGTTACCAGGTGCGCCCGGGGCCAGGTATCGGCAGATGTAGTCGATTCGCGAAGGATCTCTCAAGCGAATTAGGCCTACGTGCTGGCTGATGTATGCGTCACCCAACTCCTGATTTACATAGGCAACATTGCCTACGCTGTTGCCTGTAATGGTCACCAGAAGATCGCCTATCGCTACCCGCGTCCGACTGCCTTCCGCCCCAAGCGGTGGCGTTACGCATTGGTGATCACTGAAATCAAGCCTCCCATTGCGGACGTTCTGGCTGCGGATAAATGTGGCGCCTTGATCGGTGTAGTACCTTGCCCAACCTCTAGATCCACTGGTAATGAACTCGGATAGCTCTTCTAGGGTGTTTGCCTGCCACCCATCTGGGAGGGTAGGGAGTGCGACCTGCCAGTGCTTAGTTTTCAATTCCATGTGATGCCCATCCTCTTCAGGTGGCCCTCTACTCTGGCCGATAGCGTCTCAACCTCATGGACTAGTACAGGTAAAGGCTCG
>JBEEJT010000264.1:0-13127 GCA_041169085.1 Pseudomonadota bacterium | reverse complement strand
TCAGCGCCTGCTGATGAACCGCGAGGCCAACGCCATCGTGCTGGAAAACAGCGCGGCGTCCATCCTCAACGACGGCCTGGCCTACGACCGCTGTGCCGTGGGCGTGGTCACCGACCTGATGGGGGCCGAAGGGCCAGTGCCGAGCGACCTGGCCGAACACGATGTGCTGGACCCCAGCCAGATGTTCAAGGTGTTGCGCACCCAGGTGGACGTGGTGCTCTCCGATGGCGTGGCGGTGCTGAATGCCGCCGACGAGCGCCTGGTCGAGATGGCCGAGTTGTGTGACGGCGAAGTCATCTTCTACGACCTGGATCACCACAACCCCGCGCTGGTGGCTCACCGCGCCAAGGGGGGCCGCACCGTGTCGGTCGAAGGCCACCACGTGCTGCTGACCCACAACGGCTACATGCCCGTGCGTTGCGCCGACCTCCACAGCGCCGCTGCCCGCCGCATGACGGGCTCCGCTGCCGAAGCACAGCCGGTGCCGGGCGCCAGCGAGCGTTCGCTGCTGGCTGCCGTGGGCGTGGCCTGGGCTTTGGGCATCCCGCCCGACCTGATTGCCGCTGGCCTCGAAACCTTCGACCCGCTGACCAAGCCTGGTCTGTGATCGCGCCTTTGCTGACGAGAGAGCACTGAGATGGACGTTTCCCGCATCCGGGCCCTGCGTGGCCCCAACCTCTGGAGCCGCCACACCGCCATCGAGGCGGTGGTGAGTTGCGAACCCGAGGAGCGCACGCTCGATCAACTGCCGGGCTTCGAAGCGGCTGTGCGCAAGCTGTTCCCCAGCCTGGGGCCCTTGCGCCCGGACGGTCGGCCCACGCAGATTTCCATGGCCCATGTGCTGGAGGCCACCACGCTGGCGCTGCAGGCGCAAGCCGGCTGCCCGGTGACCTTCAGCCGCACCGCCCAGACGGTCGAAGCCGGCACCTACCAGGTCGTGGTCGAGTACAGCGAAGAACAGGTGGGCCGCAAAGCCTTCGACTACGCTTGTCAACTGCTGGAAGCGGCTCGCAAGGGCGGCAGCTTCGACGTGGACGCGGCCCTGACCGACCTGCGTGACCAGGATGAAGACGTGCGCCTGGGCCCCTCCACGGGCTCCATCGTCAACGCGGCGATCGCCCGCGGCATCCCTTACCGTCGCCTCACGCAAGGCTCGCTGGTTCAGTTCGGCTGGGGCAGCAAGCAGCGCCGCATCTGGGCCGCAGAAGTCGACAACACCTCGGCCGTGGCCGAGTCCATCGCGCAAGACAAAGACCTGACCAAGCGCCTGCTGGCGGCGGCCGGTGTGCCGGTGCCCACTGGCCGTCCGGTCAGCGACCTGGACGACGCCTGGACGGTGGCCGAAGAGATCGGCCTGCCAGTGGTGTGCAAGCCCCAGGACGGCAACCAGGGCAAGGGCGTGACGGTCAACATCATGACCCGTGACCACCTGGCCATCGCCTACAAGGCCGCGGCCGAAATCGGCCAGGTCATGGTGGAGAAGTACCTGCCGGGTGCCGATTTCCGCCTGCTGGTGGTGGGCGACCGCCTGGTGGCCGCCGCCCGCCGCGACCCGCCCCACGTGATCGGCGACGGTGAGCACACCGTGCGCGAACTGGTCGACAAGGTCAACGCCGATCCCAAGCGCGGCAGTGGCCACGCCACCTCGCTGACCAAGATCCGCTTTGACGACATCGCCATCGCCCGGCTCGACATCCAGGGTTTCAAGCCCGAGTCCGTGCCCGAAAAGGGCCGCCGGGTCATCTTGCGCAACAACGCCAACCTGTCCACGGGCGGCACCGCCACCGACGTGACCGACGATGTTCACCCTGAAGTGGCGGCCCGCGCCATCGCGGCGGCCCAGTGCATCGGCCTGGAGATCTGCGGCGTGGACGTGCTGGCTGAGAGCATCCACCGCCCGCTCGAAGAGCAAAGCGGCGGCATCGTCGAGGTCAACGCCGCACCGGGCCTGCGCATGCACCTGTCGCCGTCCTACGGCAAGGGGCGCAACGTGGGCGAAGCGGTGATCGCCAACCTGTACAAGACGGGTGACGATGGCCGCATCCCGGTCATCGCCGTGACCGGCACCAATGGCAAGACCACCACGGCGCGCCTGGCGGCTCACCTGATGGCCACCAGCGGACTGCGCGTGGGCATGACCAACACCGATGGCGTCTACGTCAATGGGCGGCAGATCGACAGCGGCGATTGCTCCGGCCCCAAGAGCGCGCGCAATGTGTTGATGCACCCCGATGTCGACGCGGCCATCTTCGAGACGGCGCGTGGCGGCATCTTGCGTGAAGGCCTGGGCTTCGACCGCTGCGGCACCGCCGTGGTCACCAACATGGGCGCAGGCGACCACCTGGGCTTGAACTACATCACCACGGTCGAAGACCTGGCGGTGCTCAAGCGCGTCATCGTGATGAACGTGGCCCCGGACGGCTACGCCGTGCTCAACGCCGCCGACCCGATCGTGGCGGCCATGGCCGGCAAGTGCTCGGGTGGCGTGATCTTCTTCGCCGCCGACTCGCACAACCCGGTGCTCACGGCCCACCGCGCCCAGGGCAAGCGCTGCCTGACGGTCGACGGCGACGCCATCGTGGCCTCGGAAGGCAACTGGCGCGAAAGCCTGTTGATGCGCGACATCCCGCTCACCCGCAATGGCACCATCGGCTTCCAGGTCGAGAACGTGATGGCGGCCATCGGTGCGGCCTGGAGCGCTGGCCTCGATTGGGACACCATCCGCCGTGGTCTGGCCAGCTTCGTCAATGACGCCGACAACGCCCCGGGTCGCTTCAACGTGATGCACTACAAGGGCGCCACGGTCATCGCCGATTACGGCCACAACCCCGACGCCATGCGCGCCCTGGTGGCGGCCACCGCCAGCATGCCGGCCAAGCGCCGCAGCGTGGTCATCAGCGGCGCGGGCGACCGCCGAGACCAGGACATCCGTGAGCAGACCGCCATCCTGGGCGACGCTTTCGACGACCTCATCCTCTTCCAGGACGCCTGCCAGCGCGGCCGGGAAGACGGCGAGGTCCTGGCGCTGCTGCGCGAAGGCCTCGCCAAGGCCCAGCGCGCCAGCCGCGTGGACGAGATCCGTGGCGAGTTCGTGGCCATCGACCTGGCTCTGGAACGCCTGCAACCCGGCGACCTGTGCCTGGTGCTGGTCGACCAGGTCGAGGAAGCCCTGGCCCACCTGGCCCAGCGTTGCGCGGCCGCCGAAGCGGCTGCCTGACGCGGCAGCCGACTGTTTCACGCGGGCTCCTCGTTCCGGGCTCCACAAAGGACGGGGGGCGTGCCATGATGGCCGCTCCTCCGCTCTGGCGTGGCCTGCGATGTTCCGTGCCCTGTCTGATGACGAACTTGCCCGGCTGTTGCGCGAAGACGCGCCTCACGGGGACCTCACCACCCAGTGTCTGAACCTGGGCGACTCGTCTGGTCGCCTGGCCATGGCGGCCCGCCAGGCCATGGTGGTGTGCGGCAGCGAAGAAGCTGCCCGCTTGCTGGAGTTGTGTGGTGCCCAGGTGCAAGTGCATGCCGGATCGGGCAGCCATGTGCTGGCGGGCTCGCCCATCCTGAGTGCCCATGGGCCGGCCGACGCCTTGTTGCTGGCCTGGAAGGTGGCGCAAACCTTGATCGAGGCGGCCAGCGGCATCGCCAGCGAAGTCGCCCGTGTGGTCACGGGTTTGCGCGCTGCTGGTTTGCAGCAGCCCCTGGCCTGCACCCGTAAGGCCTTTCCGGGCACACGCGCCCTGTCGGCCAAGGCCGTGACGAGTGGTGGCGGCATCATGCACCGGCTGGGCTTGTCAGAAACGCTCTTGCTGTTCCCGGAGCACCGCTTGTTCGTCGATGCCAGCCTTGACGACACCGTGGGCCGTTTGCGCCGGGCCCAGCCCGAAAAGAAGCTGGTGGCGGAAGTGACCGACCTCGAAGAGGCCCTGGCCTTGGCCCGCGCTGGTGTGGACGTCTTGCAGCTCGAACGCTTCACGCCTGAGCTGGTGAAACAGTGCAAGCTCACGCTGCACGCGGCACACCTGCACCCCACGCTGGCCGTGGCGGGTGGCGTGAACGCGGGCAACGCGGTGGCTTATGCCCAGGCGGGTGCCGATGTCCTGGTGTCTTCGGCGGCTTACCATGCGCCGCCCAGAGACGTGGAAGTGCGCTTCTCGCGAGAAATTTGAGCCAACGGGCGCTTGGGCGCCCGGCTCAATACTGCAATTCGAAGCGCTGGCCCTGGAAGTTCAGGATCGCCGACTTGAGGCGGATTTCTTCCAGCTTCAGGCCACTCTGGGGGCTGTCGCCCTCGTGGAAGACCTGCCCATTGAGCACCAGCATCCGCTGGGCCGGGTTGGGCGAGTGCATGGCCCCGCCGACTTGCAGCGGCGGCAGTTCACGCCGCACCGATTCGGGCAACTCGGACAGCTTGGGCACGTTGCCCAAGATCACGTGAGGTCGAGCATCTGCATCGGGCTGAGTGGGTGCAGGGGCAGGGCGCTCGCCGGGCTTGGGCGCGGGCACGCTCAACGCCGGTTGGCCTGCCCACCCCGGTGCAGACCGTGGGGGCGCGCCGTCCACCTGCATGGACACGCCGTCCGCGCGGTGGGATGACTTGGGCGAGGCCGTGGGCCGAGGTGACGGCGCTTGAGTGCCAGAGGGGCTGTTGCGCTCGGGCGTGGCCGCCACCACAGGGGCATCGACCGTGAGTGGGGCGGGGCTGGGGCCAGCCTGCAGCGGCCACATGCGCCAGGTCAACACCGCAGCCAAAGTCAGGGCCACCCCCACACCGGCCCACACCAGTGGCGACAAGCCGCCAGGCGTCGGCGCGGCATCGTGGGCTTGACCAGGGTGCGCGTGCAGGCCGGGCACCTGGCCTTGTTCGCGCTCCTGATCGGCTTTTTTGAGGGCGTCAAGGATGTACGACATGGGCGGCGGGCGCGGCGGGGCGGGCAGGGGATGGGGCGGGAGCGCTCGAAGCCGGGCGTCGCAACAATGCCGGTTCATTCTCGCCGGTGAGGCGGTTGAGCTGCATGAAGGTGGTTGCGCCCACCACGCCGTCGGCCTTGAGGCCCTGGGTCACCTGGAAGGCGAGCACCCGTGAGGTGAGGGCCGTGTTGAGCGTGGCCGGCGTGGCGATGGGGGCGCCCTGGTCGACCTGGCTCAGGCGGGTGGCCAGCCAGTCGAGCGCGGGGCCCTTGCCGCCGGGCAAGATCTTGCTGCGGTAACCCTCGGGTGCGCGCCACAAGGCCACGAAGTCGCCACGCCAGCGCGCCGACACGACGGCCAGGGGCCAGGTCTGCAAGCCTTTGGGGCCTTCGATGAGCACCTGGTCTCGGTCCAGGCCCCAGAGCACCACGAAGGCTTCGGGGTGGGTGGCGTCGCGCAAGGTGAGCACCACCGGGCGGTCAAGTTGCTTGAGCAGGCTCAGGCCCGCGGGGCTGCGGTAGCAATACACCCGCTGGGCGGGACCTTCCGTGGTGCAGGGGTCGGCGCTGGTCCAGCGTTGGCCCCAGGCTTGCCCCAGTTTGCGCACGGCGTCGGTCTCGCCAGCCCAGGCTGACAAGGCGGGTGGTTCGCCCGTGCCCGGGGTGGGCCAAGCGCCGGGGCCCCCCAGAGGCGCTTGTGCGCCAGAGGCGGCCACGGGTGCGCTGGGGGCGGCCTGGGGCGCGGATGCTGCAGGCGCCGAAGCCGGCACCGATGCCACCACCGAAGCAGCCTGCGCAGGCGGGGTCACACGCGGTGCCGACGGGGCTGGCGCCGCGGCCGCCACCACGGCTGGCGAGGCTGGCTTGAACCCGGTCCAGGCGAAAGCAGCCAGGGCGCCCGCCAGCACACCGCCGCCCCCCAGCGCCCAAGGCAGCCAGGCCGCTCGCTGCAGCGGGCTGGTGCTTTTGGCGCGCGGCACGGGCGCGTTCAGGTGGCTCACCTTGGCGGCTGACCCACGGGCGCGTGGTTCGAACACCTCGGCCGCGGCCGTGTCGACCATGCGCGGGTCAACCGTCGCCCGGTTGCGTGCATAGGCGCCCAGCAAGGTGCGGTCGCACAGCAGGTTGATGCGTCGCGGCACGCCCCGCGACAACTGGTGCACACGCTGAGCGGCCTTGTCGTCGAAGATCGTTTCGCGCCGGTAGCCCGCCACCATCAGGCGGTGGGTGATGTAGTCGCGCGTCTCGCTGGCGCTCAGCGCGTCGAGGTGGTAGCGCGCGATCACCCGCTGCGCCAGCTGTTCCATGTCGGGGCGCGCCAGCATGTCGCGCAACTCGGGCTGACCGATCAAGATGATCTGCAGCAGCTTGCGCTCGGCGGTTTCCAGGTTGGTCAACAGGCGCAGCTGCTCCAGCACCTCGGCCGACAGGTTCTGAGCTTCGTCGATGATGAGCACGTTGTTCTGCCCCACGGCGTGGGTGCGCAACAGGTACTCGTTGAGCGGGTCGACGTAAAGCTTGGTCGACACCGACTCGCTGGCCGGCGGGCAGGTCACGCCGAACTCGGTGCACACGGCGTGCAGCAGTTCATTGACCGTCAGCTTCGGGTTGAAGATGTAGGCCACGTTGCAGCGCCGCGGGATCTGCTCCAGGAAGCACCGGCACACCGTGGTCTTGCCCGCGCCGATCTCGCCGGTGAGCACCACGAAGCCGCCGCCACCTGACACGCCGTACAGCAGGTGGGCCAGCGCCTCGCGGTGGCGCTCGCTCATGAACAGGTAGCGGGGGTCAGGGGCGATGGAGAAGGGCGCTTGGTGCAAGCCAAAATAGCCCGCGTACAGCGGCAGGCCGTCGTCACCAGGCTGCGCCATGAACACGGTTTCCGCGTGAGACAGGTCGTTCGCGCTCATGCGGTTGCGTCGGCCAACCAACGCTCAGCCAGTTTCACCCACAACGCGGCCCCCAGCGGGATCAGGTGGTCGTTGAAGTCGTAGCTGGGGTTGTGCAGCATGCAAGGGCCCAAGCCGTGGCCGCCTTCGCGGTGGGCGCCGTCGCCATTGCCGATCACGAAATAGGCGCCGGGCTTTTCGAGCAGGAAGAAGCTGAAGTCTTCCGCGCCCATGGTGGGCTCGAAGTCATGCACGCGGCGTGGCCCCACCAATTGCTGCATCACCTCACGGGCCACGGCGGCCTCGTGAGGGTGGTTGACCGTGGGCGGGTAGTTGCGGCTGAACTCGAAGTCGGCCTCCGCGCCGAAAGCGGCACACAGCTGGTGGGTGAGTTCACGCATCCGGGCTTCGATCAGGTCGAGCGCTTCGAGCGTGAAGCTGCGCACCGTGCCCTGCATGGTCACGGCGTCGGGCACCACGTTGGTGGCTTCGCCCGCCTGGATCATGGTCACCGAGATCACGCCCGTTTCAATGGGCTTGAGGTTGCGCGTGAGGATGGTCTGGAAGGCCTGCACGAGCTGGCAGGCCACGGGCACCGGGTCGATGCCCAGATGGGGCATGGCGCCGTGACACCCTTTGCCGCGGATGCGGATCAGGAATTCGTTGGACGACGCGAAACAGGGGCCCGGTTTGATGGCGAAGTCGCCCGCAGGCAGGCCAGGCCAGTTGTGCATGCCGAAGATGGCGTCCATGGGGAAGCGCTCGAACAGGCCGTCGCGGATCATCTCTCGGGCGCCGCCGCCGCCTTCTTCAGCGGGCTGGAACACCAGGTAGACGGTGCCGGCGAAATCGCGGGTGTGGGCCAGGTGTTCGGCCGCCGCGAGCAGCATGGCCACGTGGCCGTCGTGACCGCAGGCGTGCATGCGACCCGGGTGTCGGCTGGCGTGGGCAAAGGTGTTGTGCTCGGTCATGGGCAGGGCGTCCATGTCGGCGCGCAGGCCAATGGCCTTGCCGCCGGGCCGCCGACCCTGGATCACGCCCACCACGCCGGTCTTGCCCAGGCCGCGGTGCACGTCGATGCCCAACTCGGTCAGCTTGCGGGCCACCAGCTCAGCGGTGCGCACTTCTTCGAAGCAGAGCTCGGGGTGGGCGTGGATGTCACGGCGCAGGGCGCGCACAGCCGGGGCGTCGAAGCGCAAGTCGGCGGAGCCGTCGGGCGCTGGGGCGTCATCGGTCTGGGCGGGGGTGGCGACGTGGTCCACAGTCATGTGCAGCGGCTGTTGGCTCTGAAGCGGGCATCTTAGCGCGCCGTCAAGGCCGTGGGCTGGTGCCCGGTGTAGGCTCATGGTTGTCCCTGGGTCTCCAGAAACCACATCCACTGCCATGAGCGAAATCAAGCTGCAACACACCCATGACCTGGGCCTGGACAAGGCCCGCGAACTGGCCGCCAAGTGGTCTCAGGAGGCCGGCGCCAAGCTGGGCCTGAGTTGCCGCACGGAAGCCGGGGCCGACCACGACACCGTGCACTTCGAGCGCTCGGGCGTGAAAGGGCGGATGCGGGTGTCTGCCCAGCAGTTCGACCTGGAGGTGAAGCTGGGGCTGATGATGTCGGCGATGAAGCCGGTCATCGAGGCCGAGATCCGCAAGAACCTCGGCCGCTTGATGGGCGGCTGAGCGCCACCCGTGCGGGGTCGGGGGCGGCGCGGCGCCAGCCCCCAGGGCCTCACTTGGCCTTGAGCGACTCGATCAGGTCGATGTAAGCCTGCTTGGCGGCGTCCTGGGTCTTGCCCTTCAGGGCGGCCCAGGCGTCGTACTTGGCGCGGCCCACGAAGTCGGTGAAGCCGGGACGGTCGCCCTGCACGTCACCGGTGCTGCCTTGCTTGTACAGCGAGTAGATCTGCAGCAGGGTGTTGTTGTCGGGCTTGGCGGGCAGCAGCTTGGAATCGGCCAGGGCTTGCTCGAAACGGGCTTGAAGGTCGGACATCGTGTCTCCAGTCGGTCAAACTTGATCGCAACCTCGGCGCCACGAACAGGCCGCCAAGGCGCTTCAGGCCTCTTGGCCCAAAGCGCGCACATGGTACGTCAGGTTTGACCGATGGCGCATGACCTTTCAAACACTTGTTTGAATGCCCGCGCCTAGAATCGTCCCCCTTGCAGCTTCGTCCGGCCCCCGGCACCCCATGAGCGCCGTCAGTTTCCAAGAGGTCACCAAATCGTTCGACAGCGCGGGCCGCACCGTGCGGGCCCTCCAGGGCGTGTCGTTCGACATCGAAGAAGGCGAGTTCTTCGGCTTGCTGGGCCCCAACGGCGCAGGCAAGACCACCTTGATCAGCATCCTGGCGGGCCTCAGTCGCGCCACGAGCGGCCGGGTGGCGGTCCAGGGCCACGACGTGGTCGGCGACTACGCGGCCGCCCGCCGCGCACTGGGCGTGGTGCCCCAGGAGCTGGTGTTTGATCCCTTCTTTTCAGTGCGTGAAACGCTGCGCATCCAGAGTGCTTATTTCGGCTTGGGCAAGAACGACGCCTGGATCGACGAGCTGCTGGCCAACCTGGGGCTGAGCGACAAGGCTGACGCCAACATGCGTCAGCTTTCGGGTGGCATGAAGCGCCGGGTCCTGGTGGCCCAGGCGCTGGTGCACCGTCCGCCGGTCATCGTGCTCGACGAGCCCACCGCTGGCGTGGACGTGGAGCTGCGCCAAACCCTGTGGCATTTCATCGCGCAGCTCAACAAGCAAGGCCACGCCGTGCTGCTCACCACCCATTACCTGGAAGAGGCCGAAGCCCTGTGCCACCGCATCGGCATGCTCAAGCAAGGGCAACTGGTGGCGCTGGACAAGACCTCGGCGCTGTTGGCCGGCACCGCGTCCACCATGCTGCGCTTCAAGACCGATGACCCGCTGCCGCCCGCGCTCGCCGGGCGCGCCCGGGTCACGGGCCGCATCGTGCAGGTGGCAGCGCAGGATGCCGCCGACATCGAGCAGACGCTGGCTGCGTTGCGTCAGGCGGGCTGCCGCGTCGAAGACATCGAGCTGGGCCGCGCCGACCTCGAAGACGTCTTCCTCAACATCATGCAGGGCAGGGCAGGCGCTGCCCCGCTCGCCACGGCTGAGGAGCGCGCATGAGCTGGTTGCATGACATCCCGGCCTCGGTGCCGTTGTTCAAGAAGGAAGTGCTGCGCTTCTGGAAGGTGAGCTTCCAGACCATCGCCGCGCCGGTTCTCACGGCGGTGCTGTACCTGCTGATCTTTGGTCATGTGCTGGAAGACCATGTGCAGGTGTTCAAGGACGTTGGCTACACCCGCTTCCTCATCCCGGGCCTGGTGATGATGAGCCTGTTGCAGAACGCCTTCGCCAACAGTTCGTCTTCGCTCATCCAGAGCAAGATCACCGGCAACCTCGTCTTCGTGTTGCTCACGCCGCTGTCCCACCGGGCCTGGTTCCTGGCTTACACCGGCGCTTCGCTGGTGCGTGGCCTGGCCGTGGGCTCCGGCGTGCTGGCCGCCACGGCCTGGTTCGCGCCGCCGGGCCTGGCCGAGCCTGTCTGGGCGGTGGTGTTTGCGGTGCTGGGTGGCGTGCTGCTGGGCTCGCTGGGCCTGATCGCCGGCCTTTGGGCTGACAAGTTCGACCAGATGGCGGCCTTCCAGAACTTCATCATCGTGCCCATGACCTTCCTGTCGGGCGTGTTCTATTCGGTGCATTCGCTGCCCGGGGTCTGGCAGGCGCTGTCCCACTTCAACCCTTTCTTCTACCTGATCGACGGTTTCCGTCGCGGCTTCTTTGGCGTCAGCGACGTCAGCCCCTGGCTCAGCCTCGCCGTGGTGTTGAGCGCCACGCTCGGGGTTGCGGCCGTGGCGCTGCGTTTGCTGCGCATCGGGTACAAAATCCGTTCCTGAATTCTCTTCGTCTGAACCGCCATGTCCCAAGCTCTGCCCACGCCTGATGAAGTCCGGCAATACATCGCTGCCGGCCTGCCCTGCAGCCACCTGGCCGTCGAAGGCGATGGCCAGCACTTTTCTGCCGTGATCGTGTCGGCGGAATTCGAAGGCAAGAGCCGCGTGGGCCGCCATCAGCGCGTTTACCAGGCCCTGGGCGATAGAATGAAGGCCCAGATTCACGCGCTGTCGATGAAGACGCTGACCCCGGCCGAATGGTCGGCCCAGGCTGGCTGACCCCAGCCCCCGGTCTGGCCTGCAGCGGCCCGCCTGAATTTCACCCTGACAACCTGCCCGTTGCGTCGTCGGTCTGCCCGCTTTGGGCGGCCTGGCCGCTTCGGGCTTTTCACGATGCGCGAGCGTCGGCCTTCCAGGCCGCTGCAGCGCCTGCTCTGGCATGGACCAACTCCTCATCCGCGGTGGCCGTCGACTCTCCGGCGAAGTGACCATCTCTGGCGCCAAAAACGCCGCGTTGCCCGACCTGTGCGCCACCTTGCTGGCCACCGGGCCGGTCACCCTGGCCAACGTGCCCCAACTGCAGGATGTGAACACCACGCTGAAGTTGCTGCGCAACATGGGCGTGCAAGCCGAGCGCCACACCAGCCAGGCCGACCGCGTCACGCTCGACGCCTCGCAGGTGGCCAACCCGGAAGCGCCGTACGAACTCGTCAAGACGATGCGGGCGTCCATCCTGGTGCTGGGGCCGCTGCTGGCCCGCTTTGGCCGTGCCCGCGTGTCGCTGCCCGGTGGCTGCGCCATCGGTTCGCGCCCGGTCGACCAACACATCAAGGGCCTGCAGGCCATGGGCGCGCAGATCGCCGTTGAGCACGGCTACATCGAAGCCCGCACGCCAGCGGGGGCAGATGGCCAGCCGGGCCGCCTCAAGGGCGCCCGCATCACCACCGACATGGTGACGGTCACGGGCACCGAAAACCTCATGATGGCAGCCACGCTGGCCGAGGGTGAAACCATCCTCGAAAACGCGGCGCAAGAGCCCGAGATCATCGACCTGGCCAACCTGCTCATCGCCATGGGCGCCAAGATCGAAGGCCAGGGCACCCACCGCATCCGCATCCAGGGCGTGGACCAGCTCCACGGCCTGTCCGACGCGCAGGCCCACCAGATCATCCCTGACCGCATCGAGACGGGCACCTTCCTGTGCGCCGTGGCTGCGGCCGGTGGCGACGTCACCCTGCGCAACACCGACGCCGAGTTGCTCGAAGCCGCCATCGACAAGCTGCGCGAAGCAGGCGTGGGCATCGAAGCGGGGCCGGGCTACATCCGGGTGACCAGCGACAGCCGGCCCAAGGCCGTGGGCTTCCGCACCAAGGAACACCCTGGCTTCCCCACCGACATGCAGGCCCAGTTCATGGCCCTGGACAGCATCGCCGAAGGCACGGCCGCCATCCACGAGACCATCTTCGAAAACCGCTTCATGCACGTCAACGAGCTGATCCGCCTGGGCGCCAAGATCGAGGTCGATGGCCACAGCGCCGTGGTGACGGGCGTGCCCAAGCTGTCGGGCGCCACCGTGATGGCCACCGACCTGCGCGCTTCGGCCAGCCTGGTGATCGCCGGCCTGGTGGCCGAAGGCGAAACCCGTGTCGACCGCATCTACCACCTCGACCGTGGATACGACCGCATGGAAGACAAGCTGCGCGCCATTGGCGCCGACATCGAGCGCGTGAAGGCCTGAGGCCTTGTTGAACGCACTCGCCCCCAGACTCCGCTCTTTGCACCCATGATCACCCTCGCCCTGTCCAAAGGCCGCATCTTCGAAGAGACCTTGCCTCTGCTGGCCGCTGCCGGCATCCAGGTCACCGAAGACCCGGAAAAGTCCCGCAAGCTCATCCTGCCCACCACCCGTGAAGACGTGCGCGTCGTCATCGTTCGCGCCTCGGACACCCCCACCTACGTCCAGTACGGCGCAGCCGATCTGGGCATTGCAGGCAAGGACGTGCTCATCGAACACGGCGGCACGGGCCTCTACCAGCCGCTCGACCTCAAGATCGCCAGGTGCCGCATGTGCGTCGCCGCGCCGGCCGGCTTCGACTACGCCGCCGCCGTGCGCCGCGGCGCGCGGCTGCGTGTCGCCACCAAGTACATCAACACCGCGCGCGAGCACTTCGCCGCCAAGGGCGTGCATGTCGACCTGATCAAGCTCTACGGCTCGATGGAGCTGGCGCCGCTGGCCGGCCTGGCCGAGGCCATCGTCGATCTCGTCTCCTCGGGCGGTACCTTGAAGGCCAACAACCTGGTCGAGGTTGAGGACATCATGCCGATCTCCTCGCGCCTGGTGGTCAACCAGGCCGCGCTCAAGCTCAAGCGCGAACTGCTGCAGCCGGTCATCGACGCCTTCGCCGGAGCGGTCAAATGAGCACGCCAACGATACGCCGCCTGTCG
>JBEEJT010000263.1:0-5166 GCA_041169085.1 Pseudomonadota bacterium | reverse complement strand
GACGTGTTCGAGAGCGAGCCCATCCTGCAAGGCCACCCGCTGTTGAGGCTGGAAAACGCGGTTTGCACACCCCACATTGGCTTCGTCGAGCAAGATTGCTACGAACAGATGTTTGGCGCCGCGTTCGACAACCTGCTGAACTTCATGGCGGGCAACCCAACCCACATCGTCAACCCCGACGCGCTCAAAGTGCAGCACTGACACCGTGGAATGGGAACGCACGCTTCCCGCCCCAGCCATGCGGGCGGCCAGGTGGTCGCTGCTGGCGGGCAACTTCGTGATCGGTTGCGGCGTGATGGTGGTGAGCGGCACGCTCAACGACCTGACCGCCGACTTGCGGATCAGCGTGTCGCGCGGGGGCGAACTGATCGCGCTGGCGGCCCTGTTCATGGGCGTGGGCGCGCCCTTGCTGGCCGCATGGGCCTCGCGTTTTGACCGACGTCGCCTGCTGACCTGGACCATGGTCTGGTACGCCGTGGGCCACGCCTTGTGCGCCTTGGCCCCGGACTTCCACGCCCTGGCGGCCGTCCGCGCCCTGACCGTGTTGTCGGCCGCGGTGTTCACACCCCAGGCCGCCGCGACCATGGGTTTCATGAGCACGCCGGCCAACCGGGGCCGGCACATCACCTTCGTGTTCCTGGGCTGGTCGGTGGCCTCGGTGGCCGGCATGCCCATCACCGCCTGGGTGGGCGAGCGGCTGGGCTGGCGCGTGGCCATGGCCGGCGTGGCCGCCGGCGCCCTGCTTGCGGCCTGGGCCGTGCACCGCCACCTGCCTCACGGCATCCGCCCGCCCGGCTTGTCCTGGCGCTCCTGGCGCAAGGTGTTTCGCTCGCCACTGTTGATGGCGGTCGTGCTGGTAACGGCCTGCCAAAGCTCGGGCCAGTTCACGCTGCTGGCTTACATTGCCCCGTTTTACAAGCAGGTGTTCGGCGCCTCGCCAGAGCAGATCAGCCTGATGTTCGGCTGGTTTGGCGCGCTGGCCTTGGCCGGCAATTTCCTGCTCAACCGGGTGGTCGACAAGGTGGGCGCAGCGCGGGCCGTGACCCTCACCTTGAGCATGATGTTCCTGAGCATCGCGATGTGGCCGCTGGCCAGCAGCCTGCCGATCTTCGCCATGCTCTTGTTGCCTTGGGCCATCAGCGGCTTCGCCACGAATTCAGGCCAGCAGGCGCGGCTCGGTGGTTTGTCGCCACGGCTGGCCCCTGCCCTGATGGCGCTCAACACGTCGGCGATCTACCTGGGGCAGGCCTTGGGCGCCGCCGGCGGCAGCTGGGCCCTTGAGCACCACGGCTGGGGTGGCATGCACTGGTTGGCCCTGGCCTGGATGAGCGTGGCCTGGGCCTTGAGCTGGTGGGCGCAGCGTGAACAGCAGCGCCACGCGCACCAGCGGGCGTCGACTCAGGGCTGAGTCAGGCGCATCAAGCCTGGGCGAGGCGTTGGCGACGGGCCTCGTAGAGGCACACACCGCTGGCCACCGACACGTTGAGGCTTTCCACGCCACCCATCATCGGGATGCTGACCAACGCGTCGCAATGCTTGCGCGTGAGCTGACGCATGCCGGCGCCTTCGGCGCCCAGCACCAAGGCCGTCGGACCGGTGAACTCGGACTGGTACAGGGTTTGGGGCGCGTCGTCAGAGGTGCCGATGACCCAGATGTCGCGCTCTTTGAGCTCACCCAGGGTGCGCGACAAGTTGGTCACCATGAAATAAGGCACCGTTTCCGCCGCCCCGCTGGCCACCTTGGCCACGGTCGCGTTGATGCCAACCGCGTGGTCTTTGGGGGCGATGACCGCGTGGGCCCCGGCGCCATCGGCCACGCGCAGACACGCGCCGAGGTTGTGCGGGTCGGTCACGCCGTCGAGCACCAACAGCAGCGGCGGCTCCGCCAGGTTGTCGAGCAGGTCGTCGAGCGAATGGCCAGTGCGGATGACTTCCACGCGGGCCACCACGCCCTGGTGGCGGGACGAACCCGCCAGTTGTTGCAGCCGGGCGTCGTCGCTCGCGATGATGCGCACACCGGCCTCTTCGGCTTTGGCCAGGAACTGCTTCATGCGTTGGTCGCGCCGCTGGGCGTCAACGTGCAGTTCCTTGATGGATTTGGGCGCCACTTTCAGGCGCACCGTGACGGCGTGAAAGCCGAACAGCAATTGGAGACTCATGCCGCCATCCTACCCGCGGCGATGCGCAACTGGCGCCCGCACCGCGCCGCGATCTGCAGGTCATGGGTGACCAGCACCAGCGTCGTGCCTTGCTCACGGTTGAGCTCGAACATGAGGTCCATGACGGCTTGGCCCGTGGCGTGGTCAAGGCTGCCGGTGGGCTCGTCGGCCATCAGGATGGCCGGGTGCATCACGAAGGCGCGGGCCAAAGCCACACGCTGCTGCTCGCCTCCGGACAACACCGCCGGCAAGTGGCGCAAGCGTTGCCCCAACCCCACGCGTTCCAGCATGGCGCTCGCTTTGGCGCGGGCATCGCGGTCGGCGGCCAGCTCCAGCGGCAGCATCACGTTCTCCAGCGCACTGAGGTGGCCAATGAGCTGGAAGCTTTGGAACACGAAGCCCACGTGGCGGGCTCGGTGTGCGGCACGCTGGTCTTCGTCCATGTCGAACATGGCCTGACCTTGCAGCCAGACCTGGCCTTCGCTCGGCGTGTCCAGACCGGCGAGCAGCGACAGCAAGGTGCTTTTGCCTGAACCCGACGCCCCCACGATCGCCAGGGTCTCACCCGGCGCCAGCTGAAGGCTGACCTTGTGCAAAATGGTGAGCGCCCCGCTGCTGTCCTGAACCGTCTTGCTCAGGTCATGGGCGGCCAGCACCCATTGGCCCGAAGCCTCGCCACCGGCCCGCGCACCAGGCGCTGTGTTGGGCGAGTGCCCATTTGACTCTGTCATGTTGTCGATCTTGATTGCCTGCTTCGATTCTGCACGCGCCGCCACCCCGGCTGGCGCACGACGGGTGGCGACACACCACTTTACGCGACGGGCCAGTTTGCTGCTGGCCGCCAGCCTGAGCCTGGCCGCGGCCCTGCCCGCAGCCCAAGCCGCCAAAGGCACAGGAGCCGCATCGGCGCCCCCGCCCTCGACCGTGCTGGTCATGGGCGACAGCCTGTCGGCAGAGTTCGGCTTGGCGCGTGGCGAGGGCTGGGTGGCGCTGACCGAAGCGCGCATGGCCCAACAACGCTGGCCTGTGAAGGTGGTCAACGCCAGCATCAGCGGTGAAACCACGGGCGGCGGCCTGACCCGACTGCCCGCCCTGCTCACCCGACATCAACCTCAGGTGGTGGTGATCGAGTTGGGCGCCAACGACGCCTTGCGTGGCATGCCGGTCACGGTGGCACAGGCCCAGTTGGGCAAGATGATCCGGGCGAGCCAGCAGGCTGGTGCCCGCGTGTTGCTCGTGGGGATGCTGGCGCCCCCCAACCTGGGCAAGCGCTATGGCGACGCCTTCGCGGCCATGTACACCGATCTGGCGCGCGAAACGGGCTCAGGTCTGGTGCCCTTCATGATGACGGGCCTGGCCGATCGCCCCGACGCCAGAGAATGGTTCCAGGCCGATGGCTTGCACCCGCTGGCCAAGGCGCACCCCGTCATCCGGGACACGATCTGGCCCGCCTGGCAAGCCTCACTTCTTGGGCGTGAGGTTCGGTGAGATGCCGGCGCCGAAATTGCCCATGAGCGTTTCGGTCTGCTTGGTCATCTGTTCCTGCATCTGGGCAAACAGGCTGCGCGACTGCTCCATGTAGCCCCCCATGAGGTTTTGCATGAGCGGGTTTTGCAGGTTCATCACCGAGTTCTCGGTGAGCCGCGACTGCAGGTCGATGAAGCTCTGGATGTTCTTCTCCAGGTAGTTGCCCATCAGCCCTTGCATGGTGTTGCCGTAGAAACGGATGATCTGGGCCAGCGACTGCGTGGAGAACATCGGCACGCCGGCTGTTTCTTCTTCCAGAATGATCTGCAGCAGGATGCTGCGGGTGAGGTCGTCGCCAGACTTCGCGTCCAGGACGACGAAGTTCTCGCACGCCATGACCAGCTCCTTGACTTCCGCCAAGGTGATGTAGGAACTGGTGCGGGTGTCGTACAGACGCCGGTTGGGGTACTTCTTGATGACGCGCTGGCCGCTGGGCGGCGCCTCTTCCCCACCTGTCTCGGTGGCGTTGGTCTTGGAACCCTTGGTAGCCATCTTCGATCTCCTGTGCTCCTGACGATTGTAGGAGCCGAATGTGCAGTGCAGCAAATGCCTTGTGCTTCAGGGACGGGCCGCCGCCATGAAGCGCAGCACGTCCCAACAAGCGCCCATGGTGTGGTAGTCCGTCTTGCCCGGTGGGCTTTTCTGGTCGCTGATGGCGCGGTTGTCCGGCGTGAGGATGCGAAACCAGGCCCCATGGCGGTGGTCCACCATGTGGGTCCAGCTGTAAGCCCAGATGCGGTCGTACCAAGCCCAATAGTGGGGGTCGCCGGTCCGCAGGGCCAGCCCGGCCGCAGCCGCCAGGCTCTCCGCCTGGACCCAGAAATACTTGTCGCCGTCACAGACTTCGCCGTCCGGGCCGAAGCCATAGACCAGGCCGCCATGGGCCTCGTCCCAGCCGCGGGCCATGGCGGTGTCAAAGAAGTGGCGCGCCGTGGGCAGCAACCAGGCGGGCTCGGCTTCCAGGGGCAAGCGCGCGGCCAGCTGCATCAACAGCTTGGCCCACTCGGTGAGGTGGCCAGTCTGGAAGCCCCAAGGTCGAAAAATGTTCGTCTTGTCGTGCCGGTTGTAGGCCCAGTCGGGCTGCCAATCGGGGTGGTGATGCTCCCAGACCAGGCCACCCGCACGCTGCGCGAGCGTCTGGGTCACCGAAGTGGCCAGCGTCAGGGCCCGCGCCAGCCAGGCATCGTCGCCAGTGGCGTCGTGCGCAGCCAGGAAGGCCTCACACGCATGCATGTTGGCGTTTTGACCACGGTAAGGTTGAAGCACCCCTTCGGGGCTGATCTCGTCGGCATACAGGCCGTGCTCAGGTTGCCAGAAGCGCGCCTCCATGAACGCGATGGTGGCACGCAAGCCCGTCTCGGCCTCTGCCACGCCAGCCATCAGCGCGTGAGCGTGGGCCAGGAGCACGAAGGCCTGGCCATAGGCGTGCAGTGTGGCGTCGGTGACACGGGCCTGACGGGCGCCGGCGTCCCAATCCAGC
>JBEEJT010000262.1:0-15663 GCA_041169085.1 Pseudomonadota bacterium | reverse complement strand
GCAGGATCACCACCTGATCGACCCCACAGCGCTCCAGCTCGGACAGCTTGTCGCGCAAAGTGGCCACCCGGCTGGGCTGCAGCTCAGGCTTGCCCAACAGGCCGGCGAAGTAGTCGCGCGGGTGGGGCTCGAAGGTCATCACCGTGGTCGGCAGGCCCCGGTGCTGGGCTTCGTTGCGCAACAAGGCGATCATGGCCTGATGGCCACGGTGGACGCCGTCGAAATTGCCGATCGTGAGCGCGCAGGCGGGCGCCAGCGCACTGTGGTGAAACCCGCGGAACACTTGCATGGCAGAAATTATGGGGCCTAGGCACCTGACCCGTGTCAGGGCAGGACGACGGCCGGGTCGTCGATCCAGCACCACTGACCGGGCGCCAGGTCTGCGGGCAGCGGCAAAGCCCCGATTTGCGAGCGGTGCAGCGTCTCCACGCGGTTGCCCACGGCCGCCAGCATCCGCTTGACCTGGTGGTATTTGCCTTGCAGCAGCGTCAGCCGCAGGTGCAGGGTCTCGGTGGCGCCTTCGGCCAGCACCCGCTCGGCGGCGTGCGCCGCCACCGGCTCCGGATCGTCGTCCAGCACGACGCTGGCCAGCAGCTTTCGACATTGCGCGTCGGTGATCGGGTGTTTGCAGCCCACCTCGTAAACCTTGGGCACGTGGTGTTTGGGCGAGGTCAGCTTGTGCAGCAGGGGGCCGTCGTCGGTCATCAGCAGCAAGCCGGTGGTGTCCTGGTCCAGCCGCCCCACGGGCTGCAAGCCCCGGCGCCGCAGCGGCATCGGCAAGAGGTTGTGCACGCCCGGCCAGGCCCCGGGTTTCAAGGAGCACTCGTAGCCCGCCGGCTTGTGCAGCATCACCAGCGCCCGCGTGTGGCACACCCAGGGCTGCCCTTCGACCACCAGGGCCAGACCGTCACGGGCAAAGGCGGCGTCGGGGTCGTCCACCACCTCGCCGTTGACCTGAACCAGCCCGTGCAAGACCAGGCCTTCGCATTCACGGCGCGCGCCGAAGCCCTCGTCAAACAAGATCTGGTCAAGCGGGAAGTGCCCGGCGGGCAAACGAGGACGGCGGGCCATGACGGTCGATGCAGGCGAAAAAAGTGCGCAAGGCGCAACCCAAGGAAATCACCCAGTCGGGTGGACTGTTCAAGCCGCGATTGTGATGCCAAGATGCCCCCGTAACCGAATGTAGTCAGACGCCCCTGGCCGGGCGACCTGGCGGGGTGCCGTCTGCCCGCCCCAGACAGGAGACACCCAGCATGAAGATCCACCACCTGAATTGCTGCTCCATGTGCCCCATCGGGCAGCGCATGATCAACGGCGAAGGCCACTGGCTGGCCCCGGCCCACTTGTGCGCCCATGTGCTGCTCATTGAGGGCCACGATGGCTTGATGCTGGTCGACACGGGCCTGGGCACCGGCGACGTGACCCAGCCCTCACGCCTGGGCGCCATGTTCCGCATGCTGGTGCGCCCGGTGCTGCGCCTCGAAGACACCGCGTTCCACCAGATCCGCGAACTGGGCCTGGACCCGCGCGATGTGCGCCACATCGTGCCCACCCACCTCGATCTGGACCACGCCGGCGGCCTGGGGGACTTCCCGTTGGCCCACGTCCACGTCTACGCCCGCGAACTCAACGCCGCGATGCACCCATCCCTGCTGGAGCGCGCGCGCTACAAGCCCGCCCAGTGGGCCCACAATCCCTTGTGGGACGTGCGCGAATTGTCAGGCGACCGCTGGATGGGCTTCGAAGCGGTGCGCGCCGTGCCCGGCACCCAGGACGAAGTGCTGCTCGTGCCCCTGGTGGGCCACACGAGAGGCCATTGCGGCGTGGCGGTCAAGACCGACCGAGGCTGGCTGCTGCACGCGGGCGACGCCTACTTCCACCACCTCGACCTCGTGGACCCGGGCCTGGCGCCCTGGGGCTTGCGCGTCTTCCAGCACATCGCCCAGGTGAACGCGTCGATGCGGCTGGCCAACCAGCAACGTCTGCGTGAACTGCAAGACGAGCACGGCCACGAGGTGCGCATTTTCTGCGCCCACGACCCGCTGGAGCTGTCTCAGCTCCGGCTGGAAGCGCGCTCAGTCGGCACCAGCCACCGCCAGGCCGTGGCCTGAGCGGCCAGCCTGGGCGTCAAAAGCGGCGGGTCAGCGTCATCACGTCGTTGTCGCGCTTCATCTGGAAGCGCGTGAGGAAGCTGTTGCCCAGCAGGATGTAAGGCATCGAGCCCGGCAACACCGCGGCTTCCACGTTGTGCACCACCACGTCCTGGATCTGCACCGAGGTCAACATGATGCGGTAACCCACGACGGTGCCATTGGCCGTGCTGCCCCAGTAGCGCTCGCCTTGCTCGTACTTGATGCCCAGCCGCCGCGCTTCGTCCATGCCCATGGCGATGTTGGTGGCCCCGGTGTCCACCATGAAGCCCGTGCTGCGGCCATTGATGCTGCCCTGGGTGAGGAAATGGCCGCCAGAGCCGGCCGTCAGCACGATCTGGGTGCCGGCGCCTTCGCCGCCCCCTGAGGCGCCCACGCTCACCGGCGCGCCGCCCAGCGTCACCACCTGGCGCTTGCCAGCGATCTCGAGCACGGCCTGATCGGCCCCGACCGACACCACTTTCACGCCTTGAGCGCTGTCGCCTGCGGCCAGTGCCTTGGGGGCACCACCGTTGATCACCAACAGCGCCTTGCGCCCCATCGAGCCGGTCATGGCCACGCTTTGCGCCCAGGCGTTCACCGCGCCCGCAGCCCAAAACCCAGCCAGAACCCACGCAGCCCAGCGCCTCCCTGTCTGCCGGTGCAGGTGTGACATGGCGATCAATCCCGGAAGTTGTCGAAACTCAGCGGCACGTCCAGGTCCTTCTTCATCAGTGCCATCGCGGCCTGCAGGTCATCGCGCTTGGCGCCCTGCACACGCACCACATCGCCCTGGATCGAGGCCTGCACCTTCATCTTGCTGTCCTTGATCAGCTTGACGATCTGCTTGGCCAGTTCGGACTCGATGCCGGCCTTGACGGTGATCTCCTGCTTGACCTTGTCGCCGCCGATCTTCTCGACCTTGCCTCGGTCCAGGAAACGCACGTCCACTTTCTGCTTGACCAGCTTGCTGACCAGCACATCGAAGATCTGGTCGATCTGGAAGTCGGCGTCACCGGTCAGCACGACTTGCTTTTCCTTTTTCTTGAACTCAATGGCCGCGCTGGTGCCTTTGAAGTCGAACCGGGTGCTGATTTCCTTGGCGCTGGTGTCGACCGCGTTGGCGACGGATTCGAGGTTGGGGTCGAGTTTGGTATCAAAACTGGGCATGTGCCGCTCCTTTGTCTGCGAAAATTCTGCCATGCACTCACCCCTGGCCGCCGCCCCCCTGCCGCCGCTCGATGTCGAACGCGGTGCCAGCCTGCGCGCGTTCAACACTTTTGGACTGCCCAGCATCGCCCACACGCTCGTGCGGGTGCGCTCTGAAGCGGACCTTCGCCGGGTCGTCAATGACCCGGAATTGGGCCGTGCGCCCAAGTTCATCCTGGGCGGGGGCAGCAATTTGCTGCTCACCGGCGACCTCCATCGCTGCGTGCTCAAGCTGGAGATCATGGGCTGCCGCCTGCTGGAAACGCGCGAAGACGCCTGGATCGTGGAAGTGGGGGCCGGTGAAAAATGGCACGACACCGTCATGTGGTGCCTGGCACAAGGTTTGCCCGGCCTGGAAAACATGGCGCTGATCCCAGGCACGGTGGGCGCGGCCCCGGTGCAGAACATCGGGGCGTATGGCATCGAGTTGAAAGACCGCTTCGAGTCGCTCGACGCCGTCGACCTGATCACGGGGCGCAGCGTCACCCTCACGGCTGAACAATGCCATTTCGGCTACCGCGACAGCGTCTTCAAGGGCCCGCTGGCGGGCAAAAGCGTGATCACCAAGGTGCGCCTGCGCCTGCCACGCCCCTGGCAGCCCGCGCTCGGCTACCTTGAACTGGCCCGCAAGGTCCAGGAAACCGGCCTCACCCACCCTGACGCACACCAGATCGCGCAATGGGTGATCGACGTTCGCAGCGCAAAATTGCCTGACCCGGCCCAGATCGGCAACGCGGGCAGCTTCTTCAAGAACCCTGTGGTGACGGCCGAACAGTGCCGCGACATCATTGGCCGAGACCCGGAAATCGTCCATTACCCGATGGAAGACGGCACCTTCAAGCTGGCCGCCGGCTGGATGATCGACGCCTGCGGGTGGAAGGGCAAATCCATTGGCCGCGCCGGTGTCTACGAGCGCCAGGCCCTGGTGTTGGTCAACCGGGGTGGCGCCAGCGGCGCCGAAGTCGTCACCTTGGCGCGCGCCATCCAGGAAAGCGTTTACGGCCGGTTCGGCATCCGCCTCGAACCCGAGCCGGTGGTCGTCTGACCTTGCCCCGGGCTCAAGCCGCGGGGTAACTCACCGTGGCGCGCAAGCCGCCGCCCGCCTGGTTGCGCAGGCTGATGTGGCCGCCAGCCCGCTCCACCAGTTCTCGGGCGATGTACAGCCCGAGCCCGGAGCCGCCCTGCTCGCCTGATGCGCGGCCGCGAGAGGCGTCCAGCCGGAAAAACGGCTTGAACACCGCCTCCAGCTGCGCGGGCGGGATCCCTGGCCCCTGGTCGTCCACGGTGATGTCCACCCAACGGCCAGGCGCTTCGCCCGCTTCGGCGGCGCGCACCCGCACGCCCAGGTCGGCGCTGCCACCATGACGCAAAGCGTTGCCCACCAGGTTGTCCAAGACCCTGCGCAACCCAACGGGCGGCACCTTGATGACCGCCGCCACGCCCGAGGCGCTCACCGGCTGCCCCGCCTCTTGCAGGTCATCGGCCATGGCCTGAACCAGCGACCACACGTCCACGGCAACGGGAGCCTCCAGTCGACGCTCTTCGTTCATGGCGTCGAGCACCGCGTCGATCATGGCGTTGATGTCCTGGACGTCGGCCACGCAGCGGGCCACTTCCGCGTCGGGCTGCAGCTTTTCGAGGCGCATGCGCAAGCGGGTCAAGGGCGTGCGCAGATCGTGTGACACGGCGGCCATCATCAAGCTGCGCTGCTCGAACTGCTCGCGCAACTGCCGCGCCATGTGGTTGAAGGCTTCGGCGGTTTGCCGCACCTCAACGGGGCCACTGTGCTCGTCCATTTGCGGCAGCTCGCCTCGGCCCGCCACCGTCGATTGCAAGGCCTGTGTGGCCGCGGCCAGCTTGCGCATGGGCGCCGTCAACCACCGGGCCCCCAGCCAGGCCCCCAGGCCCAACACGCCGAACCGCGCCACATACTCCAACCACGGCAGCCCGCGATCGCGCGGCCCCGGGCCTGGGCCTGGGCCTGGGCCTGGGCCTGGGCCCATTTCACTGTGCGCATGGGGCGGCGGCCCGCCGTGGTCCGGCTTGGGGCCATCGACGCCCGGCAGCGCATGGGGCGGCAGGAACGGGGGCACCACCATGCGCCGGACCATGTCGCCAGCCGGCGGGCCTCCGGGCGGCGGGCCCGCTTCGCGCCCCTGCGACGGCCCATGCTCGTGCTTGGGGAAGGCCGGTCGCAGCAAGGTGAAGCCCAACACGTGGCTGGCCACCAGCGTCACCCACAACAACAAAAACAAGCGCTTGGAAAAGGTGTCTTGCCGCCAAAGCGCGAACTCCTGGCGCAGCAAACGCCCGATGGCCCCCATGGCCTCAAGCCCCGGGGGAAACGGCAAACAAATAGCCTTCGCCGCGCATGGTGCGGATCAGGTCGTTGCCTTGCCCGGCATCACGCAACTTCTGGCGCAGACGCGACACCGCCAGGTCCACGCTGCGATCGCTGGCTTGCACGCCCGGCGCCTGAGTGAGGTCCAGCAGCTTTTCACGCGTGAGCACCTGGCCGGCGTGGTCCACCAGCACCGACAGCAGCCGGTATTCCGCGCCCGACAGGGTCACCATCGTCTGGTCAGGCGCGATCAGTTGGCGCTTGAGCCGGTGGAAGGTCCAGCCCTTGAACCGCGCCACCGCCTTTTCGCCCGAACTGGCTTCCAACTTCGGGTTGGCGCGCCGCATGACGGCGTGCACGCGGGCCACCAGTTCTCGCGGCTCGAAAGGCTTGCCGAGGTAATCGTCCGCCCCCATCTCCAGGCCAATGACCCGGCTGACCGGGTCACCCTGGGCCGTGAGCATGATCAGCGGCACCTGGGAATTGCCCCGGATTTCGCGACACAGATCCAGCCCGTTGGCGTCGGGCAGCATCAAGTCCAACAAAACGACATCGAACAGGCCCGGGCGCAAGGCACGCCGCATCTCGGCCGCCGTCGCCACACCGGTGACGGCCATGCCGTAGGCCTGGAGGTACGACGCCACCAGGTCGCGGATCTCCGCATCGTCTTCCACCAGGAGGCATCGGATCACGGCGGTCGTTTCAGTCAGTCAGACACCAGGGCAGCATAGCCAGCCCGGCCGCGCTTGGGGCAACATGTCCGCCAATTTCACCTGACTTCACGAACTGGCAACAAAGGGTGTCCGCCATCCCCCAGAGCGGTGGCGGTGGCCGAGCCTGGGGCCAGCCTATACTTTTCGACCGGGATCAACCGGCGCTGGCCAACGCAGTGCGGCCGCCCGACAGCTGTCCCAGCCCTCACGCAGTGGAGTAACCGAGATGTCCAACACCTACTTTGCCCCCCACGCGCAGCGCGGCGCCATCGTGGCCAGCCTGCTCACCGCCCTGGCGCTCGCCGGCTGCGGCTCGACCGCCCCCTCCATGGGCACCAACAAAGGCACGGTCAGCGGCGCGGCCGGTGGCGAAACCGCTGAAGGCAACAACAGCGGTCTCGAAAAATGTGGCGAAACTCTGGGCACCGTCGCCATCGACGAAGACACCAACGCCAACTGGTACAGCCACCTGCGCGACCACCAACTGGGCTCAACGGTGCCCCTCCTGCGCCTGATGATCCAGCAAAGCAATTGCTTTGTGATCGTGGAGCGCGGCAAGGCGCTCAACAACATGATGCGCGAACGCGAGTTCGCCAGGGGTGACGAGGCCCGTGCCGGCAGCAACTTCCAGAAAGGCCAGCTGGTCGCCGCCGACTACACCATGAGCCCGTCCATCCAGTTCGCCGAAAAGACCGGCGGCGGCAGCGGCATCGTGGGCGGCTTCAGCGGCAAGCTGGGCATGCTGGCTGCCATCGGCGGCAGCATTGGCCGCAACGAGGCCTCGACCACCCTGCTGCTCATCGACAACCGCTCCGGCGTGCAGATCTCGGCCGCGGAAGGCACGGCCCGCAACTTCGATTTCGGTCTGCTGGGTGGCGCCTTCGGTGGCGGCGGCTTTGGCGGCGCGAGCGGCTACGCCAAGACGCCCGAAGGCAAGGTGGTGATCGCCGCCTTCGCCGACTCCTTCAACCAGATGGTCAAGGCGCTGCGCAACTACAAGGCGCAAACCGTGAAGGGAGGCCTGGGCACGGGCGGCCGCCTGGGTGTTCAAGGCGGCGACACCGAAGCCTCGAAGGAAGTGGACAAAGCCGCAGCCCAGAAGGCTTCGGGCTCGACCACCAAGAAGAAGTGACCCGAGGCCCCACCGTGATCACCCCCGTGCGCCGCCTGGCGCTGCATGCCGCCGCCCTGCTGGCCTGTGCCCCGCTGGCACACGCCGCAGAGTTCAACCTCTACCTGAAGTGCAAAGGCGAAGTCCAGGTCGGCGGCAAGTCCAAACCGGCGACGCTGGACTTGGCCATGCGCGACAACAACCAGACCGCCCTCATCCAGCGGTCCAACGTGTTGCCCGTGGGCGAGCGCTTGAAATACCAGGTCTCCAAGGCCTCGTACACCATGCTGTACAAGCTGCCGCTGCCCGGCACCCACGTCTACACGGACTGGGTCAACGGCGGCTGGCTGGTCTGGCAACCCAACCTCAAACGCCTGGCCACCATCCGCATCGCGGTGGACCGCCAAAGCGCCGAACTGGAAGGCCGCTTGCTCGACTTCAACGACGAATCGCTGGGTGAACTCGCCATGCAATGCGAACCCAGCAGCAACGACGACGCCCCCGAACCCAAGTTCTGAAGCCTGGGCGCGGCCACCGAGCCCACCAAAGAAAAAGCCGCTGATCGCTCAGCGGCTTTTTTCATGCCCAAGCGGTGATCGGGAAGATCAACCGAAGTGGCAGATGTAGTGGTAGGCCTCGCCTTCCACCTTGATCTCGAACGACGAGTTGCCCGGCACGTTGTAGCTTTCGCCCGGACCGTAGGTCTTCCACTCGTCCGAACCGGCCATCTTGACGGTGCACTTGCCGGCCACGGTTTCCATGATCTCGGGCGCGCCGGTGTTGAAGGTCAGCGAGGCGGGCAGGATCACGCCGACCGACTTGCGGGTGCCGTCGGCCAGGGTCACGGTGTGCGACACGCACTTGCCGTCGAAATAGACGTTGGCTTGCGTGTTGACGCTGCCAGCGAGGGTGGTGGTGGTCATCTTCAAATCCTTGGGTTGATGACCGGGGCGCGCGGGCCCCGGCGTCAGGTCAGTTGGCCTTGGCAGCCTTGGCGGCCTTCTTGGCCACGGGCTGGGCGGCAGCCTTCTTGGCGGCCGGCTTGACTGCAGGCTTGGCGGCCTTCTTGGCCGGCTTGGCAGCGGCGTCGCGCTTGGCCTTCACGTTGGCACCGATGCGCAGGCGCAGCGCGTTGAGCTTGATGAAGCCCGCAGCGTCGGCCTGGTTGTAAGCGCCGCCGTCGTCGTCGAAGGTCGAGATCTTGGCGTCGAACAGGCTGTCGGTCTTGGACTCACGGCCCACGCACATGATCGTGCCCTTGTACAGCTTGAGCTTGACGGTGCCGTTGACGGTGGCTTGCGACGCATCGATCAGACCTTGCAGCAGCTCGCGCTCCGGGCTGAACCAGTAGCCGTTGTAGACCAGACGGGCGTAACGCGGCATCAGGTCGTCCTTGAGCGACAGCACTTCGCGGTCGAGCGTGATGGACTCGATGGCGCGGTGGCCGGTCAGCAGGATGGTGCCGCCAGGGGTTTCGTAGCAGCCGCGGCTCTTCATGCCCACGTAGCGGTTCTCGACCTTGTCGAGGCGGCCGATGCCGTGCTTGCCGCCCAGCTCGTTGAGCTTGGTCAGCACTTGCGCGGGGCTCATCTTCACGCCGTTGATGGCCACCACGTCGCCCTTGGCGTAGGTCAGCTCGATCACTTCGGGCTTGTTCGGGGCCTTCTCAGGCGACACCGTCAGGCGCCACATGTTGGCTTCGGGCTCGAAGTTCGGGTCTTCCAGCACGCCACCTTCGTAGCTGATGTGCAGCAGGTTGGCGTCCATCGAGTACGGGGCGCCGCCCTTGCGCTTCTTGAAGTCCACGGGGATGCCGTGCTTGTCGGCGTAAGCCAGCAGCTTCTCGCGGCTCAGCAGGTCCCACTCGCGCCACGGGGCGATGACCTTCACGCCCGGCATCAGCGCGTAGGCACCCAGCTCGAAACGCACCTGGTCGTTGCCCTTGCCGGTGGCGCCGTGCGAGATGGCGTCGCCCTTGGTCTTCTTGGCGATGTCGATCAGGCGCTTGGCGATCAGCGGGCGGGCGATCGAGGTGCCCAGCAGGTATTCGCCCTCGTACAGCGCGTTGGCGCGGAACATCGGGAACACGAAGTCGCGCACGAACTCTTCGCGCAGGTCTTCGATGAAGATGTTTTCGGGCTTGATGCCCATCTTCAGGGCCTTGGCGCGTGCGGGCTCGATCTCTTCACCCTGGCCGATGTCGGCGGTGAAGGTGACCACTTCGCAGCCGTACTCGTCTTGCAGCCACTTCAGGATGATGGAGGTGTCCAGGCCACCGGAATAGGCCAGCACGACCTTCTTGACGGCACCACCGCCACGGGCGGGCTTGGTCTCGGTGGCTGCGACAGGAGCGGCAGCGGTCTTGGCGGGCTTGGCAGCCTTCGCTTGGACCTTGGCTTGGGCCTTAGGTTTGGCCTTGGCGGTGTTCGACATGGTTGCAGGTGCAATGGATGGACGAAACTTCGATTTTAAGGCCTGGCCGCCCTGGACTTGAAGCCATCGCGTTCACGAACGTTTACGCAGCACCAGCCACAGCCCTGTCATCGACTTGGCTGCGGCCCGCGTTGACCTGGACATGGCGCCTTTGCGCCGCCTGGAGTCCCCTCATGCGATTTACCCTTCGCCCCCAACAGCTTTCCGCCTGGGCCCTGTGTGCGCTCGCGCTGCCCGCCGCCCATGCCCAGAGCAGCGGCTACGGCGGCCCGCGCGTGGGTGACACGGTGGGCGCCCCCACCGTGGTGAACACCACCGTTCAGGCCCGGGTCATCACGAGCACGCCGGTCGTGGCCCAGGTGGCCGTGCCCACCCAGGTGTGCCGCGACGAAACCTACGAAACCCCCGCCCGTTCTTCCGGCGCCGGCGCCGTGCTGGGCGCCATCGCGGGCGGCGTGGCCGGCAACGCCGTGGGCAAAGGTGCCGGCAAGGCCCTGGCCACTGGCGTCGGCATCCTGGGCGGCGCCGTGTTGGGTGACCACGTCGAAAACGATGGCCGCCAGGGCCAGTTGCACACCGTGCGCCGTTGCGACCCCCAAACCAATTACGAAAACCGCGTGATCGCTTACAGCGTCACCTACGAATATGCAGGCCAGCGCTACACCACCCAGACGGTGCAGGAGCCTGGCCCCACCATCCCCCTGCAAGTGACGCTCACCCCCCTGCTGCAGCCCCCCGTGAGCAACCTGGCGCCCATGGACCCTTACCCCGACGACGGGCGCCGCCGTCGCCGCTGGGATTGATGGGCCCAAAGCCTTTCAACCCTCCAACCCCACCGCAATCGCACGCGCCACCCAGGCGCCTCAAAACAGGCTTTGCTGGCCAGGCTGTTTCGCCTCCCCCCCTGGCGCCTGACTGACAGGCGGGCTGACCCGGCGCGCGCGCCAGTCGTCTGGCACGGCAAACCCGTCGGTGGACAAGGTGGGGGCCTGCAGGCTCAAGCCATGGCGCTGGGCCGCGCGGGCCATGCGCTGCGAAATCAACTGCGCCCAGATGCCTCGGCCCTTCATGCGCGCACCGAAATCCGCGCTGTAGACCTGCCCGTCGCCCAGGTCTTGCAAACGGGCCATGACCCGTGCCGCCTTGAGCGGGTGGTGGTGGTGCAGCCACTCTTCGAACAAGGGGCGCACCTCCCAGGGCAACCGCAACACGGTGTGGTGCACCGTTTGCGCGCCAGCCGCAGCCGCAGCGGCCACGATGGCCTCGATCTCGGGCTCGTTGATGAACGGGATGATGGGCGCCACGTTGACGCCCACCGGCACCCCCGCTTCAGCCAGCGCCCTCACCGCCTGCAAACGGCGCAAGGCCGACGAAGCGCGCGGCTCCAGCACCCGCGACAAGGCGTTGTCCAAGGTGGTGACGCTCACCATCACATAGACCTGACGGCGACGGGCCGCCCGGGCCAGCAGGTCGATGTCTCGTGTCACCAGGGCCGACTTGGTCACCAAGGTGAATGGGTGCCGACAGGCATCGAGCACCTCGATCAGGCTGCGCGTCAGGCGCGCCTCGCGCTCGACAGGCTGGTAGACGTCGGTGGCCGAGCCCAGGTTGATGGGGCTGGGCACATGGCCTGGCCGGCTCAGCTCTTTGCGCAGCAATTCAGCGGCGTTGGCCTTGCCCAGGATGCGGGTTTCAAAATCCAGCCCGGGTGACAGGTTGAGGTAGCTGTGGGTGGGGCGGGCATAGCAGTAGATGCAGCCGTGTTCGCAGCCCCTGTAAGGGTTGACCGCCTGCTCAAAGGGGATGTCCGGCGAATCGTTGCGCGACAGGATGCTGCGCGCCGGGTGCCAAGTGAGTTGCGTGACAGGACGAGGTGGTTCGCACGAGCCTGCCCCCAGGCCTTCACCTTCGACCGCTGCCGCTTCGGCTTCCCAGCCGTCTGCCTCGCGCTCCCTGGCCCAGGCTTCGAAGCGGTGAGCGCGCTGCGTGGCCGTGCCCCGGCCTTTGAGTGGCGCTTGCCGGACGCGATCGTCAGGCACGGCGCCGCCTGAGCCAGCCGCCAAGGGCTCGGCGGGGGCTTCAGGGCGAACAAGGGGGCGCAGCGTCCAAGACATACTGTATGTTTATAAGGGGTATCCAGTTAGCTCCACAAAAACCAAAATACTGGATGCACATCCAGTACTCTACACCTTGTCCTGAGGCTTGGGTGAAGTCTTGGTGATGTCGCTGTAGGTGTAGGGGCTGGTTTGCATGGCCTGCTGAAGCAAGCGATAGAACAGCAAGCCGCGAGAGCTCGAAGTTCGCCGGTTGAAGCGGAAGACGAACTCGTTGAGGTAGGCGTCCAGATGCGCAGGCTGAACGGCGCCATGATGGGTTCCCAGAACCCATCGCTGGACCAAGGCTGCCACCCGGTGAACGCCAGCCATGGCGACGTGGGCGGGCTGCTCGGCCCCCAGCATCACCGTGCGTTGGTGGTCGTAGCCCAGGTCTTTGAGCGAGCGGTATGCGGCGGACCCATCGGTGCGCAAGGTGCAGCCAGGTTCGACGCTGGCCTGAACAAAGGGCACGACGCTGTTTGCCGAATCATCCAAGATGCGTTGCAGGCGGATGCGACCGAAGCCTTTGGGCTCTATCATCTCCACGGCAATGGCGACCAAAACCTTGTGGGTATTGCTCTTTCGCTTCTTCGGTGAGTCTGGTGCCTGTCGATCCGTGATGGCCAGATAGGTCTCATCGACCTCCACCACGCCCTTGAGCCGCTCGCGCCCAGGCCTCACCATCGCCTGACGGAAACGATGCAGCATCGCCCAGGCCGTCTGGTAGCTGCCCAACCCTAGCACCCTTTGCAAACCCAGCGCGTTGACGCCTTGCTTCTGGTTCGTCACGTACCAGGCCCCGGCCAGCCACACGCGCAGCGGCGTGCGGGTCTTCTCGAAGATCGTGCCGGCTGTCACCGTGCCCTGGTGAGCGCAACTTCGGCACATCAGCCGTGAACGGCTGGATCGGTAAGGCTCATCGGCAACGCCGCAAGCCGGGCACACGAACCCAGTGGGCCAGCGCAGGCGCTCCAAATAGGCCAGGCAGGCTTCCTCGGAACTGAACCAGTCGAGGAAATCGTTCCAGTTGGACGGGTGGTCTTTACCTGCCTCTGGGCTTGCGATATGCTGGATATCCATCCAGTACTCCGGCGTTGCTGGAGCTAAAAGGATACCCCTTATGTTTATACAGTATTTCAACAAGGTGCGCCAGAGGTGTCTGGCGTGCGGGCCTCAAGCCAGACGGCTGTGCCAGACCACCTTGTTGCGCCCGGCGGCCTTGGCGTTGTAGAGGGCTTCGTCGGCCAGGTTGATCATGGTTTCCGGCGGCTCTTGCGGGCTCGGCACCACGGTCACGCCCCCGATCGACACCGACACGTTGCGGTGCTCGGAGGTGCCGTGCTCGATGTCCAGATCGGCGATCGCCTTGCGCAGCCGCTCGGCGAATTGCAGCCCATCGGCCCGCGTGGTGTGAAACAGCAGGATCGCGAACTCCTCCCCGGCGTAACGGGCGGCGAAATCAACCGACCGGCGAACCGAGCGGCTCACCACGTTGCCAACCATGGTCAGGCAGGCGTCGCCGGCCACGTGGCCATAGCTGTCGTTGAAGCGCTTGAAATGGTCCACATCGATCATCAACATGGTCAACGGCACTTCCAGCCGCGCGGCGCGGCGCCATTCGTCGGCCAGGTGATCGTCGAAGCGACGGCGGTTGGGCAAGCCAGTGAGCTTGTCCTCCCAGGCCAGACGCTCCAGGTCTAGGCGCTTGACCAGCACCTCGTTGAGGTCGGCTTCCACCGAGCGCGCCGACACCCACAACAACAGCGTCACGAGCACGACCACGCCCCACACCAAGTGCCCCTGTTCGCGGGGCAAAAAGCCGGCGGCCGCCGCTGTGGGCAACATGGCCCCTGCCACAAAGGCAAAGAAAATGTCAGGCAACGCAGCAAGCCTGGGCAGATTCATGGCCACCTGGATCACGATGATCACCAGCACCATGACGCCGCGCTCAGAAGGCATCTGAGGCAAGGCCATGCCCGCCATCCCCCAGACGCCACCCAGTGCCAGGGCCGCCAATCGATGGGGCCAAAGCGCCGTGACGCCTGTGCGTGCCTGAACAGTGCGAGCAGCTGCCCAGTAGCCGCCCTGAGCAAGGGCGAAACACAAAAGCCACGCCACCGCAGCCAGAGGCATGGCAGAACTGAGCACCAGCACCATCAAGCCTGCACCCACGGCCTGCACCACCCAAGCCGAACTGCGATGCTTGTAGATGTGCTTGATGCGCTCGGCGATGAGCTCGTGTGGATCGAAACGAGGTTGTTCTTGGGATTGCGTCACGCGGACTCTGCGCTCAATTTCGTGGACTCAACTGTAGTCAAGATTCGCCCCTTCAGGGATACTCCGGCCCCTACCAAAGGGGCCTCCCTTACCCCTAGGCCAGTAAGTTTGGTGTAGATTCAAGGTGCCGGAATCGGGTTGTCGACGGTTCACTTATTCTTCTCTGTTTGCGGTCATCACTTGACCATCTGAAGGTAGATCATGAAAGTTATCGCTTCCATCCAACGTTTCTTGAACGACGAAGAAGGCGCCAGCGGCATCGAGTATGCGCTGATCGCTGGCGTGGTGGCTGTGGCCCTGACCGCATCGTCGGACACCATCCGCACCGCGATCAAGGACATCATGGGCGCAGTCAACACCAAGCTGGTGACCGCTGCGACCGAAGCCAAGAAGTGAGCCAACAGGCGGCCACCGGCGCGGCTGATTCGGCAATCGGCAACGACGCCTGATCACGTTGTCTCCGTTTGCCGTCACCTTCACCCTGCTTGGGCTGTGGGGTGCGGTTGTCGCGGTCTTTGACTGGCGGCAACGTCGTATTCCCAACTTTCTGAGCATTGGAGCTTGGCTCATGGCCCTGCCTCCGCTGGTGATGCAAGGTCACACATGGCTGGGCGGTCATTGGCAGGGCGTGGCGTGGGGTCTGCTGACGGCAAGTGTTCTGGGATTTCCAGCCTATGCAACGCGGAAACTGGGCGCTGGCGATGTGAAATTGATGCTGGCGATGGTCATGCTGGGCACACTGGAGGTCTTTCTCGTGAGCTACGCGATCGCCGGCTTCTTGTCCTTGCTGATACTGATGCTGCATGGCATGCGCAAGCAGGGCCGATTCGCGCTGCTGCCCGCCGCCCACATCTGGACCGGCAAATTGTTGGGTTTGGCGAGTGACAAGGAGGGGAACATCCGTATCCCCTTTGGCGCCCTGTTGGGCGCAGGATGGCTCCTGGCACTCTGGTTGAAGGCATGACATGAACGCAGTGACTGTCCGCTTGCGGCGGAAGCAACTCGGTGCAGCAGGCATCGAGTTCGTGTTCGTGTTCATCATCTTTTTTGGCGTGTTTTACGCCATCATCAGTTACGCCTTCGTCAACTTGCTCTATCAGAGCTTGATCCAGGCTTCTGCCGAAGGCGCACGTGCCGTAGCCAAGTTGGACGCGTCGCAGTTCAGCAACATCCAAACGTTCAAAAATGCGGCAACAGCTGTCGCCAAGGACGCAGCCCTCAACGAACTACGCTGGTTGCCGCAAGCCACGCAAGACTGGATCGTGAAGGGCGACGGCATCAAGACTTCCATTACCACTTCCAACGTCACGTTCAGCACCGGCACTGGCACCACCACAGTGAGCACGCCGTACAT
>JBEEJT010000261.1:0-11583 GCA_041169085.1 Pseudomonadota bacterium | reverse complement strand
GTGCGCCGCTCCAACACCCTGATCGCCACCATGCTGGTGAAGATGGGCGACGCCGACGGCATGATCTGCGGCGTGATCGGTCGTTACGACTACCACCTCGACCACGTGCGCGAAGTGATCGGCACCAAGCCAGGCGCCCAGGTGCTGGCCGCGCTGAACGCGCTGATCCTCGACCAACACAACCTGTTCATCGCCGACACCTTCATCAACGAAGACCCGTCGGCGGAAGAGCTGGCCGAGATCGCCACCATGGCCGTGGAAGAAGTGCAGCGCTTTGGCCTGCCGCCGCGTGTGGCCTTCCTGTCGCACTCGATGTTCGGCTCCAGCCGCCGCCCTTCGGCCCAGAAAATGCGCCGCGCCCGCGACCTGTTCGTGGCCCGCATGCCGCACATCCCGGCCGACGGTGAAATGCAAGGCGACGCCGCGCTGAGCGAGTCTGTGCGCAGCAAGCTGTTGCCCGAATCGACGCTGGACGGCACCGCCAACATCCTCATCTGCCCGAACCTGGACGCCGCCAACATCCTGTTCAACGTGCTGAAGATGACCGGCGGCAATGGCGTGACCGTGGGCCCCATCCTGATGGGCGCGGCTGCGCCGGTGCACATCCTGTCGCCTTCGGCCACGGTGCGTCGCATCGTCAACATGATCGCCGTGGCCGTGGCCCACGGTGAAGCCGCCTCGCGTGGCTGACCAACCCGCCTCACCCCCGTCCCTGGCGTCCGGCTATGCCGCGGCCCTGGGCACGGTGGTGATCTGGGCCGGCTTCATCCTGGCCTCTCGGCTGGGCGGCCGCACCGGCCTCACGGGCTGGGACATCGTGGCTTTGCGGCTGGGCACCGCGGCGGTGCTCTTGCTGCCCTTCAGCCTCAACATCCCCCGACACACCTGGGCGAGTCGCCGCTTGTGGACGCTGGCTGCCCTGGGCGGGCTCACCTTTCTGGTGTTGGTTTATGCCGGCTTCAAGTCGGCGCCCGCAGCGCATGGCGGCATCCTGTTGCCAGGCATGCAGCCCTTCCTCGTCACGGCGCTGGCCTGGTTCATGTTGGGCAGTCGCCCTTCGCGTCAGCGGATGCTGGCGCTGCTGCCCATCGCGTTGGGCGTGGCCTGCGTGGCCGTGCCCCAACTCAGCGGCCACCACACAGGCCCCACCACCCTGATCGGCGACGCCTTGTTGCTGGGCGCTTCGATCGCGTGGGCGGCTTACAGCGTGCTGGTCAAAAAGTGGCCGCACGACCCATGGCTGCTCACCCGCTTTGTCGCCCTGACCTCCGCCCTGGTCTACCTACCGGTTTACCTGTTGTGGCTGCCCAAAGGGCTGGACCAGGTGTCCACGGGCATGCTGGTGTTCCAAGGGCTGTACCAAGGCATTGGCCCCACCATCGTGGCCATGATCCTGTTCCTCAAAGCGGTGTCCATCCTGGGCGCCGAACGCACAGGTGCCCTGGTGGCCCTGGTGCCCGTGATGGCTGGGCTGGGCGCCGTGCCCCTGTTGGGCGAGCCGCTCACCGGCTGGTTGTTGGCCGGCTTGGGCCTGGTGTCCGCCGGGGCATGGTGGTCCGCGAAAGTGCCCAACGCATCTCCCGCCCGTTGAAAAGCCCGGGGAAATCACCCCTCAAGTGGGTGGCGCGGCCGCTGGCTTACGCGTAATCTACCCTCATCGAATGACGCCCGTTTGACGCGCACCCTTCCCCGTGTTGGGCCACAGACCCCAGCCCTGGGGGGGAGTTTCGTGACAAAGTGCACGGAGAACCCGCTAACCTTGCGCGATTGGTCAAATTTGTAGTCAACCAAGCAGGAGGAGCCATGAGCCGACAGGCCGTTCGCCACGCCACACCCGTCGACCTTGCCCCCGCCATGCAGCGCGACCAGTTGAAGAGCGCCCACATCCGCGATGTGGTGCTCCAGGCTGGCGAAGACCTGCGCACACGCCACCCATGGTTGCGACGACAAGACCAGATCGGCGCCAGCATCCTGCTCCTGTCCGTGGCGGCCATGGCCGCGCTGGCCTGGGCCTACACGCAAGGCCTGGTGGCCTGGTGGGCGTGCATCCCCCTGACCGCGTTCTTCGCGTCGTTCATCCACGAGCTGGAACACGACCTCATCCACCAGATGTATTTCCGTCACCGGCCGTGGGTCAACCGCCTGATGATGGCCGTCGGCTGGCTGGCCAGGCCCAACGCCGTCAACCCCTTTGTGCGGCGCGCCCTGCACCTGCATCACCACAAGTACTCCGGCACGGCCTCTGACTTAGAGGAGCGCGGCATCGCCAATGGCTCCCGCTGGGGCCTCGGTCGCTTGCTGGGCACGATCGACAACCCCCTGGGCCTGCTCCTGCGCTTGCGTGACGTCACCGAGTCCGAGCGCCTCTACAAGGCCATGCAGCAGCCCACCACGGGCTGGCAACGTTGGGCCCTGCGCCACCAGCAGCACCTGGTCTACTTCCCCATGGGGCTGCTGTATTACCCCCCGCTTTACCTGTGGGCAGGCTGGCACGCCTGGCAATGGCTGGCGCCACAGTTCGGTCTGAACACGGCCGGGGCCGCGCCCTCCGAAGCCTGGCGCCACGGCATGGCGCTGCTGGACACCTATGCGGTGGTCATGCTGCTGCCCAACACGCTGCGCGGTTTCTGCCTGTACTTCCTCAGCTCCAACCTGCACTACTACGGCGACATCGACTCACGCAACGTCATCCAGCAATGCCAGGTGCTCAACGCCTGGTGGCTGTGGCCGTTCCAACTCTTTTGCTGCAACTTCGGCAGCACCCACGCCATCCACCACTTTGCGGTGAAAGAGCCGTTTTATGTTCGCCAGTGGACGGCCCCGGTCGCCCACGCCGCCATGCGAGACGCCGGGGTGCGCTTCAACGACATGGGCACCTTCCTGCGGGCCAACCGCTGGGGGCCGACCACGCTCCAGCGGGCCCACTGAGCGCGGCCCATGCCCTTCATCGGCCTGTCGCACCCACGCGGCCCTCGGCCCGACGCCCGGCTGACCTTGGGGGCGATGGCCCCCCATGAGCCAACAGGCCCGGAGCCTTTGCAATTGGTGGCCTTCCTGCGCCACGTGGGCTGCCCCTTCGCCGAGCACACCGTCAAGCGGTTGCGCCATTGGGCCGAAGCCCACCCCGAGGTGGGCGTGACCGTGGTCAGCCATGGCGACGCCGACGTCACCCAACACTGGCTGCAAGCCATCGGTGGTTTGGGCGCCCTGCGGCTCGTGATCGACACCGATCGCCAAACCCATGCCCGCTGGGGTCTGGGCGAATCAGGCCTGTGGCATTTTGCCGGCCCGGCCTCGCTGCGCGGTGTGGTGCGCTTGTGGGCACGCGGCATCCGCAACCGGGACGCCAGCGGCACCCGATGGCAACGCGCGGGGGTCTTCCTGATCGAACACGGGCGGGTGCAGTGGCTGCACGTGCCACGCTCGGCCGAAGGCTTTCGATTGCCGGTGTTGCAGGGCAGCCAAGCTGTCGCCTTTGTGCCCCGTTGACCTGCACCAAGCGCTGAAGGCAAGATGAAAACGGCCGCCAGTCAACGGCGGCCGTTTTTCACAACCCTTCAGAAAGCAGGACCCATGCGTACCCTCTCTTCCGCTGAAATCCAGGCCGTGTCCGGCGGCGCCACCGCTCAAGCCACGACCCAGACCAACCCCTTCGAAGGCCTGTTCAAACTGGCCCTGCTGCCGGTGGTGCTGCTGATCTACCCCTTCCTGTACGGCGTGCTGGGCTGATCACTTCCGCCCGAACATCACCCAGACCGCCCCATGGGCGGCCACGCCGATGCCCCAAGCCCAGGCCACGATGCCGGCCCAGTTGAAGCTGCCCGTGGACTGGTTGAGGTGGAACAGCCCCCCGATGACCGCGGCGTAGGCCACGGCGTGGATGAAAAAGCTCAGTTGCAGACCTTTGCGCGCTGTGGACATCTTGTCTCCTGTGTACCGCTGAAAAACGTGGGGCGATTCTTTCCCTTCACCCCGAGGCAGACTTGCCTGATGGCGCCAGCGAGTTGACTGCGGGGCCCTTTCCCGAGCCTGCCCCCCCACATCCGGGAGGCAGACCACGCAGAACGCGCTGGCCAAACTGCCAGCCATGACGCGCCGCCGCACCCTGCCCTTCGTCTTCTGCCTGTCGATGCTCAGCGCCTGCGGCGGCGGGGGGGCCGACGGCGACGGCAGGCCGCTCGAACTGCGCCGCCAGGTGGAACTTTTTAGGCCGTTAGCACTCTGTCTCAGAGAGTGCTAACATGATCCATGAAGGATTCCTCATTCGGATTTCTGACGGAGCAACGATGACCGTGACCACCGCCCTCGCTACCCGTGACCCCTGGAGTTTGGTGCCCTCACTGGGCAACCTGGACGCGTACATCCGCTCGGTCCAGGCCATCCCCATGCTGGCGCCGGAAGAAGAGCAGACGCTGGCCCGCCGCCTCAAGGACGAAAACGACCTGCAGGCCGCTTCGCGCCTCGTGCTGTCTCACCTCCGCCTGGTCGTCTCCATCTCCCGCCAATACCTGGGCTACGGCCTGCCGCAAGGCGACCTGATCCAGGAAGGCAACGTGGGCCTGATGAAGGCCGTCAAGCGCTTTGACCCCGACCAGGGCGTGCGCCTGGTGAGCTACGCCATCCACTGGATCAAGGCCGAAATCCACGAATACATCCTGAAGAACTGGCGAATGGTGAAGGTGGCGACCACCAAGGCCCAGCGCAAGCTGTTCTTCAACCTCCGCTCGCTCAAGCACCAGTTCAAGGGCGAAGCCGACGACGCCCACGTCACGCGTGCTGGCCTGTCTGAAGCCGAGATCCACCGCGTGGCTTCCGAGCTGGACGTGCGCCCGGAAGACGTCATCGAGATGGAAACCAGACTCGCTGGCGGCGACGTGGCCTTGGACGCCCCCGCCGATGAAGAGTCGGAATACACCATGGCGCCCGTGGCTTACCTGGCCGACGAAGCCCACGAGCCCACCCGCGTGATCGAGTCGCACCGCCGCGACTGGCTGGCCACCGACGGCATCCAGCGAGCGCTGTCGCAACTCGACGACCGCAGCCGCCGCATCGTCGAAGAGCGTTGGCTCAAGGTCGACGACAACGGTTCGGGCGGCATGACGCTGCACGAACTCGCCGCCGACTACGGTGTGAGCGCCGAGCGGATCCGCCAGATCGAAGTGGCGGCCATGAAGAAGATGCGCAAGGCCCTGGAAGCCGCCTGAGCCTCACGCTGGCGCCCAGGCCACACCCTGGAAAGCCCACCTGTACGGCTGACACAAAATGCCCCAGCATGTCGGCCAGTACCATAAAGATGGGAGCGCCATGGACCGTACCGGCCACGCTGCACGCCGCTGGGCAGACCTGCCTGGCCCTCGCCCCCTGCCCCTGGTGGGCAACGCCCTGCAAATCAAGCCCGATCGCCTGCACCTCGACCTCGAGCGCCTGAGCGCCATCCACGGGCCGGTGTTCCGCATGACTTTGGGCCCGATGCGGGTGATGATCTTGAGCGACCACCAGCAGGTGCAGGAGGTGCTCAAAGCCCGCCCCAGCCACTTCAGCCGCCCGACCCACCTGCGCAACATCGCCACCGAAATGGGCTTGCCCATGGGCGTGTTTGGCGCGGAAGGCGCGCAATGGCAGGCACAGCGTCGCATGGTGATGGCCAGCTTCTCGCCTCAACATGTGCGCGCCTACCTGCCTGCCCTGCAACGCGTGGCCACGCGGCTGCGCCGGCGCTGGCAACAGGCGGCCCACGAGCAGCAGCCGATCGCGCTGCACGAAGACCTCATGCGCTTCACCGTGGACGTCATCGCCGGCCTGGCTTTTGGCGCCGAAGTCAACACCGTGGAGGGTGGCGAAGACGTCATCCAGCGGCACCTCAATGCCATCTTCCCCGCCCTTTACCGGCGAATCGTCGCCGTGCTGCCCACCTGGCGCTGGTTTCCCTCAGCTGAAGACCGCCAACTCCAGCGCAGCCTGGTCGAGGTGCGTGCGGCCATCGACACCTTCATCGCCCAGGCGCGTCAACGCCTGCACGACGACCCGGCCCGACGGGTGCAGCCGCCCAACCTGCTCGAAGCCATGCTCGTGGCCGCAGAGGCGTCCACGCGCGCCGGCGACGGCCAACTCAGCGATGCCGACGTCGCGGCCAACGTGCTGGCCATGCTGCTGGCAGGCGAAGACACCACGGCCCACACCCTGGCCTGGCTGCTGGCCATGCTGAACGCCCACCCAGCGGCCATGGCCCGCGCGCGCGCCGAGGTCGAACAGGCCCAGGCGACACACGGCGCCATGACCCTGGCCCAACTGGAAGCCCTGCCCTTCCTGGACGCCTGCATCCACGAAACCATGCGGCTCAAGCCGGTGGCGCCTTACCTGCCGGTTGAAGTGGTGCAGGACACCATCGTGGCCAACGTGTTGGTGCCGGCCGGCGTTCAGATCTGGTGCCTGATGCGGCACGACAGCCTGAGCGACCAGCATTTCGACCTGGCCGCCCAGTTCCGCCCGGAGCGCTGGCTGGACCCGTCAGCGGCAGACGCGGTGTCGGGCAAGCGCATCGCCATGCCCTTTGGTGCGGGGCCACGCATCTGCCCAGGCCGCTACCTGGCCATCCTGGAGATGAAGCTGCTGATGAGCATGCTGCTGTCGAGCTTCGAAGTCAGCGACGTGTGCAAGCCAGACGGCACCCCGGTGCGCGAAGTCATGGGTTTTGTGATGATGTCCGAGCCTTTGACCATGCGCTTGCAGGTCGCGCAAACACAGGCCCTGCCGACCAGCGTCGCCGCCTGACCTTCAGGCCCTGCCTGACCTCAGAGCGCGGGCGAGGCCACGTGCCAGCCGGCATCGCGCACGGCCTGCTGGCATTGGCCAGCGCTTTCAAACCACATGGCCTGCCAGCCCAGGGCACGGGCAGCAGCGATGTTGTGGTGGTTGTCGTCGATGAACAGCGTCTGCGCGGGGTCGATGCCGAACTGGCGTTGGGCCGTGTGGAAGATGTCGTCGTTGGGCTTGATCTGGCCCACGTCGCACGAAAACACCCCGTCGAGGAAATGGCTCAGGAAGGCGTGTTCCCGCTGCAGGTGCTCGGCATAGGGCGCCGGCATGTTCGACAGGAAATACAGGCGCGTACCCAAAGCGGCCAGGGCTTCGAGCCAGGCCACGGTGTCGGCGACGGCTTCGAGGTGCGGCGGGATGGCGGCCATCAAGGCGTGCACGTCGTCGGCGGCCAGGCCGGTGCGCGCCACGATGCGGTCGCGCACGTCGTCCCAGGGCAAAGCCCCCCGGTCGAACTCCGCCCAATCGCTGCCCGGCTGAAAGGACTGGAAGACCTGCGACGCCAACGCCAGCGCCTCGTCGTCGTTGCGCGCCAGGTGAGGCAACACCTGCTGGATCAGCACCTTGGGCTGCCAGCGAAACAGCACCCCACCAAAGTCAAACACCACGGCCTGGGGCACACGCACGTCAGCAAGCGTCATCTCGGGTCACTCAGGTTCAAGCACGCAAGCGCTCGATGAGCGCCTGGGTGGCGGGGTCCAGGCCAGCCACGTCGCCCGTGGCCAGGCGCGGCAGCAGGTCTTTGCACATGGCCTTGCCGAGCTCCACGCCCCATTGGTCAAAGGAGTTGATGCCCCACAGCGCACCGCTCACGAAGGTGCGGTGCTCGTGGAGGGCGATCAGGGCCCCCAGGCTGGCAGGGCTCAGCTGGTTCAACACCAGCGTGATGCTGGGCCGGTTGCCCGGGAAGGTGCGGTGCCGGGCCAACTCGGCGGGCGCCAGGTCGGGCGAGGCGGTGGGCGCGCTCTCGCCCAGGGCCTGGTCGGTGCGCTTGCCCCACATCAAGGCCTGGGCCTGGGCCAAGCCATTGGCCAGCAGCGCCTGGTGTTGCGATTGCCAGTGCCAGCGCATGGCCGGCGAGGCCTGGGCCATCATGGGCTCGCAAGGCTGCTTGACCAACACGAACTCGACCGGCACCACGTCGGTGCCCTGGTGGAGCATCTGGAAAAAGGCGTGCTGACCGTTGGTGCCCGGCTCGCCCCAGACGACCTCGCTGGTGGCCACGGCCACAGGCTGGCCATGGGCATCGACGGATTTGCCGTTGCTCTCCATGACCAGCTGCTGCAAGTAAGCCGGCAGGCGGCGCAGGCCATGGTCGTAAGGGCTGATGCAGCGGCTGCGGTAGCCCATGAAGTTGCCGTGCCACAGGTCGAGCAAGGCCAGTTGCATGGGCAGGTTGGCTGCCACGGGGGCCTGCGCGAAGTGCTGGTCCATGGCGTGGGCGCCGGCGAGCAACTCGCGGAAATGGGCCGAGCCCACCGCCAGGGCCAAGGGGAGGCCAATGGCCGACCACAGTGAGAAGCGCCCGCCCACCCAGTCCCAGAAGCCGAAGGTGGTCTGGATGCCAAAAGCAGCGGCGGCTTCCAGGTTGGTGGTGGTGCCCACGAAATGGGCCGCCACGTCCTGGCCCCCCTGCTCCACGAACCACTGGCGTGCCGCGTGGGCATTGGCCATGGTTTCCTGGGTGGTGAAGGTCTTGGAGGCGACCACGAACAGCGTGCGGCTCGCGTCCAGCGGCGCCAGCGTGCGCTGCAAGTCCTGGCCATCGACGTTGGACACGAAATGGGCCCGCACGCCTGGGCGGAAATAGCCCGCCAGGGCCTGGCTGGCCATCAAGGGGCCCAGGTCCGAGCCCCCGATGCCGATGTTGACCACGTCGGTGATGTGCCCTTCGGCGTGCACCTGGTCCACGAAGGCCAACATGCGGTCCAGGACGTCGTGGACCTCCTCGCTGCAGGGCGCCGCGCCACGCGGTGCGCGCAGGGCCGTGTGCAGCACCGCTCGGCCTTCCGTGCGGTTGAGGGGCTGGCCGCTCAGCAAGGCATCGCGCCGCTGCGGGATCTGGCACTCCTGCGCCAGGTCCATCAGGTGGCGGCGAGACATCAGGTCCCAGTGGCCGCGAGACAGGTCGGCGAACACATGGGGCGCTTCGATGCCCAGCCGGCTCACCCGCTGGGGGTCGTCCTGGAAGAGCTGGCGCAGGTCGATGTCCCGACCATGGGCCTGGTGGTGGCCCAGCAGGGCCTGCCACGCCACGGTTTGGTCACAACGGGGGGTCGTCATCCGCAATGCTTCTGGCGTCAGGCCTGCAAGGCCTGGATCAAGCCGTCCAGCTTGGCGGCGTCGACGGCGAAGGCCCGGATGCCCTCAGCCAGCTTCTCGGTCGCCATGGCGTCCTCGTTGAGCTGGTAGCGGAACTCGGCTTCGGACAAGGGGGCTTCGGCCGCCGAAGCGCCTCCAGCCTGGGCCAGTGCGCGCTGCAAGGGCTGGGTGCCGCCATCGATGCCTTGCAGTTGCGCCAGCAAGTCCGGGCTGATGGTCAGCAAGTCGCAACCGGCCAGGGCCTGGATCTGACCGATGTTGCGGAAGCTCGCGCCCATGACTTCGGTGGCCACCCCATGGGCCTTGTAGTAGGCGTAGATGCGCGCCACGGACTTCACCCCGGGGTCATTGGCCCCGGCGTTGGCGGCTTCGTCCCAAGCGGCACCGGCCGACTTCTTGTACCAGTCGTAGATGCGGCCGACGAAAGGCGAAATCAGCTGCACCTTGGCGTCGCCACAGGCGCGGGCCTGGGCAAAGGCAAACAACAGCGTCAGGTTGCAACGGATGCCTTCGCTTTCCAGCTGGCGAGCGGCCTGGATGCCCTCCCAGGTGGCAGCGATCTTGATGAGCACGCGGCTGCGGGCCACGCCTGCGGCTTCGTACAGCCCCATGAGGTGGCGAGCGCGTGCCACGGTGGCCGCGGTGTCGAAACTCAGGCGGGCATCCACCTCGGTGGACACACGGCCCGGCACCACTTTCAAGATTTCCTGACCGAAGCGCACCAGCACGCGGTCCACGATCTCGGACAAGGACTCGGCACGGTGGGCCTGCACCGTTTCAGCCAGCAGGGGGGCGTATTCCACCTTCTGGACGGCCTTGAGGATCAGAGAGGGGTTGGTGGTGGCGTCCTGCGGGGTGAACTGGGCCAGTTGCAGGAAGTCGCCTGTGTCGGCCACCACGGTGGTGAAGGCCTTGAGCTGCTCGAGTTGCGAGGTCATGTTTCGTGTCTGCACTGAGGAATCCGCGACTTGGGCATTCTGTGCCCAAACTGCAGCCGATTCCCATACTCAGATGACGGAGAAACAGCGAACTGACCGTTCTTTCCAGCGTATGGGCACCCGAAGGCCCCCATTCCGGCGGGAACAGGCCACAACAGTGTGGCCCAGTTGGTGAGCGTCAAGCCGACTGCAGCAGCCCATCGACCCCGTAGAGCCGCGCAAGTTCCGTCAGGCGAGCTGGCAGAGACTGCACGGCAAACGCACGGCCCTTGGCCCGGGCCATGCGTTGGCATTCGAGCAACACGGCCAGCGCGCTGGAATCGAACTGGCGCAGCGCCGAGCCGTCCACCGTGAGCATGGCCGCATCGCCCTTGTTCTCGGCGGCCGCCTTGTCCAGCGTTTGCCGAAACAAGCTGAGCACCTGCGGCACTTCCGCATGGGTGATGACGGCCGGCAGCATCAACATGGCTCAGCCTGCTTTCTTGCTGGCCAGTTGCTTGTTGCGCTCGGTCAGCTTGGTGATCAGGCCATCAATGCCGTTGGCGTTGACCTCTTCGGCGAAATTGCTCTGGTAGGTCTGCACCAGCCAGGCGCCCAGCACGTTGACGTCGTAGATCTTCCAGGTGTCGCCTGCCTTTTCCAGGCGGTAGTCCAGCTGAATGGGGTCGCCCTTGCCCTTGACCACCGTGCGGACAACCACTTCGGTGTCTTCAGGGCGCGAGCGCACCGGCTTGAACTCCACCACCTGGTCGCGGATCTGAGCGGCGGCACCGGCGTAGGTGTAGACCAGCAAGGTCTTGAACTCTTCCTGCAGGCGCCCCTTTTGCTCCGGCGTGGCCTGACGCCAGGCGCGGCCCACGGCGGTGGCCGTCATGCGCTGGAAGTTGACGTGCGGCATGATTTTCTGGTCGACGATGACCGCGACCTTCTTCACGTCACCGGCCTGGATGCTCTTGTCGGCCTTGACGGTGTTGAGCACGTCGCTCGTCAGCACCTTGATGAAACCGTCAGGCGTTGCGGCGTTGGTCGGCTGGGCCGAAGTGTCAGCGGCTTGTACCGGCGACACCCAGCCAGCGCCCAGGCCCAGACTCAGGGCGGCAGCCAGCGACATGGCCAACGCAGCGCGGCGACCCGACGGGGTGGCCACGGCCTTGGCGGACTTCAACAAAGCGGTAGACATGTGTTTCCTTTCATGGTCGACCTGAAGCCACAACGCATCAGGCAGGCGGCAGGCCGACAGAGCCACCCCGCACCAGCGGGACGGCAGAGATCAAGTCGAACGGGCAGTGGCCCCTTGGGTTGAACCGGACAGCGGCGCCGACGTGGCTTCCGGGGCGGCCTCGGGCGGCTCCTCGGCTGGCTGCTCGTCTTCTTCGGGCGGGTCACCTTCGTAAATCAGATTTTGCCGACGCTGCAGGTAGGCGTCGCGCATGAAGGCATATTTGTCCAGGGCCACGTCGTCGAGCAGGCTGCCCGCCGACAGCAAGTTGGCACGCAAGCGGACCTT
>JBEEJT010000260.1:0-2597 GCA_041169085.1 Pseudomonadota bacterium | reverse complement strand
TGTGCGAGGAAGCCAGCTGCCCCAACATCGGCGAATGCTTCGGCCACGGCACGGCTACCTTCATGATCATGGGTGACAAGTGCACGCGCCGCTGCCCTTTCTGCGACGTGGGCCACGGCCGCCCCGACCCGCTGGATGTGAACGAGCCCGCCAACCTGGCCAAGACGATTGCGGCGCTCAAGCTCAAGTACGTGGTGATCACCAGCGTGGACCGCGATGACCTGCGTGACGGTGGCGCCGGCCACTTCGTCGAATGCATCCGCCAGGTGCGCGAACTCTCGCCCGCCACGCGCATCGAGATCCTGGTGCCCGACTTCCGTGGCCGTGACGACCGCGCCCTCGAGATCCTCAAGGCCGCGCCGCCCGACGTGATGAACCACAACCTGGAGACCGCTCCCCGCCTGTACAAGGAAGCGCGCCCGGGTTCCGACTACCAGTTCAGCCTGAACCTGCTCAAGAAGTTCAAGGCCCTGCACCCCGACGTGCCGACCAAGAGCGGCATCATGGTGGGCCTGGGCGAGACGGACGAAGAGATCCTGCAGGTGATGCGCGACATGCGCGAGCACGACATCGACATGCTCACCATCGGCCAGTACCTGGCGCCTTCGGGCCACCACCTGCCGGTGCGCCGCTACGTGCACCCCGACACCTTCAAGATGTTCGAAGAAGAAGCCAAGAAGATGGGCTTCACGCATGCGGCCGTGGGCGCCATGGTGCGCTCCAGCTACCACGCCGACCAGCAGGCGCTGGGTGCCGGCGTGGGCGCCATCCCGGCGAACTGAGCGGCGGACGTCGGGCGTCGTCCGGCTTCAGCCGGCGCTGCCGTAGCGCTGCAGTGCCAGGCGGGTGGCCCAGTTGCTGCCTGACGTGCTGGCGGCAGGGCTGTCCGACGCGCTGACCTGGGCCGCGTCTGCACTGAGCCCGCTGCCCCCGCTGCTGGCGCTGGCCTGCCCCTGGGCGATCTTTCTGGCCGCCGTGACCAGTGCACTTTGCTGTTGCGTCAGCCCCTGGGCCCACGCGCTGGACTGGGTGCCGGCCAGGGCCAGGCGGCCCTTGTCGGCCAGCTCGGACTCGGCCCGCCGGGCCAGGGTCTTGCCCAGCTGAGACAGCGCGCTGCCCGCCGCAGCTGGGTTGGTCGCCAGGCTTTTCTGCAGCGTGGCGGTGTCCAGCTTGAGTGTGCCATCCGGTTGCCGCATCAGGCCGAGCTGGGTCAGTTGCGAGCGCGTGCTGTCGGCCGACGAGAGGGCCCGGCGGGAGGCCGCGATGGCCTGGCCGGCACGGCCTTCGGTGCCTGCCTTCGCCTGCTGGATGGCCTCGTTGTAGGCGTCCACCAGGCGCGTCACCTTGCTCATCACCTCGGCCGATGCGGTGTCGCCGCTCACGCTGGCCAGCTCCTTGGCGCTGCTGGCCAGGCTGGAGACGGTCGCCTTGTACTGCCCGAGTTGCGAGATGGACGCCGACGCCGTCTGCGATTGCGCCAGCAGGCGTTCGTGGGCCTTGGCCAGGGCCGGGGAGACCTGACCCAGCAGTGCCGTGGTCGGGTTCTGCGTTGTGGCCGTGGCCGCACTGGTCGTGACAGCGCTGGTGGTGAGCGAGCTCAAGGGCAGTGTGCTCATGGCGTCTGGGGGTGGAGGGCGGTCCGGACACTGTGCCGGATGCCTGGCTGGCCGAAGCCCTGAAAAGCCGGGGGAGGCGGCCGTGCACCCGGCCTGTCCCGGTGGGGCGCAGACGCCACCTTGATTGTTGAATTGAATTCAATGCTGGATTGAATTCACGGGTGAGCATGCACTCCTGGGCTGAATACAGTGGCGGCCGAGGTGTTCAACCGCTTGCGCGGCAGGGCACCCGAGCCACCGTGTGACCGAGCCCTCCCTGCGCGCTGCGTGCTGGGTCACATGCCCTCCGCTTGCCCAGCCCTGGAGCCCTGCGCCCGGGGCGAGGGCTGTCAGACCAGGCCCCACAGATGGAAACCACCAACAGAGACGATGCCGTGCAACGGCTCACCGACGTGATGTGGAAGTTCACGTCCTACATCGGCAAGCGCCTGCCGACCGACGTGACCCACAAGCTGCACGACCTGCGGTCCAAGGAAACCCACCCCCTGGCCAAAGAGATCTACCAGTCCATGAAGGACAACCAGGAGGCGGCCGACAAGCTCAACCGCCCCAGTTGCCAGGACACCGGCGTGATCCAGTACTTCATCACCGCGGGCGCCCGCTTCCCGCTGCTGGGCGAGCTGGAAGACATCCTGTCCAACGCCACCAAGGAAGCCACCAGGCAAGGCCCGCTGCGCCACAACGCGGTCGAGACCTTCGACGAGAAGAACACCGGCACCAACACCGGCTCCAAGATCCCATGGCTGGACTGGGAGATCGACCCCAAGGGTGACGACTGCATCATCGACGTCTACATGGCCGGTGGCGGCTGCACGCTGCCCGGCGCGGCCAAGGTGCTGATGCCCGGTGAAGGCTACGAAGGCGTGGCCGAGTTCGTGTTCGACGTGATCACGCAGCGCGGCGTCAACGCCTGCCCGCCGATGCTGGTGGGTGTGGGCGTGTCCACCTCGGCCGAAACGGCGGCCCGCCTGTCCAAGAAGG
>JBEEJT010000259.1:0-5704 GCA_041169085.1 Pseudomonadota bacterium | reverse complement strand
TAAAGGTTCCAGTCCATGTGATACGAAAACGTATGGCAGTCAAATGAGAGTATGTGTTCTCTTATGGCTGGCGGCAACCTAAGCTGAAGACGCAGGCCGGGCGCAGGGTTCGGCCATTCGTCCACAAGCGAGGTCAGTCATGCAGGCACACACCCAGGCAAATCACCAGCCACCCACGGCCCTGGTGGTGGGGGCGCGAGGGGGCTGGGGTTCACAGATGGTGACCACCCTGGCGGCCAGAGGGTGGCGGGTGCGGGCCTTTGCCCGTGCCTGGCCTGCGGCGTCGGGGCCGGAGCAATGGCTGAGCGGCGACGTGATGGACGCTCAGGCCTTGTCGCAGGCCGCTGCAGGCGTTCAGGTGGTGGTGCATGCGGTCAACCCGCCCGGCTACCGCCACTGGGAGACGCTGGCATTGCCCATGTTGCGGGCCTCCATGGCGGTGGCTGGGCAGCAAGGGGCGCGGCTGCTCCTGCCTGGCAACGTCTACAACTTTGAAGCGGGTGGGCCCGGGCCCTGGCCGGAAGACGCTCCGCAGCGCCCGCTCACCCGCAAAGGCCGAGTTCGGGTGACCATGGAGCAGGCCTTGCGCGAGGCCGCCGAGCGCGACGGGCTGAAGTCGCTGGTGCTGCGTGCGGGCGATTTCTTTGGCGCGGCTTCGCCCTCGTCGTGGTTCAACACCGTCATGGTGCAGCCTGGCCGCCCGGTGCAAAGGGTGGTGGACCCGCACACGCCAGGCGTGGGGCACACCTGGGCCTACCTGCCCGACGCCGCGCTGGCGGCGGCCCGCTTGCTGGAACTGGACCAGGCGCAGCCGGGCAAACTGGCCCTGGCCGAGCGGGTGCACTTCAAGGGCCACGAGCTGGCGGATGGGCGCGAACTGGCTCAGAGCGTGGTCCAGGCGGTGGCTCGCCATGAGGGCAGACGGGTGCCCATCCGCGCCGTGCCCTGGTGGGTGCTGCCCACGGTGGCCTGGGCTTCGCCCTTGTTGCGTGAGGTCAGCGAAATGCGTTACCTGTGGCGGCAAGCGCTGGCGCTGGACAACGCCCGCTTGCTGAGCTTGATCGGGGAAGAGCCCCACACGCCCCTGGACGAGGCGGTGGTGGCCGCACTGGGGCGCCAAGGCTCACTGGCCGGGCGCCCCGCCGAGCTCAGAAGCTCAGCGTCGGCGCCATGATGCCGATCACGGCCGCCACACCGGCGAACCAGACCAGCGAACGCAGCGTGGCCAGATTGGCCAGGTACATCGCGGTGTAGACCAGGCGGATGCCGATGAAGGCCATGGCCAGCATGTCGGTGCGGCCTTGCTCCACTTGGGCCATCTGGGCCACCAGCACAGCGAAGGCAAAGAGCGGCAGTGCTTCGAAGCCGTTGGCTTGCGCCGCAGCGGCACGAGCTTGCCAGCCCGAAAGCTTGGCCGTCCATTCGCGCGGGTTGTTGTTGTCGTAGCCGCCCTGGCTGCGACGCATGCGGGCCGTGCTGGCCTTGGCCATGCCCACGGTGACGATGGGCAAGAAGGCGGCGACAAGCACGCAGGTGTTGGCGATGGTCATGGGGTCTCCTCGTTGGGTGTGGTCGGGGCGGTGGGGGCAGCGGCCCCACATGGGGGCACGCCCCGGACCGCTGCACTGTAAGCGCAGGCAGGTCCGGGGCGTGGGTGGGGCTCCAGCCCCGGGGGTGTGGCGGCGTCAGCCGACAGGTTGGCGGCGCGTGGCGATGCCCAAAGGGCGGCCCCACACGCCTTCAGGTTGCTCAGGCAGGCAGTGCGGGGTAGTCCACATAGCCGTGCGGGCCCTGGCCACCGTACAGCGGTGCGTCCTTGAAGGGCTCGTTGAGCGGGGCGCCCGTCTGGAAGCGGCGCGGCAAGTCCGGCGTGGTGATCATGGCGCGACCGAAGGACACCAGGTCGGCGCGGCCCTCGGCCACGGCCGCTTCGGCCATGTCCTTGGTGTAGCCGTTGTTGACCATCCAAACGCCCTTGAACAGCGCCTTGATGGCGGCGTAATCGAAGGGGGCGTTGTCACGCGGGCCACCGGTGTGGCCTTCGACCACGTGGATGTAAGCCGGGTTGAGCTTGGCGATCTCGCGCACCACGTGTTCGAACAACGGCTGCGGGTTGCTCTCGCTCGAATCGTTGACGGGCGACACCGGCGACAGGCGCACGCCCACGCGGTCGGCGCCGATCTCGGCCGTCACGGCGGCCATCACTTCCAGCAGGAAGCGGGCGCGGTTTTCGATCGGGCCACCGTAAGCGTCGGTGCGCTGGTTCGAGCCGTCGCGCAGGAAGGCGTCGAGCAGGTAGCCGTGGGCGCCGTGGACCTCGATCCCGTCAAAGCCGGCTTCGATGGCGTTGCGTGCCGCCGTGCGGAAGTCATCGACGATGCCTGCGATTTCGCTGGTTTCCAGGGCGCGCGGGGTGGAGGTGGGCACGAAGCCTTGGCCAGCGATGTAGGTCTGGGCTTTGGCCGCGATGGCCGAAGGGGCCACCGGGGCCTTTTCGCCCGGCTGGAACGAGGTGTGCGACATGCGGCCCGTGTGCCACAGTTGCACGAAGATCTTGCCGCCCTTGGCGTGGACCGCGTCGGTCACCTTCTTCCAGCCGACGATTTGCTCGGGGGTGTGCACGCCCGGCGTGGCGATGTAGCCCTGGGCTTGTGCCGACACCTGGGTGGCCTCGGCGATGATGAGGCCCACGCCTGCGCGCTGGCTGTAGTACTCGATCGTCAGCGGGCCCGGGACGTTGCCAGCTTCGGCGCGGTTGCGGGTCAGCGGGGCCATGACCATGCGGTTGGCCAGCGTGACGCGGCCGAGCTGAAACGGTTGGTACAAGGCGGATGTGCTCATGGGTTCTCCTGGATGGGCCAAGCTTTGGCTTGTGGCTGTGAAACAGGGCGCGGCCGTCAAGCTGCGCGCGGAAGGTTGCCTGAGGCAGGCGTCAGCACCTTGTCCAGCATCAAGGCCAAGGTGTCGTGCAAGGGGCCGATGTGGCCGGCGATCTTGGCGCGCAGCAACGCGCCTTCCCACGTGTCCCAGAACAGGCCGGCCAGCGTGTGGGCGTCGAGGTCGGTGCGGGCCTGGCCTTGTTGTTGGGCCTGGGTGATCAACGTCGCCAGGCGCAGGCGCCAGGCCTGCAAGGTGCTGTCGAGCACCGACTGGCACAGCGGGCTGGCTTGGGCCAGTTCGCCTGCGAAGTTGCCGACCAGGCAGCCATTGCAGTTCTTGCTGGCCTGGTAGGCGGCAAAGGCGTTGAACACGGCGCGAATCAGTTCGAGCGGCGAGGCCTGGCCGGCCCGTCGGGCGCTGGCTTCGGCTTGCGTCCAGGCGTCGTCGACCAGGTCGGCGTACAGCCGAACGATGGCTTCGGCGAACGCTTCCTTGCTCTCGAAGTGGTTGTAGAAGGAGCCCTTGGGCACGCCGGCGTGGTCGGTGATCTGAGCGATCCCGGTGGCGTTGTAGCCGGCCTGGTTGAACAGCGCGTAGCCGGAAGCCGCCAGGCGGCGGGGGATGTCGGTGGGGTCTGCGGTGCGTGCCATGGATGAATAATATGACCAGTCGTCTTAAACCGCGAGAGCAGCCTCAATGTCCTTCAAAATTCAGGGGACATTGGCCATTGGCGCAGGGGGGGCGCCTCAATGGCGGGCGGCCATCTCCGACTCGTGCCAGCCGCCCAACCAGGCCCGCGACAAGGCCGCCAGGCTCAGGAAGATGACGATGCCCGTCACCGAAATCAAGGCCAGCGCAGCGAACAAGCGGGGGATGTTGAGCTGGTAGCCGCTTTGCAGGATCTGGTAGGCCAGGCCCGCGCCTGTGCCGCCGGTGCCGGCGACGAACTCGGCCACCACGGCGCCGATCAGAGACAGGCCGCCCGAGATGCGCAAACCGGCCATGAAGTAGGGCAACGCAGACGGCACACGCAGTCGCCACAGCGTTTGCCAGCGGCTGGCGCCTTGCAGCTGGAAATAAGCGGCCAAGCCGGGGTGCACGGCGCGCAAGCCCAGCGTGGTGTTCGAGATGATGGGGAACAGGGCCACCAAGGTGGCGCACACCACCAGCGAGGCGGTGGGGTCCTTCACCCAGATGATGATCAGCGGCGCGATCGACACGATGGGCGTGACTTGCAGCAGCACCGCATAGGGGAAGAACGCGGCTTCGATCCAGCGGCTTTGCACGAAGGCAAACGCCACCAGCACGCCCAAAACCGTGGCACACAGCAGCGCCAACACGGTGATCTTCAGCGTGACCGCCAAGGCGGGCGCCAGCAACGGCCAGTCGGCCACCAAGGTGCGGCCCACTTCGAGTGGCGAAGGCACCAGGTAGCTGGGCACTTCAGCCCATGCGGTCCAGCCTTGCCACAAAGCCAGCAGCGCCACCGCCACGGTCAATGGCCAGGCGCTGCGCTGGAGCAGGCGCAGCGGCGCGGGCAGCGTGTTGGCGGGGCTGGGCATGGGGGTGGGGAGCGAAAGGCTGCGGTGCAAGGCCGACCCAAGCATACGGGAGGCCGCTGGCGCTCGGTGTTGTGGGCCTGAGACGACGCCCGCCGTGGGCAAAGGCTGCTAGTCTGAAAGCCTTTGTCACAGTTTTTGGATTCACCATGACACACCTGCGCACCTGGATCACGGTTGGTTTGGCTTTGACGTCTGGCATGGCTTGGGCCGGTGGGGCGCCCGTGCCTGCGCCTGCAGCGGGTGCCTTTGGGCCGGTGGGCTTGGGGGTGGCGGCCGTGGGCTACGTGGCTTACCGCATCATCAAGAACCGCAAGAAGTGACGCGACCTTGATGGCGAATGCCGTTGCAGCGCCAGGGGCGGCGGCGCCTCGGCCTGGCGCGTGGCACTTGAGCCCACAGCACTCGCTGTGGGCACTGGCCTTGTGCATCTTGCTGGCCGAAGTGTTGGTCGGGCTGGGCCACCCCAGCCTGACAGGCTTGTTGGCGCAAGCGGCCCGCGTCAACCTGATTTTGCTGGGCGCCTTGCTGCTGCTGGCGCACCTGTGTTTGCAACTGACGCCCAGCCGGCCAAACCGGCCCAACAGGCCCGCGTGGCGACGCCACGCGCTCTATGGCCTGGTCACCACCATGTTGGCCTTGGCCTCGGCCAAGCTGATGCTGCTAGGGCTGTTCGCTTGCTGGTGGATCGAATGGGCGCTGAATGATTTTGAAGCGCCAGTGCGCGGGCGCACCGCCCTGCTGGCCGCTGCCCTGGCGTTCAACATGCTGATCGCCCCGCAAATCTTCCGCGCCTTGGGCGAACACATCCTGCGTTGGGACGCGCTGGTGGTTTACGGCGTGGCGAAGTCCTTTGACCCGGGCTTGCTGCTCAACGGCACCGCGCTGCGCCGTGAAAGCGGCTTTGGGGTCGTGATGGTGGGGGCCTGTTCTTCTTTCAATGCCTTGTCGTTGGCTTCCCTGGCTTATGTGGCTTACGTGGTCTTTCGCGGGCGGACGCTCAACCGCCGTGACTGGGCCTGGCTGGTGGTGATGAGCTTGTTGATGGTGGGCTTCAACGCCGTGCGGATCTCGCTGTGCGCCATCAGCCGTGAGGCCTACACCTTTTGGCACATCGACCCGATCGGCCTGGGCATCCTGACTTTGGCGATGCACGTCGTGTTGGCGGCGGGGTGCTGGGTTGGAGACCGTTTGTGCAGCCCTTGACCCGCGTGGCTGTGGTCGTGTTGTTGTGCCACGGAGCGGCCTTGGTGGCCGCCAGCTTG
>JBEEJT010000258.1:0-9790 GCA_041169085.1 Pseudomonadota bacterium | reverse complement strand
TGCGGTAGAACTGAACAGGAGAAGCCGGCAGCTGGTTCAGCACCGACTTCTTCATCTTGCCCACCACGTGCATCTCGCAGGGCTTGCAGTCGAAGCGCAGGGTGAGCTTTTCCTTGCCATTGATGAGCTGCAGCGGCTCGGCACGCACCGTGCCCTGCACGCCTTGCACGCCCTTGGCCTGCTTGGGGCACAAGCTCAGCGAGAAGCGCACACAGTGCTTGGTGATCATCAGGCTGACTTCGCCTTCTTCTTCGTGGCTTTCGTAGGCCGGCTCGATGACTTTCACGCCATGTTTGGCGTAGAAGTCGCGTGCCTTGTGGTTGAAGACATTGGCCAGGTAGCTCAGGCTGTCTTCCGGGTAGGCCACAGGCGGCTCGACGGGCGCGTCGCGCACCAGGCGTTCGAAGCCTGCCGCGCGCGCAGCTTCCAGTGCGGCCACGGCGTCACGGCGCAAGGTGTTGACCACCGAAGCGGGCACAAACCAGGGTTGGGCGGTGGCCAGCGTCAGCTCATGGAGGCTGAAGATGGTGGTGCCCAGCTTGCCCAGGTTGTCGCGCAAGCTGGCTTCCGCCTTGTCGGCTTGGTTGGGGGCTTGCTTGTCGCAGGCCACCTCGGCATCACCCACGTGGCCTTCGTCGTCGGTCAGCGTGAGGCGCAAGCCGGTGGGCGTGTCGGCCAGGCTCATCCACACGCCGATGCGGCGGTCCGATGATTTCTTGGCCAGCAGGTGTTCCCAGGCGCGGTCGCCATTGCGGTTCACCGCCAGGCCGGGTTGGAGGTCCTTGAGCGCGGCGAGGTCTTCGTTGGGGTAGACGCGCCACAAGCGGCCCGACTTGCCCACGGGCTCGGCCACGTTGACCTTGAAGCCCACCGTGTCCTTGGTCAATGTCTGGTAGTTGAGACCATCGCCATTGCTCAGGCCGCCTTCGGCAGGGTCCACCGCCACGTCAAACCACTGGTCGCCCACCTTGGCCACTTCGCCCAGGTGCCGGCCCAGGAACTTGGGGCTCTCGAAAGCGCCGATGTCTTCCTGGCGGCCATTGACGAAGTAGTCGGTGCTGCCGCGGTTGAAGTTGCGGTTGGGGTCCGGCTCGAAGGTGAACGTGGCCTGCCCCGAGGAGGAGGCGTGCAGCTCAGGCCGCTCCTCCAGGATCTCGTCGAGCAGCTTGCGGTAATGGGCGGTGATGTTCTTCACGTAGCCCATGTCCTTGTAGCGGCCCTCGATCTTGAACGAGCTCACGCCAGCGTCGATCAGGGCACGCAGGTTGGCGCTCTGGTCGTTGTCCTTCATGGACAGCACATGCTGTTCGAAGGCCACCACCTGACCTGCGCCGTCCGTCACGTTGTAAGGCAGGCGGCAAGCCTGGGAGCAGTCGCCCCGGTTGGCGCTGCGCCCCGTGTGCGCATGGCTGATGTAGCACTGGCCGCTGTAAGCCACGCACAGCGCGCCATGGATGAAGAACTCGATGGCGCAATGGGTGGCGTCGGCGATCTCGCGGATTTGCGGCAACGTGAGCTCGCGGGCCAGCACGATCTGGCTGAAACCCACGTCTTGCAGGAACTTGGCCTTGTCGGCCGAGCGGATGTCGGTCTGGGTGCTGGCGTGCAACTGGATGGGCGGCAGGTCGAGTTCCAGCAGGCCCATGTCCTGCACGATCAGCGCATCGACCCCGGCGTCGTAGAGCTCCCAGATCTGCTTGCGGGCAGGCTCCAGCTCGTCGTCGCGCAAGATGGTGTTCATCGTGGCGAAGATGCGTGCGTGGAACTTGTGGGCGTGCGACACCAGGCGGGCGATGTCCGCCACCTCATTGGACGCGTTGGTGCGAGCGCCGAAACCGGGCCCGCCGATGTAGACCGCATCCGCCCCGTGGTTGATGGCTTCCATGCCGATGTCCGCCGTGCGGGCAGGGCTGAGCAGTTCGATGGCGTTGCGGTGAGCGGGCATGGGCAGGCGGGGCGTCGGGACGGCAAAACGGGCAATACTAATGCCATGCTGAAAACTATGCGAGCCCCGGGGCGAGCGGAAGGCGCCAGGCTCGACCGCATCGACGCGTTGCGGGGCGCGGCCTTGATCTGGATGGCCGCCTTCCATTTCTGCTTCGACTTGGCCAACTGGCGCCTGCTGGACGCCAATTTCTACACCGACCCGGTATGGACGGGGCAGCGTACCTGCATCTTGTCCACGTTTTTGCTCTGCGCGGGCGCCGGCCAGGCTTTGGCGACCCACCAAGGTCAAAGTTGGGCCCGGTTCTGGCGCCGTTGGGCGCAGATCGTGGGCTGCGCGCTCCTGGTGAGCCTGGGGAGTTGGGCGATGTTCCCGCGCAGCTACATCACATTTGGCGTCTTGCATGGCATGGCGGTGATGCTCATCGTGGCGCGCCTGACGGCACCGTGGCGCCACTGGTTGTGGCCTTTGGGTGCCTTGGCGATGGCCTTGCCTCACCTGGTGACTCACCCCTGGTTTGACACCCGGGCCACCAACTGGATCGGCTTGGTGACCCACAAGCCCATCACCGAAGACCACGTCCCCGTGCTGCCCTGGCTGGGTGTGATGTGGTGGGGCCTGGCAACGACCCAATGGCTGTTGGCCCACCGTGCGCACTGGCTTTCGTCGCCCGAGGCGATACGCGGCGACAATCACGGCTTCGCGTGGCGCAGCCTGGTCAGGCTGGGCCAATGGAGCCTGACTTTTTACATGGTGCACCAGCCGGTGATGCTGGGGTTGTTGGCAGCGGGCCTGTGGCTGGCTGGCCGGCCCATCCCGATGTGAGCTGGCTGACGCGCCAACCTGATCGAAAGTGTGTAGACATGAGCATGACGCAAGATGAACTCAAGGCCCTGGTGGGCCGCGCCGCCCTGGAACACGTGCCTGCAGGCTGCATCGTGGGGGTGGGAACGGGCTCGACCGTGGACAAGTTCATCGACGCGCTGGGCGAAGCCCTGAAAACCGATCCGAACCGCGTCAAGGGTGCCGTGTCGAGTTCGGTGCGCAGCACGCAGCGCCTGGAAGCGCTGGGCGTGGCCGTGTTGCCCGCTGAAACGGTGACCGGCCTGGGCGTTTACGTGGACGGTGCCGACGAGATCGATCACCAGGGGCACATGATCAAGGGCGGCGGTGCCGCGCTCACCCGCGAGAAGATCGTGGCCGAGTTGGCCGAGCAGTTCGTCTGCATCGCCGACGAGTCCAAGCTCGTCAATGCGCTGGGCAAGTTCCCGCTGCCGGTGGAAGTCATCCCCATGGCCGCGGCCCAGGTCATCCGCGCCTTCACCCAGCTGGGCGGTCAGGCACAAGTGCGCGAAGGCTGCGTCACCGACAACGGCAACCTGATCGTGGATGTGCGCGGTCTGCAGATCACCGACCCGGCTGGCTTTGAAGCCCAGACCAACCAGATCCCCGGTGTGGTGACGGTGGGCGTGTTCGCCCGCAACAAGGCCTCGATCTGTCTGCTGGGCACAGCTTCCGGCGTCAAGACCTTGTCGTTCTGAGCCACCGTCAGGGTTTGACGGTGATGGCCGTGGTCCACTCGCCAGCCAGGATCTTGTTGACCCAGCTGGTGGGGTGGTTGCCGTCCCAGAACACGTAGTTCTCGGGGTCGGCGCAACCCACCAACGGCGTGTTCTTGAGCGTGGCCAGGTCGATGCCGCCTTGGCGGCAGGCCACATCCAGGTTCTTGCCCTGGGCCTTGACGGCCGGGAACTGCACGCGTTGGAAGCCGATCGTGTCGTAGGTCATGATCGTGATCGACGGGTAACGCGTGCGCAATTTGGCCAACAGTTTGGTCAATTCGACCGCGAACTCGTCAGACATCTTCCGCGACGCCTCGACGTAGCCTGGGGTGAATTTTTCGTGGATGACGGCGCTGGGCGTGAGGCTCAGGTCCGGCATGAGCGGCACGAAGAAGTAGCGGGCGCCCCCGTTGTAGAGCGACGTGATGGCCTGCTCGATGTTGGCCACGGTCGTGACCGTCGTCACCGAGTTCATGCCGATGTTGAAGCGGTAGTAGTCGTCCGGGCCGGCCCAGATCATGTGCAGGGCCTTGGGGTCTGCACGGCCGGTGCCCGGCAGCTTGGAGGTCAGCGTGCTCAGGATGGGGATGGTGGTGATCGTGGGCACCACCGCGTTGTTGTTGAGGTATTCGTTGACCTGGGTGAGCACGCCCAGGGGAATCAACAACAAGGAGTCGTAGCCGCTGGTGGCGCCGTCGAAGGCGTAGTTGTGCAGGGGCAGCTTGAGGTTGTCTGCGAGGTATTCCACAGCGACCGGGCCGTCGCACACGCGGCCCGGGTAGTTGGGCGGCGCCGGGAAGGGCTTGCCGAACAACACCTTGCTGATCTCGTACATGCGGTGCGAGTCCGACATGCTGTCGCCAAAGACGACGAGTTTGGAATAGTCGGCGTGGGCGGCCGTGGTGAATGCGGTGGCAGCAGCCAGCAGGGCGCGAGCCCATTTGCGGGTGTTCAAGGGGACCTCCGGGTGAGTAGTTGCCCGGCAATCTAGCCTCATCCCATATTCATGGGAATAACCCAAAAGGGTTGATCACCCGACAATGTCGTCCGAAAGCCTCAGTTGGCGCCGAGAAGCGAGGCAGCCATCGCCAGCCCCACTTGCCGGCCTTGGGCCATGCAGGCGGTGAGCAAGTAGCCCCCCGTGGGCGCTTCCCAATCCAGCATCTCACCGGCCACATAAGTGCCCGGCACTTGCCGCAACTCACCTTGTTCGGTCAGGGCAGCAAAGCACACACCGCCCGCCGTGCTGATGGCTTCGGCCACCGGCCTGGTGCGCACCAGGGTGAGGGGCAAGGCCTTGATGGCAGCGGCCAACGCGGTGGGCTGTTGGCGTTGGGCTTCGGTCAACACCTCGTGGATCAAGCCCATCTTCAGGCCTTGCAGGCCCAGACGGCTCTTGAGGTGGGTGCTCAAGCTGCGTGGCCCACGTGGCCGGGCCACTTCTTCCTGCACCTGGGCAAGGCTGTGGGCCGGCAACAGGTCCAGCCAGATGGTGGCCTGGCCATGTTTCAGCACGGTGTCACGGATTGCCGCCGCATGGGCGTAGATCAGACTGCCTTCCACGCCCGTTTCGGTCACCACGAACTCACCCTGGCGCCTGGTCTCATGGCCTTGCTCGTCACGCCAGATCAGCGCAACCGGCTTCACCGGCTGGCCTGCGAACTTGTCGCGCAAAAAGGCACTCCAGCCTTCACCGGCGCCTTGGGCGTTGGCCACGTCGAAACCACAGTTGGCCGCAACCAAGGGCGCCACGGCCACGCCTCGGGCCGCCAGGGCAGGGGCCCAGGCCCCGTCCGAGCCCAGCCGAGGCCAGGACGCACCGCCCAGGGCCAACAAGGCTCGCCGTGCTTGGACCTGCAGCGGCCCCTGCGGCGTCTGGAAACCCAACTGACCTGGTTCACCGTCCACCCAGCCCGTCCAGCGGTGGCGCATGTGCAAGCGCACGCCCTGGCTGCGCAAACGATGCAGCCAGGCCCGCAGCAGCGGGGCGGCCTTCATGTCGGTGGGGAACACGCGGCCCGAAGTGCCCACAAAGGTGTCTACACCCAGCCCTTGGGCCCAGGCCCGCAGGGCTTCAGGCGGGAAGGCCTGGATGGCGGCCTCCACTTGGGGGCGTCGGTCGCCGAAGCGGTCCAGGAAGGGGCCCAGCGGTTCGGAATGGGTGAGGTTCAAGCCGCCCCGTCCGGCCAGCAGGAACTTGCGGCCCACTGAAGGCATGGCGTCATAGAGGTCCACCGACACACCCTGCGCCGACAACACTTCGGCGGCCATGAGGCCGGCCGGGCCACCGCCCACGATGGCCACGTCCACCGTGGCGGCCGTGGTGGGAGCGGTCGAAGAAGTGGGCCCAGACGCTGGCGCCCCGCTGTTGACTTGGGGGTCTGCGAGCATGAGTGGAGAAAAGAGGGTTCAGAAGCGGAAGCCGCGGGGCGCGTCTTCAGGCTCAAAAGGGGGCGGTGCCGAAGGCGATGGCCGGTTGGCTCTGGCGTCGTCGTCGGCCGCTTTGGGCTTGCCGCCCGCCAGGGGTTGGGCCTCAGGCCAGACGTAGCTGGCGGGCAATTGGGCGCTGGCCGGGTAGCCGGCCAAATCCAGGTAACTCGCCCATTCCTGGGTCTGGTAACCCGACAACACTTGCGACCCCACACGCAAGACCGGCACCTGGTCGCTGCCGCTCAGGCGCTTGAGCGCCTGCGTGTCTTCGCTGGTGTTGACGGTCATTTCCTGGAAGGGGATGCCCCTCGCGCGCAGCCAATCTCGACCGCTTTGGCAAGGCGCGCAAGGCTGGCTGGTCAGCAGCACCACCGGGTAGCGCGTCGCCGCCTGCTGCAAGGCATAAGGCAGGCCGGCCGTGCCGTCGCCCTTGCGATCTGGCGTGCGCAGCTTGCTGGCCTTGGCCGCAGGCTCCGGGCGGTCCGTGTAGGTCACGCGCCCATCGGGCCCCACCACCTTGTAGAGCGCCCAAACAGGCGTGGGCAGGCTCGTCATGAGCCCCACCAGGGCCAAGGCAGCGGTGGCGCGCCAAGCGGGCGTCGACAGGCGATGGGTGCTCATGTGGGGCCTCTCAAGCCATGCCCTGATGGCGCAACAAGGCGTCGATCTGGGGCTCGCGGCCCCGGAAGGCCTTGAAATTGTCCATGGCAGACCGGCTGCCGCCCGCTTCGAGGATGGCTTGTCGGTAGCGGCGACCCACCTCGGCGTTGAGCACCCCGGTGGTGGCGGTGGCGGCCTCTTCGAAAGCCGCGTAAGCGTCGGCGGACAGCACTTCCGCCCACTTGTAGCTGTAGTAGCCCGCTGCGTAGCCGCCCGCAAAAATGTGCGAGAAGCTGTGCTGGAAGCGGTTGAAGGCCGGCGGGGTGTTGACCGCCACTTCCTGGCGGACTTGATCCAGCACGGCCTGCACCTGGCCTTCGCTGCCCGGGGTGGCGTGCAGGCGCATGTCAAACAGCGCGAACTCGATCTGGCGCAGCGTCTGCATGCCGCTTTGGAAGTTCTTGGCGGCCATCATTTTGTCGAACAGCTCGCGCGGCAGGTGGGCGCCCGTGTCGACGTGGGACGTGAGCTTTTGCACCACAGCCCATTCCCAGCAGAAGTTCTCCATGAACTGGCTGGGCAACTCGACCGCATCCCACTCGACGCCGCTGATGCCGGCCACACCGATGTCGTCGACCTGGGTGAGCATGTGGTGCAAACCATGGCCAAATTCGTGGAACAGCGTGGTGACGTCATCGTGGGTGAGCAAGGCGGGCTTGTCGCCCACGCCCTTGGCGTAGTTGCACACCAGGTGGGCCACCGGGGTCTGGGTGGTGCCGGTGTCGGGGCGGGCCCAGCGGCCACGGACGTCGTCCATCCAGGCGCCTGGGCGCTTGCCAGGGCGGGCGTAGGGGTCGAGGTAGAACTGGCCCACCAGCTGGCCGGCGCGTTCGATGCGGAAGAAACGCACCGATTCGTGCCACACGGGCGCGGTGTCCGGCTTGATCTGCACGTCAAACAACGTTTCGATCAGGCCAAACAGGCCTTGCAACACCGTGGGTTCGGTGAAGTACTGCTTCACCTCCTGGTCGCTGAAGGCGTAGCGGGCTTCCTTGAGTTTTTCGCTCACGTAGGCCACATCCCAGGCTTGCAGGTCTTCGAGGCCACACTCGGCCTGGGCATAGGCCCGCAGCTCGGCCATGTCCTGTTCGGCATAGGGGCGGGCGCGCTTGGCCAGGTCCAGCAGGAAGTCCATGACCTGCTCGGGGCTGGTGGCCATCTTGGGGACCAGGCTGACCTTGGCGAAGTTGTCGTAACCCAGCAGCTTCGACTCTTCCTGGCGCAGCGCCACGATGTCGCGCATCAGGGCCGAGTTGTCGCGCTCGGCAGGGCCGAACTCGCTGGCGCGGGTCACGTAGGCACGGTACATGGTTTCGCGCAGCGGGCGGTGGCTGGCGTATTGCATGACCGGCAGGTAGCTGGGCATGTGCAGCGTCAGCTTGTGGCCGGCTTGGCCTTCAGCTTCGGCCGCAGCGCGGGCGGCGTGCACCACGTCTTCAGGCACACCGGCCAGCTCGTCTGCTTGGGCGTAATGTGCGAAGGCGTCGGTGGCGTCCATCACGTGCTCGGAGAACGCCTGGGCCTTGGCTGCTTGTTCTTCCTGGATGGCGGCGAAGCGCGTTTTGGCGTCGCCTTGCAGCTCGGCTCCACCCAACACGAAGCCGCGCAGCGCGTTGTCCAGCGCCTTCTGACGAGCGGCGCTCAGGCGCTGGGCTGCCGGCAGGCGCCCTTGGGCGGCGTTCAGGGCCTTGTACTTGGCGTACAGGCGCTCGTCGGCCCCCAGGCGCGTGTAGAACTCGGTGATGCGCGGCAGGTTCTCGTTGTAAGCCGCACGCAGCTCAGGCGTGTCGGCCACGCTGTTGAGGTGGCCCACCGAGCCCCAGGCTCGCCCCAGCTTTTCGGTCGACACGTCGAGCAACAGCGACAAGGCGTCGTAGTCCGGCGGCACGTCGGGGCCGGTCACCTTGGCCAAGGCGGCTTCGGCATCGGCCAGCAGCGCGTCCAGCGCCGGCGAAATGTGTTCCGGCTTGATCTGATCGAACAGCGGCAGTCCGGTGGTGTCCAGCAGGGGGTTGGTGCTCATGGGGCTCCAGTTCAACGGCTTGGTGAGGCGGGTGTCAGGCCGCCGAACGCTCGGCGGCTTCCATCGTGTTGACCAACAACATGGTAATGGTCATGGGGCCAACCCCACCGGGAACTGGGGTGATGAAGCCAGCCACTTCCTTCAATCCGTCGAAATCGACGTCGCCACACAACTTGCCTTCGTCGTTGCGGTTCATGCCCACGTCGATCACCACGGCGCCCGGCTTGACCATGTCGGCCGTCAACACGTTGCGCTTGCCCACGGCGGCCACCACGATGTCGGCCTGGCGGGTCATGGCGGCCAGGTCGGCCGTGCCACTGTGGGTGATGGTGACGGTGGCGTTGGCGGCCAGCAGCATCATGGCCATGGGCTTGCCGACGATGTTGGAGCGGCCGATCACCACGGCGTGCTTGCCGCGCAGGTCTTTCATACCGATGGATTCGAGCATCTTCATGCAGCCATAGGGCGTGCAGGCCTTGAAGCCCACTTCGCCCACCATCAGGGCGCCGGCGCTGGCCACGTGGAAGCCGTCCACGTCTTTCAGGGGCGAGATGGCTTCGATGACCTTGTGGTCGTCGATGTGCTTGGGCAGGGGCAGTTGCACCAGGATGCCGTGGATTTGGGGGTCGTTGTTGAGCGCTTCGACGCGGGCCAGCAACTCGGCCTCGGTCATGGTGGCGTCGTACTTTTCGAGCACCGAGTGGAAGCCCACGTCTTCACAGGCCTTGACCTTGTTGCGCACGTAGACCTGGCTGGCGGGGTTGTCGCCCACGAGCACCACGGCCAGACCCGGCTTCGTGCCCTTGGCCGAAAGGGCGGCGGCGCGTTGGGCGACTTCACTGCGCAGTTGCTTGGACAGGGCGTTGCCGTCGATGAGTTGTGCGGTCATGGTGTGGGGGCTTGGGGCCGAAAGGGGTGAAAAAAGGGTGGGGCTGAATGAAAAAGGCCGCCTCGGTGCGGGCGGCCTGTTTGCCTGGCACTGGGTGAACAGCGCCGGCAGGAAGCGGGGCGATCAGGCCTTCGGAGGCTGGTTGCCGCTGGCGCCCAGAGCGATCTTGAGCAGGTCGGCCACGGTGTTGGCGTTGAGCTTTTCCATCACGTTGGCGCGGTGGGCTTCCACCGTCTTGATGGAGATGCCCAGGTCGTCGGCGATCTGCTTGTTCAGGCGGC
>JBEEJT010000257.1:0-3724 GCA_041169085.1 Pseudomonadota bacterium | reverse complement strand
CTTCAGTTACGCCGGCGACATGGTGGCGCTGTTCAAGCAACTCAAAGCCGAGTTGGCCCAGGCCAGTGGCCAGCCGGCCCCCGAAGTGCTGGAGATCGACTGGGTGGGCACCTCCATGGGGGGGCTCATTGGGCTGGCCACGTCGACGGTGCCGCCGCAAGCCTCTGGCGTGAAGATGCGCCGGGTGGTGTTCAACGACGTGGGGCCCCGCCTGCGTGCCGAAGCGGTCGCCCGCATTGGCGAATACCTGGGCCGACCACTGCATTTCGACACGGCGCAAGCGGCCGCCGATTACCTGTGGAGCATCTCCACGGGCTTCGGGCCCCACACGCCCGAAGAATGGTTCCGCCTGTGTGTGCCCCTGCTCAAGCCTGCGGAAGGCGGTGGTTTCAAGTTGCGCTATGACCCGGCCCTCGCCGACCCGTTCAAGGCCATCACGCCAGAAGCGGCCGCCTCTGGTGAGGCCATGTTGTGGCAGGTCTACGACGCCATGGCCAGCCAGGTGCTCATCTTGCGCGGACAGGATTCCGATTTGCTTGACCACGAGACGGCCGTGGCCATGACCGAACGCGGTCCTCGTGCGAGACTCGTGTCCTTCCCGGGGGTGGGGCACGCGCCCACCCTGATCCATGAGGACCAGATCGCGCCCATCCGCGACTTTTTGTTGGCATGAAGACCGGCTCCCTCCAGCCTGACGACCGTTTCCACCCCACCGAGCAAACCTCGGCCATCGTGGCCTTGCTGGACCTTCACCCCGCAGAAGGCGGGGAAGTCCACGCCAGTGGTGGCCCGACCGTTGCGGCGGCCGAGCCTGCCCTCGACGACCCCTCTCGTGACTGGCCGCTGCCCTTGCGCGCGCGGCAGTTCGCCTTGCCTTTGTTGCAGGGCCAAAGGTTTGACACCGGCGAAGACGCGATGCAGCACGCCGACGGCGTGCACCACATCCTGCGGGGCATCGGCGCGCCTCAAGCACTCCAGGCCGCCGCCTACCTGGTCTATGCCAGCGAATACCTGCACCAGCCGGAGGCCGTGATCGAGCGTGCCTTTGGCGCCGACGCCGCAGGCCTGGTGGAGCACACGCGCAAGCTGGTTCAGGTGCAGCGCAACGCCCGCGACGCGCTGGGCGACGACGGCGACGGCGCCTTGTCCAGCGAGCAAGTCGAGCGCATCCGCAAGATGCTGCTGGCGTTCTCGCGAGACTTGCGCGTGGTGTTGCTGCGCCTGGCCTCGCGCCTGCAAACCTTGCGTCATTACGCGGCCAGCAAGACGGCTTGCCCGCGCGCATTGGCTCGCGAGTCGCTGCAGGTGTTTGCGCCGCTGACCAACCGCCTGGGCATCTGGCAGATCAAGTGGGAACTGGAAGACCTGTCCTTCCGCTTCATCAACCCCGACGCTTACAAGCAGATCGCTCGCGCCCTGCACGAAAAGCGCCTGGAGCGCGAGCAACACATTGAACAGATCCGCGAGGAACTGCAAGAAGCCCTGAAGCAGGGCGGGGTGCCGGCATTGGTGCAAGGCCGCCCCAAACACCTCTACAGCATCTACAAAAAGATGCAGGGCAAGAACTTGCCCATCGAGCGCGTCTTCGACATCCGCGCCTTGCGCGTGATCGTGGCCGACGTGCCCGCTTGTTATGGCGCCCTCAGTGTGGTGCACACCCACTGGCAGCCCATCGCCGAAGAGTTCAGCGACTACATCGCCCGCCCGAAGGCCAATGGCTACCAGTCCTTGCACACCGTGGTGCGTGAGCCTTTGGGGCGCAGCATCGAAATCCAGATCCGCACCCAGGCCATGCACGACCACGCCGAGAGCGGTGTGGCGGCGCACTGGGCTTACAAAGAGGCCGGCGCCAAGGGCTATGGCGGTGTGAGTGCCGCCGGCGATTTCGAAGCGCGGGTGGCCGAAGCCCGCAAGACCGTGCTGCGCCAGCTGTTGGCCTGGGAACGCGACCTCGCCGAAGCGGACGCCCACCAAAGCGTGGCCCCCGACTCAGGGCAGGGCCAGCAGACGGCCGACCCCACGCGCGGCCTGTTTGATGACCGCATCTATGTGTTCACGCCGGAAGGCCGCATCATCGACCTGCCCACGGCCGCCACGCCGGTCGACTTCGCCTACACCTTGCACACCAGTCTGGGCCACCGTTGCCGTGGCGCCAAGGTGGACGGGGTGATGGTGCCGCTCAACACGCCCTTGCTCAGTGGGCAGACCGTGGAAGTGACCGCCGCCAAAGACGGTGGTCCCTCCCTGGACTGGCTCAACCCGCAGCTGGGCTTCCTGAAGAGCCAGCGCGCGCGCTCCAAGGTGCGGGCCTGGTTCAATGCGCTGGCCCTGCAAAGCACGGTGGCCAAGGGGCGCGACGCGGTGGAGCGCTTGCTGCAACGCGAGGGCAAGACCGCCACCAAGCTGGAAGACCTGGCGACCGAGCTGGGCTTCCGCAACGCCGACGCCTTGTTCGAGTTGGTGGGCAAGGACGAGTATTCGCTGCGCAACATCGAGCAGCACTTCAAGCCCGCTGAGCCCGTTGCCGATCCGGACGACTTCATCGCCCACCGCATAGGTCGCCAAAGCGAGCCCACGCCGACCGACGGCAAGGGCGTGCTGGTCGTGGGGCTCGACTCCTTGCTCACGCAATTGGCGCAGTGCTGCAAGCCAGCGCCCCCGGACGTCATTGGCGGCTACGTCACACGCGGCAAAGGCGTGGCGGTTCACCGGCTGGGTTGCAGCAACTTCCGGCAAATGTCGGGGCAGCACCCCGAACGCGTGATCCCGGTGGCCTGGGGTCGTCAGGCCTCTGAGGCCCACCACCCCTATGCCGTGGACCTGTTGGTGGAAGCACACGACCGCAATGGCTTGCTGCGCGATGTGTGCGACGAACTCGCACAAGGCAAGACCCACGTCAGCGCCATGCACAGCCAGAGTCTGCGCGACCGTGTGAGCATCACGCTCACCGTGCAGACCACCGACACGGCCCGCCTGCAAGGCGTGTTGAGCAAGGTGGCTCAGGTGCCTGGTGTGGTTCGTGTGCGTCGCAAATGAAGATCAAGAAAAACCGTGTTATAGTTTCGTTCTCGCAGGCGCATAGCTCAGTTGGTTAGAGCACCACCTTGACATGGTGGGGGTCGTTGGTTCGAATCCAATTGCGCCTACCAGGATTCCGTCGGTTCACCGACAACTTGAAAGAACCGCCCTCGTGGCGGTTTTTTCGTTTCCGGGGTGGCTCGTGGTCCATGGGGCCCGACTGTCGCGCCCAAGCGTCACGCAAACAAGTTGGGAGTCAGCATGGTTCGTTCTCGTGGGGCGCGCGTGCGCGCTGTCGTGGTGGTGGCTGTGGCAGCAGCCTTGGTGTTGGGCGTCGTGGTCATGGGCACGCTGTGGCATTTGGGCAACCGGCAGGTGGCCGTGCCCACCTTGGCCGAGCGCGAAGCCCACCTGCGGCGGGCCATCGACTGGGTGGTGGCCAACGAGTCCAAGCTCATGAGCGAACCCAACTCGGCCTTGTGGCACATGCTGGACCGCTCCGCCGAGATCACCCGCGACCCGGAACTCACGCGCATCGTTGAGCGCGCTCGTCAAACCTTCTTTGAGGCCAGCAGCAACCAATCACCTTGGGTGCGCATGATGAAGCCGGGCGCCGACTACGTGCGCCAACTGGTCGACCCATCTCAACTCGACGACTACCAGGCAGCCTTCCTGAGCGCCATCACCTGCGGCGAGACCGAAATGG
>JBEEJT010000256.1:0-2679 GCA_041169085.1 Pseudomonadota bacterium | reverse complement strand
TGGATTCCCCCAGCTTCTACAGCCGACTGCTGCAAGGCCTGGGCCCCGTGGGTTTGGTGGTTGGCACGGCGGCCCTGACCGGCATGAGCGTGGTCGGCGACCTTTTTGAGTCGCTCATCAAGCGCCAGGCGGGCGAGAAGGACAGCAGCCAGCTCTTGCCCGGCCACGGTGGCGTGTTGGACCGCATCGATGCCTTGCTGCCTGTGTTGCCCTTGTCTCTGGGCCTGTTGAGTTTCTGCCATGGTTGATCGTCAAGCCGACGCTGCAGCACCGCGTCAACGCGTGTGCGTCCTGGGGGCCACGGGCTCCATCGGCACCAACACGCTGGACGTGTTGGCCCGACACCCTGAACGCTATGAAGTGGTCGCGCTCACGGGGGCCAGCCGCGTGGAGGCCTTGCTGGCGCAATGCGGGCAGTGGCGACCACGCTGGGCGGTGATGCCCAGTGAGGCCCACGCTTCGGCCTTGCGCGCCGCGCTCCAAGCCCAAGGGCTGAAGACGGAGGTGCTGAGTGGCGAGCAGGCGCTGGCCGATGTGGCGGCACACCCGGACGTGGACGTGGTGATGGCGGCCATCGTCGGGGCGGCGGGGCTGGCGCCATGCCTGGCGGCGGCGCGTGCCGGCAAGCGGCTGCTGCTGGCCAACAAGGAAGCCTTGGTGGTGGGCGGGCAGTTGTTCGTGGACGCGGTAAAAGCCGGCGGCGCCACCATGCTGCCCATCGACAGCGAACATTCGGCCATTTTCCAGTGCTTGCCCAGCGACCGAACACAATGGGCGCAAGCCATTGACCACATCGTTCTGACGGCTTCCGGCGGCCCGTTTCGCCAGCGTGACCCGGCCACATTCGGGGCCATCACCCCGCAAGAGGCCTGCGCGCACCCGAACTGGGTCATGGGGCGCAAGATCTCGGTCGATTCGGCCACGATGATGAACAAGGCGCTGGAGGTCATCGAAGCACGTTGGCTGTTCGACCTCACGCCTGAGCAGATCAAGGTGGTGGTCCACCCGCAGAGCATCATCCATTCGATGGTGGTGTGCCGCGACCACTCGGTGCTCGCCCAGCTGGGCACGCCCGACATGCGCGTGCCCATCGCCTATGGCCTGTCTTACCCGGAGCGCATCACTTCGGGCGCCTCGCAACTGGATTTCACTGCGCTCAGCGCCTTGACCTTCATGCCAGCCGATGCCGAGCGCTGGCCCGGCTTGCAGCTGGCCTGGCAAACTTTGCGCGCCACCGAAGGCTCCACCTGCGTGCTCAATGCGGCCAACGAAGTGGCGGTGGCGGCCTTCCTGGACGGTGAAGTGCGCTTCGACGAGATCCACCAGGTGAATGTGGCCACGCTGGACGCGTGTGAAGTCCGTTCGGACAACGTGCGCAGCCTCGAGGGCCTGCTGGCGCTGGACGCCCATGCGCGTCGCCTGGCCGCTGAACAGGTCGCCAGACGGCGCCGTTGACCCTTCTTTACCTTGGTGATCCGCGTCTGGCCCCCCTGCGCTTGCGGCAACATGGCGCCTCGGCGTTGATTTTGTTCGTGGAGACCCCTGCATGCTGACCACCGTTCTGGCTTTCCTCCTGACCATCGGGGTGCTCGTGGTGATCCACGAGTGGGGGCATTACCAGGCGGCCGTGCTCAGTGGCGTCAAGGTGCTGCGCTTCTCGGTGGGCTTTGGCAAGGTCTTGTGGTCCAGGCAGCGTGGCGAAACCGAGTTTGTCGTTTGCGCCTTGCCGCTGGGTGGTTACGTGAAGATGCTCGACGAGCGCGAAGGCGAGGTCGACCCGGCGGAAGTCCACCGTGCGTTCAATCGGCAGCCCTTGATTCGCCGTGCCTTCGTGGTGGCGGCCGGGCCTTTGGCCAACCTCGCCTTGGCGGTCTTGCTCTACACCAGCGTCAACTGGATGGGCGTCGACGAGTTGCGCCCCTGGTTTGCCGCGCCCCGTGCGGCGTCGGCGGCCCAGTCCGCGGGCTTCCAGTCGGGCGACGAGATCGTCGCGGTCAAGCCGGTCGAGGCGTCTGGCGAGGCGAACGAGGCCTGGGCGCCCGTGGTCTCGATGACGGATCTCCAGTGGCAATTGACGCAGGCGGCGCTGTCGGGGCATGACCTCCACGTTGAAGTGCGCCGCCACAGCACGCCGGAGCTGCCCAATGGCGCCTCACGTCAACTGCGCCTGGCCACCAGCAGCGTGCAAGCCAGCGAAGTGGACGGCGAGCTCATGGATCGCCTGGGCTTTGCCGGCCCTTATGCGCCGCCCGTGATCGATCAGGCCATGCCGGATGGGGCCGCTGCCAAAGCTGGCTTGCGGCATGGCGACGAGGTGTTGTCGATCAACGGCGTGGTGCCCACCGATGCCGCTCACCTGCGCCAAATGATCCGCGACAGTGCCGTGCAAGGGCAGGCGCAAGCCCTGGCCCTGGTGGTGCGCCGTGGCCAGCAGACCTTGAACCTGAGCGTGATGCCGGTCATGAAGGACGTGCAAGGCCAGCGCCTGCCGCGCATCGACGCGGCCCTGGGCATGGCCCCCGCCATGGTCAACGTGGTGCACGGCGGGCTGGACGGCGTTGGCCGGGCCCTGGCCAAGACCTGGGAGGTCTCCCACCTCAGCGTGAGCATGTTGGGCAAAATGCTGATCGGCCAAGCCTCGATCAAGAACCTCTCCGGCCCGATCACCATCGCCGACTA
>JBEEJT010000255.1:0-6135 GCA_041169085.1 Pseudomonadota bacterium | reverse complement strand
TTGCACTCGGACGAATGATCTTGCCGTCAACACGCTGCTCGATAACGTGTGCAGACCAGCCGGAAGTACGGGCGATCACGAACAGCGGTGTGAACATGTCGGTGGGCACGCCCATCATGTGGTAGCTCACGGCGCTGAACCAGTCCAGGTTCGGGAACATCTTCTTGATTTCCCACATGGTCGCTTCCAGACGCTCGGCGATGTCGTACATCTTGGTGTTGCTCTGCTCGTCCGACAGGTCCTTGGCCACCTTCTTGATGACCACGTTGCGCGGGTCGCTCACGGTGTACACGGGGTGACCGAAGCCGATCACGACTTCCTTCTTCTCGACGCGGGCGCGGATGTCGGCCTCAGCCTCGTCCGGGGTGTCGTAGCGCTTCTGGATTTCGAAAGCGACTTCGTTGGCGCCGCCGTGCTTGGGGCCACGCAGGGCACCGATGCCACCGCACAGGGCCGAGTACATGTCGGAGCCCGTGCCGGCCACCACGCGCGAGGTGAAGGTCGAGGCGTTGAACTCGTGCTCTGCGTAAAGGATGAGCGACGTGTGCATGGCGCGCACCCAGCTGTCACGCGGCTTCTCGCCGTGCAGCAGGTGCAGGAAGTGGCCGCCGATCGAGTCGTCGTCGGTTTCCACGTCGATGCGCTTGCCGTTGTAGGCAAAGTGGTACCAGTACAGCAGCATCGAGCCCAGGCAGGCCATCAGCTTGTCGGCGATGTCGCGGGCGCCGGGGTGGTTGTGGTCGTCCTTCTCAGGCTTGACGCAGCCCAGCACCGACACGCCCGTGCGCATCACGTCCATCGGGTGCGACGACGGGGGCAGCTGCTCCAGGGCGACCTTCACGGCGGCGGGCAGGCCGCGCAGCGACTTCAGCTTGGCCTTGTAGCCAGCCAGTTCGGCCACGGTGGGCAGCTTGCCGTGCACCAGCAGGTGGGCGATTTCTTCGAATTCGCAGGTGGTGGCGACATCCAGGATGTCGTAGCCACGGTAGGCCAGGTCATTGCCAGTGCGGCCCACGGTACACAGGGCGGTGTTGCCAGCGGCGGTACCCGACAGGGCAACCGACTTCTTGGGCTTGAAACCGGGGGTGGGGGTGGTCTCAGGGGTGGCGCTCATGGTGCGTCTCTCCAAATGAATGCAGTGGCGAATGAAAGATCACTTCTTGGCGGCGAACAGCGCGTCGAGCTTGCCCTCGAACGCGTGGTAGCCGATGCGGTCATACAGCTCTTCACGAGTCTGCATGAGGTCGATGACGTTGCGCTGGTGGCCGTCACGGCGGATGCCTTGGTAGACGGCTTCAGCGGCCTTGTTCATCGCGCGGAAGGCGCTCAGCGGGTACAGCACCATGCCCACGCCCGTGGGACGCAGGTCATCGACGCTGAACAGCGGGGTCTTGCCGAACTCAGTGATGTTGGCCAGCACAGGCACCTTCACCGCGTCGACAAACTTCTTGTAGGTGTCGAGGTCATAGGCGGCTTCGGCAAAGATGCCGTCGGCGCCAGCCTCGACGCACTTGATGGCGCGCTCGATGGCGGCGTCCACCCCGTGCACCTGAATGGCGTCGGTGCGCGCAATCAGGAAGAAGGCTGGGTCTGTTTTGGCGTCGGCCGCGGCCTTCACGCGGTCAACCATCTCCTCGGTCGAAACGATTTCCTTGCCCGGACGGTGACCGCAGCGCTTGGCGCCGACCTGGTCTTCGATGTGGCAAGCCGCGGCACCGGCCTTGATCAGGCTCTTGACGGTGCGCTCGATGTTGAAGGCGCTGGGGCCGAAGCCGGTGTCGATGTCGACCAGCAGCGGCGTGTCGCACACGTCGGTGATGCGGCGCACGTCGATCAGCACGTCTTCCAGGCCCGAGATGCCCAGGTCGGGCAGGCCCAGCGAGCCCGCAGCCACGCCGCCACCTGAGAGGTAGATGGCCTTGAAGCCGGCACGCTTGGCCAGCAGGGCGTGGTTGGCGTTGATCGTGCCCATGACCTGCAAGGGCACTTCTTCTTTCAGGGCCTGGCGGAAACGGCCGCCGGGCGTCAGGGTCTGGCTCATCGGATGGACCTCCGGATGTGGCGGGCTGTGGGGCCGCGCCGGATGTTTCAGCGGGGGAAAGGGCTCGCCCCGGTGCTGGTCAGTTGTGCAATGCACATGCCAGCCACCTTGGCGCCAGAACTGCGGCAGCCATCATCCATCCAAGTGCTTGAAAGAACAATGTTTTTTCGCACGGTGTGGTGCGGTGCAGCAGCCTGGCTTTGCGATGTTTCGTTTCATGTTTCATCTGTGGTGGGATAATGAAACAAAAGGATGAAACATGGCCTCACCTGAACTCGCTCCGGTCTTGCCGCGCATCGTGGCCGTGGGCTATCGGCGCTTGAACAAGTTGCTTCAAGAACTGGCCCCCGAAGTGACCGACCGTGCCCGCGTGGACGTGGTCGACATGGGCTTCGAGCAGGCGGTGTCGCGCATCCAGGCCATGCAGGCCAACCAGGTGGTCGACGTGGTGGTTTCGGCCGGCTCCAACGGTGGCTATTTACGCCAGCACCTCGATGTGCCGGTGGTGCTGGTCAAGGTGGGGGGCTTTGATGTGATGCGGGCGTTGGCCCAGGCCCGGCAGCGCTCGGCGCACGTGGCCCTGGTCTCGTTCGACCCCGGCGACGAGCGCAGCCAGGCCGACCTGGCCGCGCTGGCCGACCTCACCGACTGGCCACTGGTGCAGCGCCGCTACCGCACCGAAGAAGAGGCCCGCGCTGCCGTGCAAGAGCTGGCCGCCCTGGGCATCGAGGTGCTGGTGGGCCCCGGCCTGGTGGCCGACCTGGCTGAAGCGGCAGGCCTGCAAAGCGTCTTCCTGTATTCCAGCGAGGCCGTGCGCCAGGCATTGGAAGACGCGGTCGAGGTGGCCCGCACCGCCCGCATCGAGCAGGCCAAGCGCGAGCGGCTGGAGACCATCCTGGGCCAGCTCAGCGACGGCGTGATCGCCGTCGATCGCCACGACCGCGTGCAGGCCATCAACCCCCGCATGGCCGAGTGGCTGGGCGTCAGCCCTGAGGCCTGGGTGGGCCACCTGCTGGCCGAAGTCGGCCCTGAACTCAGCGCCCAGGGGGTGCTGCGCAGCGGCCAGCCCGAGCCCGAACACCTCGAGCGCGTGCAGGGGCGTGGCCTGATCGTCAGCCGCACGCCCATCCACGAGCAGGGCGTGCTCACTGGCGCCGTCATCACCTGCCAGGACCCGATCCGCATCCAGCGCGTGGACCGCCACATCCGCGCACGGGCGTCCCGCCAAGGCGGCAGCCGCCGCTACACCCTCGACCAGTTCACCGGGCACAGCCCGGCCGCCCAACTGGTGCGGGAGATGGCTGCGCAGTGCGCCACCAGCGATGCAGCGGTGCTGATCACGGGCGAAAGCGGCGCGGGCAAAGAGCTGATCGCCCAGGCCATCCACCAGGCCAGCGGCCGGCGAGACATGCCTTTTGTGGCGGTCAACTGCGGCGCCCTGTCCGAAACCTTGCTGGAAAGCGAGCTGTTCGGCTACGAAGACGGCGCCTTCACCGGGGCCCGCAAGGGTGGCAAGGTCGGCCTGTTCGAGGCGGCCCACCGCGGCAGCCTGCTGCTCGACGAGATCGGCGACATGCCCCTGTCGCTGCAAACCCGCTTGCTGCGCGTGCTGCAAGAGCGCGAGGTCACCCGCCTGGGCGCCACCGAGCCCACACCGGTCAACGTGCGGGTGATGGCCGCCACGCACCGTGACCTGATGGCCCAGGTGCAGGCCGGGCGCTTCCGGCTGGACCTGTATTACCGCCTGCACATCCTGGGGGTGCGCCTGCCGGCCTTGCGTGAGCGCCGCGAAGACCTGCCCGACATCGCCCACGCCCTGGTGCGGCGCTTGGGGCAAGGGGCGGCGCTGCCTCAGGGTGAATTGTGGTTGGAAGCTTTGCTGCAGGCGGCCCGGCACCACGATTGGCCGGGCAATGTGCGCGAGCTGGAAAACCTGCTGGAGCGGGTGCAGGTGCACGCCTCGGCGATCCACGCGCGCCAAGCCCAGCCCATCACGCTGGCGCAAGCCCTGGCACACCTGAGCCAGTGGGCGCCCGAGTTGTCAGCGGCCAGGCAGGGGGGCGGCGGGCGCGAAGTGGCCCCATCGGGCATGGCTACGGCGCAGGACGGCGAGCGCGCCCGCATCGAGGCCGCGATGCTGGCCCATCAAGGCGACCGCGAAGCGGCGGCACGCAGCTTGGGCATGAGCCGCACCACGCTTTGGCGCAAGCTCAAGTCGTGGGCGTGAGCGGGGGCGAAGGCGGCGAACCCGGGGCCAACTTCACAGCGGGCCGGGCAAAACCTTCAAGCCCAAGAGCAGGGCCGATGTCAGGGCGTTGAACACCACGCCCAGTATGGCTTGCACGTACAACAAGGACGAGACCACCGGTGCCCCCAAGCCGTGTTCCATCAACATGCCGATCAGGTAGCTGGCCACGGTCAACAGGGCCCAGCGGCGCAAATAGGTGGGCAGCCAGCGGGCCTGTTCGCGGTTGTGCAGCCAGGCTCGACTGCGCTCGAACATGTCGGCGCGGTTCACGTCCTTGAACAGCCAACCGAAAAACCAATAGCGGTAGAACAGTTGCCGGAAGGGCAGGGGAGCAGCGACAGCGTGGGCCGCTGAATCGATCACAAGGCGGGGCATGGTCACCTCCCACAGGCAGATGACCATGATGCCGACTTCAGGGCTTCACGAAACGCTCAAAATGCACGCGAAGCAAGGGCATCTGTGGCCGACGGCCCAGGCTGGCCCAAGTTGTGGCAATCTGCTCAGTTCGCTGGCGCGGTCAATGCCCAAAGAAGGTGCGAACGATCTCCGGCGGCAGGGGTTGGCCTGTCAACCAGGCGCGCTCCAGCACATACCAATAATGGCGGTAGCTGGCGCGGTCGTGCAGCTTGCCCTGGTGTGAAATCGGGGCCCAATGCGCAGCTCGGGCATCCATCAAGATTTCGATGGCGTCGTCCACTTCGGCCACGACCGGCGAGAAGGCCTCGATGATCACGGGGATCTGATCGGGGTGGATGCTCCACATGCGCGTGTAACCCAGCTCCCGGCTGGCGCGCTCGGCGGCGTGCGACAAGGCGCGGGCGTCCTTGAACTCGGTCACCACACAGTGCGACGGCGTGATCCCGGCAGCATGACAGGCCGCCGCGATCTCCAGCTTGGCGCGCAACACCAGCGGGTGGCTGAACTGCCCTTGCACCCCCATGGCTGATGCCGGGATGGCGCCGCGGTGCTCGGACACGAAGTCCATCAGCCCGAACGACAGCGACTCCAGGCCGGGCAGGGCGGCGATCTCGTGCACCTCACGCAGGCCGCCCAGGGTCTCGATCAGGCCGTGCACAGGCAGGTGGCGGGTCACCCCATGCTGCTGCCTCACCATCTGGATGTGGCCCAGGGCTCGTCGGGCCGCATCGGCGCTGGCCATCTTGGGCACCATGATGTAGGCGATGCGGTCGCCCGCCAGCTTCAACAGGGTGTCGATGTCGTCTTCAAAGCGGCGGTGGCTGGCGTCGTGCACCCGCACGCCCACCCGGCCATACACATTGGCGGAGCTGTTGAGCAACTCCGCCACCAGCAGCGCCTGTTCGTGTTCGCCGCCCACCGGGGCGCCATCTTCCAGGTCGAGCGTCACGTCGAACAGGGCATGGCCCCGTGGCCCGGACAGATCGACCTGCAAGGCCAGGCTCTTGCGCATGCGGGCTTCCACACCCGCATAGTGGTCCACCACCGGCAGGTGAGGGCGGTGGACGTCTGCACCAAAGAGGGCCTGGCGGGGGTGGATGGCGGCGATGGTGGACATGGCGGGTTCAGCGCGATTGCGGGTTCAGGCAAGTAGTCTCGCGCAATTCCTGCCCGCTGGGTTGATCTGTCGCCAGGGTGTGCGCGCTGGATGTGTGCAGCCGTGGCGGACGCGCCATGAAAAAAGCCGCCCCAAGGGGCGGCTCGTGTGCGAGAAGCCTGCGCCGCACGGAGCGGCTGCAGCCTCAAGCTGGCATCACAGCAGGTGCTTGACGCCGTCTTGTTCGCCTTGCAGCTCGGCCAGGGTCTTGTTGATGCACTCTTGCGAGAAGGCATCGATTTCCAGACCTTCGACGATCTTGTACTCGCCGCC
>JBEEJT010000254.1:0-26094 GCA_041169085.1 Pseudomonadota bacterium | reverse complement strand
ACCAGGTCACGCAGGTCGGCCACCTTCTCAACCACCAGGGTTTGCAGGTGCTGCAGAGGCAGCCAGCCATAACGGCCGTTGATGATGACCTCCAGCACGGGCCCCAGGCGGGAGTCGGCATCGGCCATCCAGGCAAAGGCGGCGTCGCCCAGCTGGCCCGCGCTGGCCGGGGCTTCTTCCAGGGCCTGTGCCCGCGCCTGGGCGGCGGCAGCGGCCTCACCTTGGGCGTCCAACTGCAGGGCCTGGGCCAGCAAGGCCACCCAGGGCGCTGGCGGCCCAAAGACATGGGGCAAGGTATGGCCGGCAAAGACGGCCTCGCGCACCGCCTCGCAGCGGATCGCCGGGTCGTAGGTGTTGACCATGGCCAGCGAGGCCGCGTCCAGCTCCCCGCAGACCTTCAGCTGGTCCAGCGCACGCTGCCACTGGCCCAGCACGCACAGCAGCTGGAACAGGAAGATGCGCTGCTTGGCGTCGGCGGCGTTGGCGCGCACCCTTTGCTGCAGGGCCTTCAAGGCACCCAAGGGGTCGCCTGCGGCCAGGAGTTCTTCAGGGCTGGATGCCATGGCTCAGGCCTGGCTGCGCAGGCTGTCGGTGAAGATGGTGCTGCCGCCGCGGCCGCCGGTGCTGCGCTGTGGGCGGTATTCGACTTCCACTTCGGTGAAGGCCAGGGTCAGCACCTCGCGCACGTTGTTGTCGCCGTTCACATCGTGCTGAACCGAGGTGATCCGGGCGCCCTTCAGCGTGATACAGAAGAAGTCCTCCTGCACTCCTCCGGCACGGCGCATCGTCAACTTGGCCTCCTTGACTTCGTCGTTGGTGGCCAGCGCGGACATCAGCGCCGTGGTGGACTGGTCAATGCCCTTGTGGACGGTCAGTGCGGTGTACTGTCGGCGCGAGGTGGCCTGCGTGTCACCCAGCGCCGACCCCGCCTGCAAGCCCCAGTGCCAGCCTTCGACATGGATGTCGTCGGCGTGGCCTGCCGTGGCGACCTCGCCCTTGATCTTGCCCGCACGCCGGGTTTGCACGTGCAGAAAGATGTCAGACGGGCCCGAGCTGTGGGGCAGTGCGGCGGGCATGGCGGTCGCTCGTCGTCAGGCGATCTTGGTCGTCTTGGTGTCCCAAGAGAACTTGACCTCGCCGCCCAGGCCGCCCTTGGCGTCTTGGGGCTTGTAGGAAAAGTCGATGACGGAGTAGGACATGGACACGGACTCCATGATGTCGCCACCGGCGCTGCCCGCGGGTTGCGCGGAGGTGATGAAGACCTCCTTCATGGTGATCTTGAAGAAGTCCTTCTGGCCTTCGCCCGACTTGCGCGCAGTGAGCACCACGGTTGGGAAGTGCACGCCCTGGGCGCACTTCTTCGCCAGCACCGGCGAAGCCTTGTCGTAGCTGTGCGTGAACTGGAATTCGCCCGGGCTGGCCTTGCCCTTGCCCGAGCCGCCAGCGACGCCGACCGAGGACGCGTTGCTGACGCCCCAGGACCAGCTGAGGATCTCGATCTCGCCCTTGTGGTCCACGTGGGTGGACTCGCCTTCGACGCCGTCGAACTTGATGTGGGTATCGGTTGCCATGATTGCTGAGCTCCTTGAGTGTTGGCGGGTTCAGTGTGGGTCGCGGCGCCTGCGGCAGCAACGACACCTTGGTATCACTGCTTCTCGGATGGCAGTTTCGAAACCAGTCGCAGAGACACCGTCAGCCCTTCCAGCTGGTAGTGGGGCCGCAACAGGAACTTGGACTGGTAGTAGCCGGGGTTACCCGGAATCTCGGCCACTGTCACCTCGGCAGCGGCCAGCGGCTTCTGCGCCTTGACGGTGTCGGACGAGTTGGCCGGGTCGCCATCCACGTAATTCATGATCCAGTTGTTGAGGTACTTCTCCATCGCGCCGCGGTCCTTGAAGCTGCCCACCTTGTCGCGCACGATGCACTTCAGATAGTGCGCAAAGCGGCAGGTGGCAAACAGGTAAGGCAGGCGCGCAGCCAGGTTGGCGTTGGCGGCGGCATCGGGGTCGTCGTACTCGGCGGGTTTTTGCAGCGACTGGGCACCGATGAAGGCAGCGAAGTCGCTGTTCTTCTTGTGCACCAGGGGCATGAAGCCGTTCTTGGCGAGCTCGGCCTCGCGGCGGTCGCTGATGGCGATCTCGGTCGGGCACTTCATGTCCACACCACCGTCGTCGGTCGGGAAGGTGTGGGTCGGCAGGCCTTCGACGGCGCCACCCGATTCGATGCCGCGGATGCGCGAGCACCAGCCGTATTCCTTGAAGGAGCGGTTGATGTTCACGGCCATGGCGTAAGCCGAGTTGGCCCAGGTGTACTTGGTGTGGTCGGCGCCGGCGGTGTCTTCTTCGAAGTTGAAGGCTTCCACCGGGTTGGTCTTGGCACCGTAGGGCTGACGCGACAGGAAGCGCGGCATGGCCAGGCCGATGTAGCGGGCGTCGTCGCTCTCGCGCAGCGAGCGCCAGGCGGCGTATTCCGGCGTGGTGAAGATCTTGGTCAGGTCACGCGGGTTGGCCAGCTCCTGCCACGACTCCATCTGCATCAGCGACGGGTTGGAAGCGGCGATGAACGGGCAGTGGGCGGCAGCGCCCACCTTGGCCATTTCGGCCAGCCACTCCACGTCCGGCGGGGTGTGGTCGAAGTAGTAGTCGCCCACCAGGCAGCCGAAGGGCTCGCCACCGAACTGGCCGTACTCTTCTTCGTAGACCTTCTTGAACAGCGGGCTTTGGTCCCAGGCGGTGCCCTTGAACTTCTTCAAGGTCTTGCCCACCTCGGCCTTCGAGATGTTCATGACGCGGATCTTGAGCAGCTCGTCGGTTTCGGTGTTGTTGACGAGGTAGTGCAGGCCGCGCCAGGCGCTTTCGAGTTGCTGGAACTCGGCGTGGTGGAGGATCTTGTTGACCTGCTCGCTCATCTTGGCGTCGAGCTCGGCGATCATCGCCTCGATCGACGACACGACGTCGGAGCTGATCAGCGTGGTGTGCGACAGGGCTTGCTGGGCCAGGGTCAGCACCGCGGTTTCAACGGCGGACTTGGCGCCGTCGTTCTGCGGCTTGAACTCTTTGTTGAGCAGCGAGGCGAAATCACCGCCTTCGAACTGCACGCTCTGCAGGGCTTCGCTGAGGGCTTGGGTTTCAGACATGGGTTCTCCTAGGTTCGTGTGCGCGACTCAAGCCGGTCACTGACCGTCAGCGGGCTTCTTGGCCGAAGCCAGCGACTTCAGCAGGGCCTCGTCCTTGAGCACCTTGGCCAGCAGCTCTTCGGCGCCGGTCTTGCCGTCCATGTAGGTGACCAGGTTGGACAGCTGTTGGCGGGCTTCCAGCAGTTGCTTGAGGCCGTCGACCTTGGCGGCCACGGCGGCCGGCGAGAAGTCGTTCATGTTTTCGAACGTCAGGTCGACCGACAGGTTGCCTTCACCGGTCAGGGTGTTGGGGACCTGGAAGGCCACGCGCGGCTTCATGGACTTCATGCGGGCGTCGAAGTTGTCGACGTCGATGTCCAGGAACTTGCGGTCGGCCACGGGGGCCAGGGGCTCAGCCGGCTTGCCCGACAGGTCGGACAGCACACCCATCACGAAGGGCAGTTGCACCTTCTTCTCGGCGCCATAGAGCTCCACGTCGTACTCGATCTGCACGCCCGGGGCGCGGTTGCGGGCAATGAATTTCTGGCTGCTGGTGGCCATGGGTTGCTCCTGGTGAGATGAAGGTCAGGGGAAAAAACGGGGTCAGTACTGGTCGTTGGGGATGCCGGCCAGTTTGGACATCTGGTCCACGCTGTCGGGGACCAGGTCTTTGAGGATGTCCATGAAACTCATGTTGATCAGGCGCTGGGCGCGGCGGATCAGCAGCGGTGCCGGGTTGGACGGCTCGTTGTGCTCGATCCACTCGCAGACCTTTTCGAGGGCCTGGATGGCGTCTTGTCGGGTGCGCAGGGCGCCGAGGCCACCCGGCACGGCCATGCCGCCCGCAGGGGCGCTGCCGTCCTGGGCCCATTCGCCCGAGCCGCCTTCGCCTTCAGCGCCGGCTTCGCCGGCCTGGCCGCCCATGGCTTGCTGGGCCGCGTCGCGGAAGGCCTGGGCGATCAGGCGCAGCGGCCGGAATTCGGGGCCGGTGACGGTGGCCTTGGCGGTGACCAGGCTGTCGATGGCGGCCACGGTGTCGACCATGCCGATCAGGGCGTCACACAGGCCCGGGTCCTGGGCGCTGGCGTCGGTCAGCGCCTGGACCACGCCCATGGCGGGCATGAATTCTTCGCCTTCCGGCGGCTGGCCCTTGCCGAAGGCCAGCTCCAGGTCACGGCCGCGCACGCCCATGCGACCGCCGGTCGAGGCCGCACGCAGGTCGCGCAGGAAGGTGTCGCCGTCGACCAGGGGGGCCAGCGCGTTGAGGCGCATGGTGGGGTCGTTGTCGTCGTCCGCGTCCAGCATGGGGTGGACGTGGTCCCAGTGGCGCTCCAGCAAGCCCTGGATGAGTTGCAGGCCTTCGGCGGCGGCCCGCACACCTTGCAGGCGGGTGGCGGCGCGCAGCAGGTGCACGGCCACGCGGACGTCGCGGGTGCGCTCGAACAGGCTGCTGGCCAGCGACTGCATCTGGCGCCAGTCGGGCTCTTCACCGGGGATGATGGTGTCGCCGAACTGCTGCTCTGCTTTGCCCTTGGCGGCTTCGTCCAGGGCCAGGAAGTCGGCGTCGTACTCCAAGTCCGACCCGCAGGGGGCGTCATCGGACAAGGGGGCCAGGAGGGCTTCGACGTCGATCAGGGCCATGTTGGGAGGTGCGCGCAGCAAACGTGGATCAAAACACTGCAGGGGACTGTAAGCATGCCCCGGGGGGGCGCCACCTGTCCAAAGTCATCTCTCGCGCCAGGGGCAACAAACTAGGGGGGCCCCCCCTCACCGCGCCCCCAAAAAACAACCCCGCACGAGGCGGGGTTGCGAGGGTGGGTGCGGGGCAGGCCTCAGAAGGCGGAGCAATTGCTGTCGTTGCGCACGCTGGAGCAGGTGCTCAACTGGGCCGATCGGCGCACCTGCAGCCACTGCTGGGCCAGCATGTCGGCCAGCACTTCGACGCTGCCACCCGCCGTGTTGGCGGGCGTGCACACCTGCGGCCGGTTGAACTGGCCACGCACGTAGACGTCGGTGCGGGTGTCGTTGAGCACGTCGGTGGACTCGACGGACACCACGCTGGGCGTGATCTGCTCTTGCGCGGCCGCCTGGTTCGACGAATTGGACACGCTCAGGTACTCGAAGCTGTTGGAATCGGCGTTGTAGGCAGCCACCGTGGCCACGGACGACGGCCGCGCCCCCTGGGTCACGACGTTGACGTTGTTGCCACCGCTCACCAACAGGCTGCCGATCTTGTTGTCGGGGTTGTTCAAGGCCACGCTGGATTGCGGGCCCACGACCACGTTGACGGCGTCCGCCGTGATGGCCCCGCCTTGCGAGACGTTGCCGCTGGTCAACAGGTTGAGGGTGCCCGCCGTGGGGACCTCGGCGGCCAGGGCCCGCGAGCGCCCGGAGAGGTTTTGCACCACGCCGCCTTGTGAGCCCAGGACGATGCCACCCGCGTTCGCACCCTGGTTTTGCAGGGTGGTCACCGTGGAGCCGTTGAACACCTGGTCCGCCACCACGATGGCGCCCACGTGCTTGTTGGAGCCCACGATGATGTTCAGGTTCTCGCCCATGTTGCCGTCGAACAGCGCCGTGGGCAGCTGGAAGTTGGTGTTGTGCGACTCGGTGGTGGCCGCCTTGGGCTGAGCCTGGGTGGGCACCATGGCCTCGGAAGTCGGGTTGCGAAAGCCGATGCCGATGGCCGTGTTGACCTGGTCCACCAATTGGCCGTTGACGAACTCGATGGGGCGCACGCCCACGCGGCCAGAGGTCAGGAACTGGTTGCCAAAGCCCAGGTAGATGGCGCCGGCGCCTTGCGCGCTGGTGCTGCTCGCGCCCAGCATCAAGTCGGCGTCCGAGCGGACGTCGGTGTTCTCAGCACGCAGGGTGACGTTGCTGAGGTCCAGCCCGGGGGCATTGCTGCCGGTCGAGCTGCCCACCAACACCACCTGCGGGCCGTTGGCCGTGTTGTAGCTGCCCTTGGTGACGAAGTCGACGCTGTTGGCAAGCAGACCCGTGCCATCGCCACTGGTGGAAGCGTCGGCGCGCCCCATCCAGGCGGAACGGGCACCGTCGAGGTTGACCGTGACGTATTCGGCCGACACGCCGGTGGCGCTGGACTCGCCGGAGGCCACCGCCACCCCCTTGGCCACCAAGGCGCCACCTTGGACGTTCAGGGTGACGTCATAGATCTCCACGCCAGCCAGGTTGAGGCCTTTGCCGTCGAGGGTGACGTTGCGCGCGGTCACGTCGCTGTTGTAGAGCTTGACCCCACCACGCCGGAAGATGCGGGAAGCCCAGCCGTCGTGCAAGCCGCCGCGCAAGGTGACCGAACCCGCACCCGCGTTCAGCGAGCTGCCTTCGACGTACACGGCCTGGCCGTTGGCCGTCTCGCCTTGTGCTGCCGTGCTGCCCAGGATCTCGATGTCGCCGCCGTTGGTCCGGATCTGGATCGAGGGGCTCTGCGAATTGGCCCCCTTGGCCGTGGCGCGGCCCGGCGCGGCGGCGGCCGCGGTCGTGTCGTAGCCCACCAACACCACCTCGCCCTGGCCGGTTCTGCCGGTGTCCGCACGCAGGGTGAGGTTGAGCTTGCCGCCGCCCTCGCCCACGCCGATGCGGGCAGCCACCGAGTCATAGGCGAACTGGCCAGAGCCGTTGTCGCCGATGCGCACGCTGTCGGCGGCTTCGAGCGTCAGCGTCTGGTTGCGGGCCGAGGCGGCCTCGACCACGGTGCCCGACAAGACACGCACGTCGGCGCCGTTGGACGACTCGAACTGCGGCGACATGCGCACAGCGCCCAGGCGCACGTTCGTGCCCACGCTCAACCAGCTGTTGAGCTCGCGCTGGTCCAGCTGGGTGACCTGACCGTAATCGGCACCGCGCAATTCGGTTGGGTTGCCCACCAAGATGAACGGCGAATACAGGCTGATCTGCCCCACCGTGCCAGCCGCTGCGCGGGCGCGGGTGTCGATGTTGGCGACCAGGTCACTGCCTTCGCCAGCCTGGCGCAATTGCACGATCTGGGCGCTGGCGACCACCTGGCCGCCCTGGCCCCCTTGCTCCCCACCACGAGCGCGTGCCGTGCCCAGCATGCTCAAGGAACTGAAGCCCGCCGTGCGCTCACCCGACACCAGCGTCGTCGCGGTGTCGGCCGCCGCCGTGGCGCCACCGCTGGCTTGCGGCACGTTGGGGTCGAGCAACAGGCGCACCAGGCCCCCGTTGCCATTGGCGGTGGCGTCGGCGCTCAAGACCCCCGAGGGGCCCACCAGGAAGGAGCTGTCCGCCGTCGGGCGCGCCACGAGGTGGACCTGGCCACCGCCGGCGCTGCCGTCGGCCTGGATGGTGCCATTGAGGTTGATGCTGTCGGCCACCACACGGACCTGCCCCCCTTGCCCGGCACTGGCCGAAGCCGACACCGTGGCGCCTTCGTCCACGCTCAGGCTGTGGCTGGGGTCCAGGCGTGTGGCCGGTGCCAGGGTGATGGTGCCACCCAGGGCCCCGCCGTCTGCGCGGACTTCGCTGCCGCTGTAGAGGCGGGTGTCCGAGCTCGACAAGGTGATGGTGCCGCCCTTGGAGCTGGCGCCACCGGTGCCGCTGGCGTTCACGCTGCCGAACTGCGACAGGCGTGCCCCGTTGCTGCCGAAGTTGCCCATCACCGTGAGGTCGATGGTGCTGCTGCCGTCGGTCGATTGGGCCCGCACCTGGCCACGGTTGGTGAGGCCGTAGACGAACTCGCCTTCCTGGTTGACACCGGCAGAAATGAAGGTGCCGCTGTTGCCGCTGCCGGCCACGAGCAGGTCGATGTGGCCGTTGTCGGCCTGCACCGTGCCTTCGTTGTAGATCACCCGCGACAACTGCGAGCTGTTGTTGGTCGCGGTTTCGGTCAGGGCGCCCAGGGTGAGGTAGCCGCTGTCGCCCACTTGCACCACGGCGTCGTTGGCCACCAGCATGGACACGCGCGCGCCATCGGTGCTGGACACCGTGCCTGCGTTGTGGATGAGCTTGGGCGCCACCAGGACCACGCCCTGGCGGGCGCTGACGATGGCTTCGCGGGCGATGTCGATGTAGCCACCGCTGCCGAAGTCGTTGCTGCCGGCACCCACGGCCAGGCGCAGCGGGTCGCCCTTGACGAAGCCTTCGTAGTTGCCTTCGACCTCTGCGGCGACGATGTCACGCGCCGACATCATCAGGCTGGCCGCGCTCACGCTGCCGGTGCTGCCCACGTAGATGCCCGAGGCGTTGACCAGCCACAGGCGGTTGTTGGCCACGACCGAGCCGTAGATGCCGCTGGCGCTGCCGCCGGTCACGTGGATGAGCGTGTCGGTGCCGGCCGAGGGGCCGTTGTTGACGAAGGCCGCGCGCGCGCCCACGGAAAAGTCAGACGCCTGCCAGACGGCCTTGCTCGACGTCTGCTGGATGGTCATGGTCAGCACGCCGTTGCTGTCCACGGCGCGGCTGGCGTCGGTGAACACCGCCGAGCCTTCGGTGCCCACGGCCGAACGCGCGGTGTCCACGGTGCCGCGCACCAAGGTCATGTTGGGCAGTTGCGTGTCGGCGACCGTGGGGCCGGCCGCCTGGGCGACCGAGCCCAGCCCGGCCAGGCTCAGGGCCAGCAACAAGGGCTTGAGGCTGCCAGGTGCAGCGCGGCGGCGGGCCGGCGAGGAGGAACGCGAAACAAAGCGGGACATGGTCGACCTCGCGAAAATCAGAAACTGTGTTGAAGCTGGACAGCCAGACGCGGCTTGTCGTGGCCCGGGTCGGCCGCACCGGCGCCGGAGTGGCGCCAGGCCAGGGTGCCGCGCACGGTGAACCAGTCGTAGACGCTGGCGCTCAGTCCCAGCCCGCTGCCGCGCAAGGTGACGCTGCGGCCTGCGGTGTTGTGGTCGAGGCGGCCGTGGGCCCAGTCGGTCAAGGCGAACACGGTCACGGTCGGGCTCACCCACCAGCGCAGCTCGGCCGACACCAGGCGAGCGTCGTCGGCCGGCGCTTCGGACTGCGCGTAGGCGCGCACGCCACGGGCGCCGCCCAGACCCACCTTTTCAGCCGGGTCGAGCGTGCGGCTGGCTTGCTGGAAGCTGGCCGAGACGAACAGGGAAAGCGGGTCGAACAAGGCTTGCAGACGCGACACCTGGGCTTCGAGCTTGCGGTAGTTGCCGGCTTCGACCAGCGTGCCCAGCGGCGTGTTGCCATAGCTGAGGTGGCCCAGGCGCAGGGTGCCACCGGCCCCCCAGAAGCCACCGCCACCCCAGCTGTCTCGCGACTCCCAGTTCACGCTGGCATTGAGGCCCTGGAGCTTGCGCTCGGTGGTTTCGCCGCCGTAGAGCTCCAGCTTGTCGCTGAAGCGCTTCTGGTCGAGCCCCACGCGGGCCAGCAAGGTGCGGCCACGGGTGCGGATCACGGGGTAAGACACGCTGGCTTCCACCAGGTTGGCGGTGCCGGAAGCGCCCAGGGTGTCGAACTGGCCGCCCAGGTCGTAAGCCAGGGTGGAGGCCGCGAAGGCCACGCGTGCCGGGGTGTAGCCCAACGGCAGTTCGTAGCCCGCACGGGCCAGCTTCACGCCGCCGGTGTCGGACACCAGGGCTTGCACGTCGAGGTTGTCGCCCAGGCCAAAGGGGTTGTTGAGCCGGCCTGTGGCGCCCAGGCGCACCCGGCCCACCGGGCCCAGGCCGTTGTTGTCGGCGCTGACCGAGGCGTCCCAGCTGCGGCGGCTCGCCGTCTGGATGGTGAGGTTGTAGGCCCCTTCGTCGCCCGTGGGCACGAGCTTGCCCTTGGCCTGCACGCCCGGCATGTCGTTGAGCGCGAACAGCACACGGTCGAGGGCCTGCACGTTGAGGCGCTGGCCTTCTTCGACCTTGAACCAGGCCAGCAGGCCGCGCACGCGCTCTTCGGTCACGGGCGAGTCGGCGCCCGTGGGCACGGTGACCCGGCCCAGCGTGGCTTCCACCACCGGCACGGTGACTTCGCCTTGCGCCAGGTCGATGCGCGGCAAGCCGATCTGGGCCAGCGGCTGGCCCGCGGCGTCGAGCATCTGGCGCAAGCCCTGGAGCATGGCGCCCAGTTCGGCTTCGCCGATGGTCTTGCCCACGTGGGGCGCAGACAGCTGCGCGAGCTGCTCGGCGCTCAGGCTGCCCACGCCCTTGACGGCCAGGCGCTGGAAGGTGAAGTGGGTGTCGACTTCGGGCTGGGGCACCGAGGGCTTGGCGTCGGGCTTGGCGTCGGGCTTGGCTTCGGCCTTGGCGGGCGTTTGCGCTTCGGGGATCAACTTGGGCAGCGCGGGCTTGGGCGGCGTGAGCTCACGCACGATGGCGTCCACGTCGGCGCTGGGGTTGGACGCGGCCATCGGTTGCGCGGCCTGGGCTTGCCAAGGCAGCAGGCCTGCGCACAGCGAGCAGACCAGGGTGGCCGCCTGGGCCGTGGCCCGGGCAGAAAGGGGGAAAGCGGGGTGTTGCGTCGGCATGTCGGATCAGCTGCCCAGTTGCATGCGGCCATTGCCGATGACGTTGAAGGGGGCCCAGAAGAAGGGGTGGGCGAACTTGCGGCGCTTTTGCACCTCGAGCTGCGCCAGGCGCATCGAGTCCATGAGGTCCGAGCCCTGGCGCATCGAGCCGTAGAGCTTGCCCATCAGGGCTTCGGTGGACTCGTCGGCCACGGGCCACAGCGAGGCCACCAGCGAGCTCACGCCCGCCGACAGGAAGCTGCGGGTGAAGCCCACGATTTCGTCACCGTTTTCCACCTTGCCCAGGCCCGACTCACAAGCCGAAAGCGTGACCAGGCTGACGTCCTTCAGGTTGAGCCCGTAGACCTCGCGGGCTTCGAGCAAGCCACGGTCGCCGCCTTCGCTGGCCAGCAGGATGCGCGAGAACAGCGGGTCGACCTCGTCGACTTCGGCGTGGGCCGCCACGTGCAGCACGGCCGAGGTGTTGGCCTTTTGCTTGAAGGTGGGCTTGCTGGCGTCGCGCTGGATGAAGACCTGCTTGTCCTGGAACAACTGGGCGACTTCCTGCACTTCCTTTTCGGCGCCCGGCAGGGGCACGTTTTCGGTGGTGGCCGGGTTGCCAAAGGCGACCAGGGTGTTGATGTTGCGCTGCGGGCGCTGCCACAGCAGGCTGCCCACCGAAGCCGAGGGCCACACGGCCACGGCCGTCTTCTCGATCAGGAAGCCGTTGCCGTCGTGCAAGGCCTGGAAAGGCAGGTAGTGCAAGGGGCCATGGGGCACGACGAACAGGCGGGCGGTGTCGCCCAGCTCGGCGCGGGCGATCAGCTTGCCGTACAGCGCCTGGCCGCGGGTCACCGCGTCCTTGCGGCGCTCGATGATGCTGCGGCGGAAGGCGTCGACTTCGCGGCCCAGGTCGGCTTCGGCCACGGCCACGGTGCGGGCGGTGAAGCTGGTCTTGCGGATCGTCCAGATGACCAGTTGGTCGTCCACCGCATGGAACTCGATCACGCCCTCTTCGGGGCGCAACATGGCTTGCAGCTTGGCCACGGTGGTCTGGCCACCCAGGCTGTCGTCGGCGCGGTCGCGCAGCGAGTCGACCAGCGAGCGTGAGCGCGAAGCTTCAGACAGCGTCCAGGCGGTGGCGAAGTCCTTTTGTTCGACGGACAGACGCAGCGCTTCGTCGTAGACGTTTTGCAGGTCGCCAAACAGCCCGGTGCGCACCTCTTCGCTGCGGAACTTGGGCGCCAGGCTCGACGCCAGCGTGGTGGCCTGGATGTAGGTGGCCAGGGCGGCCGGGCGCTGATCGCGCGCCAGCTGCACCCGGGCGGTGCCCACCAGGGCCCACAGGCGCTGGTAAGCGGCGTCGGGGCTGCGGTCTTCCTTGACGATCTGGTCGTAGACGACCAGCGCGGCTTCGGGCTCACCCGCCGCCATGTGGGCGCGGGCCTTGGTGCGCAGGAAGAAGCTGCCGAGTTCGGCTGCTGCCACCGGCGAGATGGCGGCGAGTTGGGCCAGCGCCGCCTTGGCCTGGCCGCCGTTGATCAGCACGTTGGCCAGCGACGCTTGCACCTGCGGCAGGAACTTGGGCGAAGCCAGCTGCAAGGCCTGGCGGTAGGCCGCTTCGGCGCCCGCCTGGTCGCCGCGCTTGGACAGCACGTCGCCCAGCACCTTGTGCATGGGGGCCTGCACCTGCTCCTTGCTGGCTTCGGGCACGGCCAGGGCCGCCCGGGCGTTCTGCTCGGCTTGCTCGACCTGACCGGCGTAGAGGTAAGCCAGGGCCAGGTCGCGCAGGGCCAGGGCCTTGAGTTCGGGCTTGTTGTCGCGCTCCGAGAGGTAGAGCGCTTTGCTGGACGCGCGGATGGACTGGCGGAAGTCGCCGTTCTCGGCCAGGCTCATGGCCTGTCCGCAATACCCATAACCGTCGAGCTCGATGGTGTCGCGTGCCAGCAGGGCGCGGCCTTCCGCGGCCCGGCCCTGGGGCGTGTTGGCCAGGCGCTGGCGGTTGAGCGCCTTGAGCGCCAGGTTGTTGGCGGGGTCGGCCTCGTCGGCCGGGCCCTGCGCCCAGGCGCTGGCGCCCAGGGTCAAGCTGACCAGCAAGGGCAGGTGCCAGGCCACCCGTTTGGGATTGAAAAGCTTCATGACTGAGTCCTGGCCGGCTGCACACCGGCCCACGCGAGACATCAAAACACACAGGCTAACGAATGCCTGTGAACCATCGCAAGATTGGCGCCCGATGGTCCCCCAAAGCCTAGGGGGACCCGCCCCCCGGACCGGGTGGCCGGGTCGTCGGCACCGGGCCACGGCCGTTCAAGACAACTGCCGCAACATGGAAAACAACTCCTTGGGCAACACAGGTTTGAACAGCACCCGGTGGCCGCTGTCGTGCACCCGCTTGACCTGATCGGGCGACGTGTCGCCGGTCACCAGCACGGCGGGCAGGTTGTAGCCCAGGGTCGCGCGCACGGCGTTGATGGCCATCAGCCCGTCTTCGCCGCTGCGCAAGCGCAGGTCCGACAAGATGGCATGGATGGGCTCCGGGTGGTGCATGGCCAGTCGGCAGGCTTCGTCCACCGTGCCCGCCACCAGCACCTCGTAGTCCCATTCCTGCAGCAGCAAGCGCATGCTGTCGCGGATGTTTTCTTCGTCGTCGATGAACAGCAGCGTGCGGGCGTTGCCAATCGGCGAAGGCACCGTTTCGGCTTCGAGGCTCATGCCGTGCAAGGCGTCGGGGTCGGTCTGGGGCACGGCCAGGCGAACCATGGTGCCCTGGCCCACGCGGGAGCGGATGGTCAACGGGTGGTCCAGCAGCAAGGCCAGGCGCTTGACGATGGCCAGGCCCATGCCCAGGCCCCGGCTGCGGTCGCGCTCGGGGTTGTGCAGCTGGTAGAACTCGTCGAACACGCGGGGCAGCTCGGCCTCGGGGATGCCCACGCCGGTGTCCCACACCTCGATGTGGGCGTGGGGGCCATGGGTGCGGGCGACCACCACGATGCCGCCGTCGCGGGTGTACTTGATGGCGTTCTGGATGAGGTTGCTGAGGATGCGCTCCAGCAGCTGCGGGTCGGAGTGCACCAGCTTGCCCCCCGGCTTGAAGCGCAGGTGCAGGCCGGCGCCCTCGGCCTGACCGGCGAAGTGCATGTGCAGGCGGCGGAACACGTCGCGGATCGGGAAGGTTTGCAAATTCGGCTCGACCACGCCCGCGTCGAGCTTGGAGATGTCCAGCATCGCGTTGAAGGAGCGGTCGAGCGACTCGATGCAGCGGTTGAGGTTGGCCACCAGCGGCGCCTCGGAGGTGCCGGCCAGGCGCTTTTCCAGCGCGCTGGCGAACAGCCCGAGGGCGTGCATGGGCTGGCGCAGGTCGTGGCTGGCACTGGCCACGAAGCGGCTCTTCTCGCGGTCGGCCTCGGCGGCCAACTGCATCTGGTGGCGCAACTGGCCCACCAGCTCGGCGTTGTCGAACTGGGCCCGCAGCGCCCGCACCAGCATCGCGTTCTGGCTGTAGGCGAAGATCAGGCTGACGCCCAGGTAGACCAGCGTCAGGCCCGCCAGCGCCCCGTTGAGCAAGCTGGGGTGCACCATCAGCAGGGCCGGCAGCGGCAACAGCAAGGGGCACAGCCACGCGCAGATGGCGGTGCGGTCGGGCACGACCGCGCCCACCGAGCCCGACGCCATGCCCATGAGCACCAACATGGTCAGGCACACGAGCGCCAGGTCGGTGCTGGGCAAGACCACCAGCGGCAAAAAGCCCCAAACCAGTGCCGTGAGCACGATGCCGGCCAGGAAGCGAAAGCGCCAGACCTCGGCGCGCTGCCAGGCGCGCTCGTCGCGCCAATAGCCCCAGCGGATGAGGTAGCGGGTGACCTGGGCGCCGTGAACGGCCAGGGCCCAGATCAAAACGGTGCGGTCGCCGGTGACGCTGAGGTAGGGCCCCCAGAACAGGAGCGCGGCCACCACCGCCCCCACCAGCGTCCAGTTGGAGGTGCTGTAGAGCGCGTGGACCACGGCCAGCGTCAGCTCGTTGCGCTGGCGGTGGGCGTCGAGCTGCGCCTGCTCGGCGGCGTCGGCCACCCGCCCGGGCAGCACATCTTGGGAGATGGTGTACGTCACGGCTGACCCGTTGGCAGGGTCAGCGGAACAGGCTGATCAGGTGCGATCGCGACTTGACATCCAGCGCCAGCAGGATGGTCGAGACGTAGTTCTTGACCGTGCCCAGCGACAGCTTGGTGGAGTTGCTGATTTCCTGGTTGGAGCAACCCGAGAGCACCAGCTCGAGGATTTCGAGGTGACGGGGGCCCAGCTCGGCCACCCGGTCGTAGCTCGACGCCGAAGGCGAGCGGGGGAAGCGCTGGGCGTTGGCGGCCTGGGCAGGCGCCACGGCCGCCGCGTAGGTGTGCTCGGTCAGCAAGCCGACGATGGCGGCGCGGGTGAGCGAGGGCGAATAGGCCTTGGGCAGGTAGCCCACGGCGCCCAGGCCCTTGGCCTGACCGATGACGAATTCGTCCTGCGTGCCGCTCATGACGGCCACGCGGGCCTGGGGGTAGGCTTCGATGAACTGCCGCAGGCCTTGCAGGCCCTTGCAGTCGGCCATGTTGAGGTCCAGCAACACCAGCGAGACGTCGGGCTCGGCGCCAAAGAGGCGCATGGCGTCGTGCAGGTTGTCGGCCTCCAGCCATTGGATTTGCAAGTCCTGCACTTCATTGAGCACCGTGCGCAGCCCCACGCGGACCAGGTCGTGGTCGTCGACCAGCAAGACCTTGTAAGCCCCGTAGGCCGGAGCAGGGGTGGCGACAACAGCAGATCCCATGACTGGCGACGAAGAGCGGGAGTTGGACATGGCAGCCTTTCAGTGTCCGGGTGGGATGCCCTGGCATCAATCCCTAATTTGACAACCGGGCACGCGCAGGCTTGACGCGTATCGGCCCCTGACTGTAGACGTTTCGGGGCCTCCTCCCTGGCAAGTCCCGAGGCGCCCCCCCTGTTCGGGCTACTACGCTGACGGCATACGTGTAACCAAGGCCGTTCAGGACACCCCCATGCCCCACCTCCGCGTCATCCGCTTGTTGCTGTTGTCCGCCGGCGGCTGGCTCGCGGCCCTGTCCGGTGGGGCCGCCACCGCAGCCACGGCAGACAACGTGGGCCCCGCCCCCACGCGCTACATGACCTGGGAAGCCATCGAGCTGCCGGTGTCCACCGGGGCCTCGTGTGGCAACGGCTCGCCTTACCGCTTCTTCGTCAACCGCAGCCTGCACCTGGCGGGCAAGGCCAACACCGCGGTCGTGTTCGAAGGCGGCGGCGCCTGCTGGGAACAGAACGCTTGCAGCGGCTTTGGCAAAGGCGGCCTGCTGTCGGCCACCAACCCCAACGGCATCCCGGCCAATTACATGGCCTCACGCGCCGGCCTGGGCGCCCTGGGCCTGACTTCGCCCATCTACACGCGCAACCAGCCGCTGCAAAAAGTGCAGACCCAGAACTGGAACCTGGTCTACCTGCCCTACTGCACGGGCGACGTGCACTCGGGCAGCAAGACCGTGGTCTACAGCGAAGCCGACACCACCAAGCCGCTCACCTACCACCACAAGGGCTTCGTCAACGCCCAGGCGGTGGCCGCCTGGCTGGCTGTGCACATGGCCCAGCCCCAGAAGCTGCTGATCACGGGCTTCTCGGCGGGCGCCACCGGTGCCAGCACCAACTACGCCTACATCCGCCAGGCCATGGCGCCCAAGCAGTCCGCCCTGCTGGCCGACTCGGGCCCCATCTTCCCGGCCCCGCTCGGTGGCCTGGCCAGCGACTACCCCTCGCTGCCGGTGCAAACCATCACCCGACACGCCTGGGGCCTGCTGGAGCCGGGTGGCCAGATCGACCGCCTCAACCGCGACGTGGGCGAGCTCTCGGTGGCCAGCCTGTCCGACTCGGCCACCACCGTCAACGTGGCCAACGCCCGCCGCTTCCCGCAAGACCGCTTCGGCTACACGCTCTACCAGCGCGACGGGGTGTATTCCGAGTTCTCTTACGCCAAGTTCTACCCGGAGATCGCCCAGGCCGGCAGCACCCTGCACAAGACCCTGGTCTTCGCCAAGTGGGACAAAGACATCGGCCACTGGCTGCAAGACCTGCAATCGGTGCCCAACGCCGGCTTCTACTTGCCCTGGAAGGGCGTGCTGCCGCTGTCGCATTGCCTGACGGTGCTCAGCTTCAAGGACACAGGCATCGTCTCGCTGGGCCTGCCGGGCGTGGGCGGCTTCATCGACAACCTGCTCGACCCCTCCCAACCCCTGATGCGGGCGGTGTCGCCGCCGCTGCCCTGAGCCCGAAATCCCCACGAAAAAGGCGGGATCGGCTAGCATGGCGGGCTTTGCCCGCTCCGGCGCACCCCCAGCGCCCACTTTTGCGCCTTCATTGGCGCCCCTGCTGCCGTGTCCACCCCTGAATCCACCTCCGCCGCCCCGTTCGGCCCCGAAACCGGCCGCCGCCGCACCTTCGCGATCATTTCCCACCCCGACGCCGGCAAGACCACGCTGACCGAAAAGCTGCTGCTGTTCTCGGGCGCCATCCACATTGCGGGCTCGGTGAAGGCGCGCAAGGCCTCGCGCCACGCCACCTCGGACTGGATGGAGATCGAAAAGCAGCGCGGCATCTCGGTGGCGTCTTCGGTGATGCAGATGCTGTACCGCGAGCACGTGGTCAACCTGCTGGACACCCCGGGCCACAAGGACTTCTCGGAAGACACCTACCGCGTGCTGACCGCCGTCGATTCGGCCCTGATGGTGATCGACGCGGCCAACGGCGTGGAAGCGCAAACCAAGCGCCTGATCGAGGTCTGCCGCCAGCGTGACACGCCCATCATCACCTTCGTCAACAAGATGGACCGCGAAGGCCGCGACCCACTCGAATTGCTCGACGAAGTGGAGCAAGAGCTGGGCATGCCCTGCGTGCCGATGACGTGGCCGGTGGGTCAGGGCAAGCAGTTCGGCGGCATCGTCAACCTGCGCACGAAATCGATGCGCCTGTTCGACGCCGGCGAAGACAAGCGCAGCGACGACCTGGAAGAGGTGCCGCTGACCGAGCGCGACAAGCTGCTCGAGCGCTTCGGCCACGACTGGGAACTCGCCGAGCAGAACATGGAGCTGATGGCCGAAGCCGCCCCGGCGTTCGACCTGGAGCTGTTTTTGGCCGCCAAGCAAACGCCCGTGTTCTTCGGCTCGGCCGTGAACAACTTCGGCGTGCAAGAGGTGCTCGACGCCCTGGTGGACCTGGCGCCCTCGCCCCGCCCGCGTTTCAGCACCGAGAAAGACGGCAGCAAAAAAGAGATCGCCCCCGACATGGGCAACTTCTCGGGCGTGGTGTTCAAGGTGCAGGCCAACATGGACCCGTCGCACCGCGACCGCATCGCCTTCGTGCGCGTGTGCTCCGGCAAATACGAGCCGGGCATGAAGCTCAAAGTGCAACGCTCAGGCAAAGAACTGCGCCCCACCTCGGTGGTGACGTTTTTGTCGCAGCGCCGTGAAGCGGTGGACGAAGCCTTTGCCGGCGACATCATTGGCTTCACCACGCACGGCGGCGTGCAGCTGGGCGACACCATCACCGATGGCATCAACCTGCAGTACACCGGCCTGCCCTTCTTCGCGCCCGAACTCTTCCAGACGGTGGAGCTGAAGAACCCCATGAAGAGCAAGCAGCTGCAAGCCGGCCTGCTGCAGCTGGGTGAGGAAGGCGCGATCCAGGTGTTCCGGCCCGAGGTGGGCGGCGCGATGCTGCTGGGCGCCGTGGGCCAGCTGCAGTTCGAAGTGGTGCAGCACCGCCTGATGGCCGAGTACAGCGTGGACATCCGCCTGATGCCCTGCCGTTTCACGGGTGCGCGCTGGATCACGGCCGACACGCCCGAGGCCATGAAGAAGTTCTGCGACGAAAACGCCAGCAAGCTGGCGCTGGACGCCGCCGACACCCTGGCCTACATGATCACCTCGACCTACGACCTGCGCCTGACGGCCGAGCGCCACCCGCAGGTGCACTTCCACCCGCTGCGCGAGCACGCGGGCTTGAGCCTGTCGACTCAGTGATGTCCCTGGGCGGCGGCTGTCCGTTCCAGACACGACGGGCCGCCAGGTTCGTCTAAGCGCCCCCGGCTTGCGGCAGCCCCCTCAAGCCCGGTCGATCACATGATCATGGGATCACGTAGATTGGTCTGACCTGCCTGGCCCGGTGCCAGGCCCCAGCCAACTCTGCAGGGAACCCCCATGAACCGCCTGATCCAGGCCGCCACTGCGGCCACCCTCTTGCTGTCGGTTGCCGCGGCACACGCCGACGTGACCGTCAACGGCAGCCTCAGCCAAATCAGCTACGAAGTCCACACCCTGGGGGCGCCCACCGGCGGCAGCCCGAGCCTCAGCCTGGGCGCGGCCACCTTCGAAGCCACCATGATCGCCACGCAGACCTGGGGCTCCAACGTGTGGTGGTCCCCCCCTGTGCAGATCGACCGCGTGGACATCGGCTACCGAGACACGGCCCCCACGCTCGATGGCAGCGCCCTGATCGCCGACAGCGCCACCCGCAACTACGCCACCATGGCCTACAGCCTGGACAGCAGCCACGGGCCCTTGACGCTGTCGACCTCGGCCATGGTGCGCAACCTGCCGCCGGGCGCGCCCCATGAACAGGCCGTGATGGTGGCCACCGGGGCCATGACCTACGGCCAGTCCTTCACGCTCAGCGCCCACAGCTACGCGGTCTTCCGCGCCACCGTGGACTTGAGCCTGGTCGCCGACGCCGAGTTGAACACCGGCCTGGGCATCTCTCTGCAAGACGCGGGGCTCAACGTCACGTTTGGCGCCATCGGCCCGGCCTCGAATGGCCAAGGCGGCGTCCAGAGCGGCAAAGTCAACGCGTTGATCTACAACCAAGGCAGCGACGCCCAGACCCGTCAGCGCAGCCAAAGCTTCGCGAGCTACTTCTACAACAACACGGACAGCGCCATGACGGGCTACCTGGAAGCCAACCTGATGCCCCATGTGGCCGTGGCCCAGGGCGCCAGCCCCGTGCCCGAAGGCGAGACCTGGAGCCTGGCGTTGGCCGGCCTGGGGGTGGTGGGTGTGGCCGCCCGCCGGCGTGCGCGTCGGCGCGCAGCCGCCCTGGGGGTGGCTTGCGGCACCGTGGTTGGCGCCGCCCTGGCGCTGCCGGCCGTGGCCCAGGCCCAAACGCCAGGTGAGTCCTCGTCGCAAGCGACGGCCACCATCACCCTGAGCCGGCTGTCGCTCACGGCCCAGGCCATGGACGCCAACACGGCTTTGCCCGGCGCCATCACCCCGCTGGCCGACGGCCTCTACACGCAAAACCGCGCCAGCGGCTACCTGACGGTCTACGACCCCCGGCTGATCAACCCCCAGGACCCCTGGCCCAGCGCCTACGCCAACCTGTATGGCCAGGCGTCGGCCCCGGCCCAAGGCGGCATGTTCGACCTCACCCCCATGTCGCTGGCGCTCAGCGGCAACGCGCTCAGCGCCCAGACTGGCGCGGTCGCGGGCCAGGGCAGCACGGTGGCCCTGTCGTTCGACCTGCGCAGCACGCCCACGGTGTCCACCGCCTTCGCCTCCATCGCGTGGTCGCTGGGCAGTGGCGACGCGTCAGCCCTGGCGCCCACCTCGTTCACGCTGGCGCCCCACAGCCGGGCCACCCTGTCGTTTCAGCTCGACATCAACGCAAGCGTGCTCAGCACCCCGCTGTCCAGCGACGAAGGCTTCCAGACCGCGTTCGCCGGCGGGCAGGTCAGCTTCCTGCTGGGCGAACGCCTGGGCGGCGAGTCGCTGGGCTACAACGAGACGGACAGCTACCAGTTCGACGTGGTCGGCACGCAAGGCGGCTACCACTTGAGCAAGGCGGTGACGCTCGCCGTCTACAACCCGAAGGACACGGCCCTGACGGCGGTGCTGAGCCTCAGCGGCAGCCTGCAAGGCCAGGTGGTCACGCAGTTGTACGCCCCCGTGACCCCCAGCGTGCCCGAGCCCGAAGCCGCCTGGCTGGCGTTCAGCGGCCTGGCCGTTCTGGGTTGGCGGCGCTTGCGCCAGCAGGCGCGTTGAGCACACGGCGGCGGCGCAGCGCCCAGCTGCACCCCACGCCAGCCACCACCAGGGCCCAGGTGCTGGGCTCTGGCACCACCCCAGGCGCCATCGATGCGCCCCGGAAGCTGGTGCGGGCGGCGGCGGTGGCCAAGGTGGTGAAGCTGCCTGCGCCCATGGCGCCCCAACCACCGGTGTCCACCCAGCCCAGCAACTGGCCGCCCCCTGCGCTGGCGCTGACCAGGCGCACCCCAGCGGCTTCGACGCGGGCCTCCAGGCTCCAGAGGTCGGCGGCCAGGTGACCTGTCAGCGACCACGCCCCGCTGGCTTGCTTGCTGTACTTGTACAGCCCGGCGTTGCCCGTGCCGTCTGCCCCCACCCCGCCGGCCAGGCTCACCGCGTAAAGCGTGTCCACCCCGGCGACCTGGTCGTTGAGGTCGAACAAGGCCAAACCGGCCGGCAATGCCAGTGGCGCGACCAGCGACAGCGCGGCCCCGATGGCGGTTGGCAAGCCTGTCCCCACGGCGTAAACGCCTTCGGTGGCCAGGCTCATGGCGGCATAAAGCTGCCCGCCGGCCACGGCCAGGTCACGCGCAGAGGACGTGCTCACCCGCACGGCTGTGCCCTGAGCCGTCACCGCGGACACACCGCTGGCCCCGTACAGGTACGCGCCTTGCCCTGCGCCCAGCGCCGCTGCGCCGTAAATGCGGTTGGTCACGCCGCTCACCGCCAGGGTGCTGACCGCCCCGGCCGCGTTCACCTCGACCAGTTGACGAGCCACCGCGACGCCCGTGGTGGCGGTGCCCGCCGCCGAGCCATAGCCCGTCAACACCAGGGCCTGGCCGTCAGCGCTCAGGCCCAATGGCCCTTCCAGCCGAACGTTGCCCGTTTCCGTGACCGGCAACAAGATGGACTGGCGCAAAGCGCCACCCCAGCTGTACTCGTCGAGGTAGGTGGGCGCCGCGTTGCTGCCCAGGCTGGCCACGCCATCGCCCACGCGCAGCACCACCACGCTGTCGGGCTGAAAGGGGGCGGCCCACGCGCCAGCGCTGGCGCCCAACACGCTCCAGGCCAAGGCCACGGCGCCCAAGCGCCCAGCAGCGGAAAGCTTCATGTCGTCACTCCTGCTTTGTATGCGGGTCAGGCCCGATTCACATGTTCATGGGACTACCATACATTGAAGCTTCAACCCCGGCTTCGCGGCCGGGGTCAAGTTGTCTTCAAGAGGGAGTCCTTTTCATGCCTGGCCTGCGCAGTTCGCCGTGCAGTCAGGTTGTTCGTCCATCGTCGCCTGAACCCTGGGGAGAGTCCCCCCCTCAAGTGTGTGGAAAAACCGCCCCTCCCGCAGGGGCGGTTGTCATTTTCGGGCACTAAACTGAGGCTGCGGGCCCTGCCCAGCGCTGTGGCACGCCAAGCAAAAAATCAGTTCAGGGAGAAGAGCGATGCGCAATGTTCCGTGGCGCCTGTGCGCCTGGTTGGTGGCGAGTGCCTTGGCCTTGTCGGCCTGCGGCGGCGGTGGCAGCGACACCCCGACCACCAACGCCGTCCAACCCAGCAGCAACAACCACCGCACGACGCAAATCGGCTTGCCGGCGTCGATCGACACGGCCAGCAGCAGCGTGGTGAGCGTGCAAGGCTCGACCGCCCAGGTGAGCTTGCCTGCCAATGGCTTCGTGAGCCGCGACAACCCCAGCCAGGCCATCACCGGCAAGGTGACGGTGACGCTCGTCCCGCTCGACCCGACGCTCTCGCCCCTGGTCATGGCCAATGGCCGCTACGAAGCCGTCAGCGCGGGGGGCATGCCTCAATTGCTGGAGAGTTTCGGCGCCATCGACGTGCGCCTCAGCCAGGGCGACATCCCGGTGCAGTTGGCCCCGGGCCAGAAGGCCACCATCCGCATCCCGATCAAGACCTTGTCGGCCGAGACCCCAGCGACCATCCCGCTCTACTACCTCCACGAAGGCAACAACCTTTGGTACGAGGAAGGCAGCGCCACCCGCAAGGGCAACGCCACCGACGGCTGGTATTACGAAGGCCAGGTGAGCCACTTCACCGTGTGGAACGCCGACAAGCCGATCGAAGAAACGGTCGCGGTCAAGTTCAAGTGCGTGCAGGCCACGCCCGGTGTGGCGGCGCCATCCAGCGCCTACGAGGCCCGCAGCGAGGGTGTGGACTACAGCGGCGCCGCCTGGGCCGCCCAGGCCAACGGCAGCTTCACCGTGCTGGCCAAGAAGAACGCCAAGTTCAACGTGCTGATCACCAGCACCTCAGACCAGCGCCAGATCACCGTGCCCATGGGCCCGCTGACCCAGGACACCGAGGTCACCGACTGCCAGGACATGAGCCAGGCGGCCGTGAACTCGTCGAGCGGCGCGTTCTTTGCCGTGTTGTCGCCCTTCCTCCAGGCGGGGCAGTTGACCCTGGACGCCGGCTTGCCCGTGCGCGTCGACGTCGAGCCCAGCATCAAGCCCGCAGACGAGGTGTGCACCCGCGGCTCGGCCAGCAACATCCGGCTCAACGGCCAAGCCACGAAGGGCGGCGAGAAAGTCCTGGACGGCCAAACCTACACCCTGGCCACCACCTTCACCAACTGCGCCCCGGACACCTCGGACGCGCTGCTGGTGGACAACAGCGACGCCGAGCTGACGGGCCAGACCCAGGTGAGGTTCTCTTACACGATCAACGCTGGCGCCGGCACCCTGCAACTGGACGCCGTCAGCGTCCTCACCCAGCTCCATGACGAATCGAAGAAGTTCACGGTCAACGGTGAGTTCGCGACCACCCTGGTCAACGACTTCTCCAACGACGTCCAAACCTCGACGGTGAACTGGGTGCCGGTGGCGGGCGCCACCATCCAGAACACGCTCACGGGCCGCACCGCCACCATCGTGAGTGGCTCTGCGCGGCTGAGCACCGCTTCGCAAGGCTTCATCGTGAACAAGCTGACCTACAAGGTGGGCCAGGATGTCTATGTGATCGACGGGGTCCTGGGGCCCACACCCGACGCCGTGATCTCGCAAAGCAAGAACGGCAAGGTGATCGCCACCATGCAGGGCTTCGACGTGAAGGGCTTGTCGGAGACGTTCTGAGCGTTGGGGCTCAGGCCGCCTGTGCTTGCCACAAGGCGTTGGTCTGCACGGCGGTGAAACCCCAGTCGGCGGCCTGCTCCCGCGCCACGATGGGGTCGTTGACCCCTGGGGCAGCCAGGTCGATCAGCGTGGGGGGCAAGGCCTGTTTGCGGCGTGCGCAATGGAACACGCGCACCATGGGCTTGAGCAGGCTGCCCCCGCCCTGCTCCACCACCACGGCCAGCCGATCAGATTGCAAACGCACCAGTGAGCCGGTCGGGTAGATGCCCAGGCCCTTGACGAAGGCCTGGAAGACTTGGTCGTCAAAGTGCCCTTCGCGGGCCCAGACCGCCATCTTCTGCAAAGCGTCGGCCGGGTCCCAGCCCCCTTTGTAGGGCCGGTTGGAGGTGATGGCGTCGTAGACGTCACACACCGCCGCCATGCGCGCATAGAGGCTGATGGCGCTGCCCAGCAGGCCATGCGGGTAGCCAAGGCCGTTGATCTTTTCGTGGTGGTGCAAGGCCACGTCCAGCGCGATGGGGCCCACGCCTTGTGCTTCCTTGAGCATCTGGCAGCCCGTGGCTGGGTGGCGCTTCATGATGGCGAACTCTTCCGGCGTCAGCGCACCGGGCTTGTTGAGCACGCCCACCGGCATCAATGCTTTGCCGATGTCGTGCACCAGGCCGGCCAGGCCCGCTTCACGGGTGGTCGCCTCGTCGAGTTGCAGCTGGCGCGACAACATCACCATCAAGGCGCACACCGCCACCGAATGCAGGTAGGTGTAGTCGTCGGCCGTCTTGAGCCGCGCCAGGCTGATGAGCGCGCCGGGGTGGCGCTGCACCGAGGCCGTGATCTCGGCCACCAGGGGCAAGCAGCCCTGCGGGTCGATGGCCCGCCCCAGCCGGGCGTCGTTGAACATGGCTTGCATGGCTTGGCCCGCGCTGTCGACCACCTGGCGCGCACGGGTCAGTTCGTCGTGCAGCGTGGGCTGATCGGGTTGCCGCTGGCCGGCAGGCACCGAGCCCGACTGCCAGGTGGCGGTGTCGTCGGCCGACAGGCTGACTTCGACGTCGTCGATCCATTGGGTGGCGGGCTCGCTGGCCGGCGCCGCAGGGGCCACCGGCACCAGGCTGAGTTCCGCCACAGGGGCCGCTTCGACGTCCAGGCCCTTGCTGGTGTCGATGATCACCTGCTCCACCGCGCGAAGCTGGGCGATCTGCTGGGCGTCTTCGATCTGGAAGGCGCCGCGCCAGAAAGGGTGCGCCAGCCAGGAGCCGCACACTTCGTGCACGTGCATCCCGATGCGCAGTTGATGGGTGGAGATCTGTTTGAGCATGGCGGCTGAGGGCCCCCACGCACTGCAAAAATCGTCGGGGGCGGGGCCATGCTAGGCGCCCGCCAGCCAGCGTGATCGCCGGAAAAGCCACGCCTTGCCGTGCAACGTGAGATGCTTCACGGGGCCCCACCCCGTGTTCACGGGGCGGCGCGCCGCCAGATCACCAGGAAGTTGTTGGCCGGCATGGGGTGACGCGCCACAGGCTGCAGGCCCGCCGCGGCCGCCAGGGCGTCGATGTCGCCCAGGTCGCGCACGGCGAAGCTCGGGTCCACGCCGGCCAGCCAGCGGTCGAACTGCACGTTGCTGTCGGCGGTGTGCTGGCCGTCGAGGCGAAACGGGCCATAGGCCATGAACAGCCCGCCCACCCCCAACACCTGGGGCAAGCCGCGAAACAAGGCCTGGACGGCGCCCCAGGGCATGTAGTGCAAGGTGTTGGCGGTGAACACCGCGTCGTAAGGCGCTTGAGGCAGCAGCCAGGGCTGCGTGGTCACGTCCAGGGCACACGGCGGGGGGGTGTTGGGCAAGCCCGCTTCGCCCAGCCACAGCCGGATGCCCGCGAGCTGGTCGGGGGTGCGCTCGGTGGTCTGCCAGCTCAAATGCGGCAGGGCTGCCGCGAAATGCACCGCGTGTTGGCCCGTGCCGCTGCCCAACTCCAGCACGTGGCGGGCTGCGGCCAGTTCAGGCCCGATCACCGCCAGGATGGGGGCACGGTTGCGCTCGCAAGAAGGGGCATGGGGCTTGGTGGCGGTCATGTCACCAGTGTCGGTCAAAAAGAAAACGGCGCACACCCACAGGGCATGCGCCGTCAAACCGAAACTGGCGCGAAGTGTACAGGGTTTTGACGCCTGGTGCGCTTCGCGCCTGACTTCAAGCCCAGCTGCTGGCGATCAACTTGGTGACCGTGGCCGGCACATTGCTGCCCAGGTCGGTGCCTGCCATGGCCTGGTTGGTGAAGCTGCTCATGGCCGACACCAGCGCGCTGACCTTGGACGCGCTCAGCGACTTGCCATCGCCCGCCGTGAACTTCTCGACGCGGTTGGCGCTGCTGACAAACCAGTCCTGGATGGACACCTTGTCTGGCGTGCCGATGATGGCCACATCGAGGT
>JBEEJT010000253.1:0-15055 GCA_041169085.1 Pseudomonadota bacterium | reverse complement strand
GCTGGCCGTTGAGGCCGAAGTAGGTGCCGTGCTCAGCCTCGGAGATGAGCGGCATGATGTTGTGCAAGAAGGCGCCGCGCTTTTTCACCTCGCGGTTCACCTCGATCAGGTGCTCGTCGTTGATGCCGGGGATCAGCACCGAGTTGATCTTGGTGAGCACGCCGCGTGCGGTCAGCATCTCGAGGCCCAGCATCTGGCGCTCGTGCAGGATCTTGGCGGCTTCGTAGCCGGTCACGCGCTTGTGGTCCCAGAAGATCCAGGGGTAGATCTTCTCGCCCACCGCCGGGTCCACCATGTTGATGGTGATGGTGACGTGGTCGATGTTGTACTTGCAGATCTCGTCGACCTGATCGGGCAGCGCCAGGCCATTGGTCGACAGGCACAGCTTGATGTCCGGCGCCTCTTCAGACAGGCGGCGGAAGGTCTCGAAGGTCTTCTTCGGGTTGGCCAGCGCGTCGCCGGGGCCGGCGATGCCCAGCACCGTCATCTGCGGGATCTCGCTGGCCACGGCCAGCACCTTCTTCACGGCCTGGTCGGGCGTGAGCTTTTGCGAGACCACACCTGGGCGCGACTCATTGCTGCAGTCGTACTTGCGGTTGCAGTAGTTGCACTGGATGTTGCAAGCCGGGGCCACGGCCACGTGCATGCGGGCATAGTGGTGGTGGGCCTCTTCCGAGTAGCAGGGGTGGTTCTTGACCTTTTCCCAGATCTCGGCGGGCATGTCGTCCGGCCCGCCCGACGAGCCGCAACTCGCCTTGCCTTCTCCGCCCGAGGTACCGCAGCCGCTGTGCGCGGCGGGGTCTGGGGCGGCGCCCAGGGGCTTGATCTGACCGATGCTGATGAAGGCCTTGGAGGCCAAAGAGGACGCTTCCATGTTCGATTCCCCGTCAGTGAGCTCGCGCTCGGTTGATGGGGGCGTTTGCCAAAACCGTGCCACCTCTTTGACGGCGCTTGAGCCTTGTCAAATCAAGCACTTAGCGCATGTGGCGTGCAGTGGGCCTGGGCCTTTGCAGGCTTTGTCACAACGGGTTCGCCGACACCCTGTGGCTTGTGCGACAAAGCCGACAGCCCAAGCCAGCGTGAGGGCTCACCCCTTGGGGCAGCGGTGTTTGGCATGTGGCTTGCACCAACGCCTGGGCCAACTCAGGAGCCCCCCATGGACATGGCGCCCGCCTCGACACCCTTGCTTTGGTCGCCTCAGCGCAGTGGCGGCGGCAGCGACCTGCAAGCCGCCGCACTCGACGAAGAGCACGCTGACCTGATGGCCTTGCTGCGCGACCACGCGAGTCACCCCGGCGTGCTGGCGGACCACCTGGCCATGGCCCTGGCCCAGGCCTGCATGGGCCCGCGCCACTTGTGGGAAGACTTGGGGCTGGGCAACCGGGGACAACTCAACGCCTTGATGGCGGAGCACTTCACGGCCTTGCACCAACGCAACGTGAGCAACATGCGCTGGAAGAAGTTCTTCTACCGCTTGTTGTGCGAGCAGGCCGAAGTGATGATCTGCAAGTCACCGCACTGCGCGCAGTGCGAAGACCAGCCCCTTTGCTTCGCACCTGAAGAGCCTGGCACGGCTTGAGTGCCGTGCCAGCCCTTCAGAACTTGCGCACCTCGATGTCGTGCTTTTGCAGGGCATAGCCCATCTGGCGCGGGGTGATGTTGAGCAGGCGCGCCGCCTTGGCTTGCACCCAGCCACAGCGCTCCATGGCCCAGATCAGCCGCTCGCGCTCGCCATGGGGCTTGTCGTCGGACGACGAGGCCGCCGCCCGCTCTGCGGGGCTGACCGACGCAGGGGCACTGGGTTCAGATGGCGGCGTGCGCATGGGCACTTCCGCGATGGGCACGGTCACGGGGCGCCCCGGGCGCACCGCGTCTTCGCGTTCGACGAAGTGCAGCACTTGCGTGAGGCAGCGGTTGTCATGGCAGGGGAAGCTCAAGTCGGTGAGCTCGTCGTTGAGGGCCATGGTGGCCGTGCGCTCCACGCAGTTCTCCAGTTCCCGCACGTTGCCAGGCCAATAGCAGCTGGTCAGCACCTTGAGACCACGCGGCGTGACCTTGATCTTGCGGCTGTTCTCTCGGTTGAAGCGCGACAGGAAGTGCTCGACCATCAGCGGGATGTCTTCGCGTCGCTCGCGCAAGGGTGGCAAGGAGATGCTGACCACGTTGATGCGGTAATACAGGTCGGCCCGGAACTCCCCGGCCGCCACCATCTTCTCGAGGTTGCGGTTGGTGGCCAGGATCATGCGCACATCGACCTTGATCGGGTGTGAGCCGCCCACCCGCTCGAATTCCTTTTCCTGCAACACGCGCAGCAACTTGGCCTGGAACGAGGCCGAGATGTCGCCGATCTCGTCGAGGAACAGGGTGCCGCCATGGGCCATCTCGAAGCGGCCTTTGCGGGTGCCCATGGCGCCCGTGAAGGCGCCCTTTTCATGGCCGAAGAGCTCGCTTTCCAGCAGGGTCTCGGTGAGCGCTGCGCAGTTCACCCGCACAAAGGGCATTTCTGCGCGGGGAGAGAGGTTGTGCACCGCGCGGGCGATCACCTCTTTGCCGGTGCCACTTTCACCGCGCAGCAACACGGTGGTCTTGGTGGGGGCCACCTGGTGCACCTCGGCGAAAACGGCCTGCATGCGCGGCGAGGCCCCGATGGCCGTGTCGAGCTGCAAGGCGGGCTTGAGCGCCTTGCTCAGGCGGCGTGCTTCTTCGTGCAGGCGGCCGTGTTCTGCCGACACGCTGTTGTGCAACAGCAGGTTCTGCCCGAACAGCGTGGCCAACATGGAGAGCAGCCGCAGGTCTTCGTCGAACACGCCCGTGCGTTCCTGCACCCGTCTGTCCATGGTGAGCACGCCCAAGGTGCGCCGGTCGGCCTTGATGGGCACCGCCAGGTAGGCGATCGTGTCGTCCGGGTTCTGGTCGGCGGCGCCACTGCGGTTGAGGAACAGCGGTTCGGCCTGGATGTCGGGCACCACCATGGGCACCCCGGTGGCAAACACGCGGCCCACGATGCCTTCGCCCACCGAGAAGGTCAGCCGAGCCGACTCTTCCCGCGACAAACCCACGGCACACAGCCCGCACAACACGCCGTCGTCTTGTTGCAGGACCACGGCCGCTCGGCGCCACCCCATCATCGAGGTCAACACATTGAGCGCTTCGCGAAAGGTCTTGTGGATGTCGAGTGAGGCGCCCAGGATCTTGCTGACTTGGTAAATGGTCAGCAGTTCCACGCTGGCACGGGCTTGGTGGCTGTTTAACATGGCGACTTTCCTCTTGGTTGGATGCAGTGGGCTGGTGCGTCGCCTCAACGGATTTCACCCCTTTGGTTCATGTGACGAGCCAAGCTGGTGAAGTCCGCCCTGCGCAGGTGACCGCTTGACGTGTTCAAGCAAAAAAAGAGCCGAAATTCGCCCTCAATTTCTTTGATGCATGTCAGTTGATCCAAGTCAAACGATCGCCTTCGTCGACCTCGAAACCACCGGTGCCAACGCCTTGGTCGACCGGATCACGGAAGTCGGCATCGTCCTGTGGGAAGAGGGGCGCGTGGTCGAGCGCTGGTCGGCGCTGGTCAACCCCGAAACGCCCATCCCCGCCTTCATCCAGAAGCTCACCGGCATCTCAGACGAGATGGTGGCCGAGGCGCCCCTGTTCGAAACCCTGGCGCCGGACATCCTCGACCGGCTGCAAGGGCGGCTGTTCGTGGCCCACAACGCCCGCTTCGACCACGGCTTCCTGAAAAACGAGTTCCGCCGAGCCGGCCTGGACTTCCGCCCGCCGGTGTTGTGCACGGTCAAGCTCTCACGCAAGCTGTTCCCGCAACACGCCAAGCACAACCTCGACGCCTTGATCCAGCGTCATGGCCTCACCGTGCCCGATGACGCCCGCCACCGTGCCCTGGCCGACGCCGACGTGCTCGCGCAGTTCTGGGCGCAATTGCAGCAAACGCTGCCTGCCGGGGTGTTGGCGCAGGCCGTGGGCGAGCTCACGGGCCGTTCTTCCTGGCCGCCCCACCTCGACCCCGCTCTCGCCGACACCCTGCCTGACACGCCGGGTGTTTACCGGTTCATGGGTGAGGGCCAAGTGCCGCTGTACATCGGCAAGGCGGTGCGCATCCGCCAAAGGGTGTTGTCGCACTTCAGCGCCGACCACCGCAGCGCCAAGGAGATGAGCCTGTCACAGCAGGTGCGCCACGTCGACTGGTGTGAAACGTCGGGCGAAATGGGCGCCTTGCTGACCGAAGCGCTGTGGATCAAGCAGCAGCAACCCATCCACAACCAGCGCTTGCGCCGGCTCAGCGAGCTGTGCACCTGGCAATGGCGGGCCCCCGAGGGCGACCAGGCTGGGCAGTTGAACCTGGTTTGGGCCCGCGACCTCGACTGGGGCCGTCAGCACGCGGCCCATGGCCTGTTTGGCAGCAAACGCGACGCCACGGCCTGGTTGCGCGAGCTGGCCGAAACCAACGGCCTGTGCCAGGCGACCTTGGGGCTGGAACAAGTGCCCAAGGGGCGGCCTTGCTTCGCCCATCAGATGAAGCGCTGCCTGGGCGCGTGCGTGGGGCAAGAGGCCCGCGCCGAGCACGACGCGCGGCTGGCCGCCTTGTTGACGGACTGGCAAGTGAAGGTGTGGCCCTTTGGTGGGCCGATCAGGGTGGGCGAAGGCGGGGCCTGGCACGTGGTGGACGCCTGGTGTTACCTGGGCACCGCCCACACCGAAGACGAGGTGCAAGCCTTGTTGCGGGCAGGTCGCCCCGCATTCGACAAAGACACCTACCGGATCTTGCTGTCCTGGATGCCTCGCCTGCCACTCACCGATCTGGCTGGCCAGCCGCTCAGCTGGGTGTGAGCCTTCGGGCCTGCGGACACGGCCCTGGTGTCAGTGGCACACCACTTCGTCGGTGGTGATGTAGGCGGTGTGGGGCCCATCGGAGGCGTGGGCTGCAGCGCAGCGGATGTTGCGCCCCACCAGCAAGGTCTGCTCGTCCATGCGGCAGCGGTCGGTGTTCAGGCATTGGCGGTTGGACTGTGTGTCCTGCCAGTCGTACCACCAGCTCAGGCGCAACGCACTGACGGGCCGTGCCGGGCCCTTGCTGGCACAGCTGCCCTCGCTGATCCAGGCCTCGGCCTGGGCGTCGCTGTAAGCAGGCCAAAAGTGGTTGCGGTAGCGCAGGTGCAGGCAAAACGGCTTGCCCACGATGCCGGCGCCCACCATGGCCCCGGGCATCACGCTGTCGATCTGGGTTTCCTGGGCGCTCTGCGGCGGGCGCAATGCGCAGCCGCTCAACGCCGCCAAGACCCCACCGGCCAGCAGCAGGCCTGCCCCCAGTCGCCACCAGGCCAGCGCATGGCGTGGCGGCCGGGGGGCCGCGGCGTGTGCCACCGAAGGCGCTTCGGGGCCCAACAGGGGCCTGCAAGGTGAGGGCAGCAACAGGGCGAGCATGCCCCGATGGTGGCCCTTCCGCGGCTTGCCCATAGGCCGAAAGTGACCGCACATGGCGGTGCAGTTTGATGCGCCCGCGCTTGTTCACCCGGGCGTGTCGGGCACGGGCCAGTCGCAGGCTTTGCCTATGGCGTTGACCGGCAAGGCCGGGCCCAGCGCGATGTGCGCGGGCCGGGCCGCAGGCTGCAAGCCCAGGCCATGGCTGCGAAGCGTGGCCAGCAGACCGTCTGCGCGGGCGCCCTCGGCACTCGGCACGACGAACAGCTTCAGCCTGGGCACCCCGCCGAAGTCGTGCAACCTCACGCTCGCGTCGGCCACCTCGGGCAGGCTCAGGAAGTGTTGCCGCACCGCCTGGGGTGACACGTTGACGCCCCCGACCTGCACCGCCAGGTCCAGGCGGCCGGCGGGCACCAGGTGGGTGTCGTCCAGCCAGCGCACCTGGTCGGGCAGGGCCACGGTGGCGGTCTGCCCGTTGGGCGTGAGGCGCACCAGGCTGGCGCTGTCTTTGGGGTCGGCAGGGCGGCGCCAATGGGGCATGAGCGCGTAAGCGTCGTCGCCAGCTTCCTGCCAGGCGATGCCCGCCGTCTCCGTGCTGCCGTACACCAGCACCAGGCGGCACAAGCCCGCGTCGAGTGTGGCGAGGGCCAGCTCGGGCGGGCAAGGCGCCGTGGAGCTCACCCCGGTCACCCCGGGCGGCAGCGCCAGCCCACTTTGCACCGCCGCGCGCCACCAGTCGGGGAAGCCGACCACCACGTCGCCAGCTTGCAAGCCGGCCAGCACCGCCGCAGGGGCTTGAGCCACGGCGTCGACCACCGGACACCCCAGGGCACGTGGCAACAGCAAGGTGAACAGGTGACCGTAGATGTGGTGGCTGCGCACGACCGACACCACACGCGTTGCCGGGCCACCGGCCTGCAGGTGGCGAGCCAGTGCCTGGGCTTCCTGGGTGAGCCAGGGCCAGGGGTGCACACAGCTGCGGGGCCGCCCCGTGCTGCCCGAGGTGCGAAACCTCACCGCGGGTTGGGGGGCGTCGGCGCCCGCTTGCCAGGCTTGCCCGGCCAGGGTGACCCAGTCGCCCAACAGCAGGCTGCCGTGCAGCCGCTCCAGGTGTTCGGGCCGATGCATGCCGCTGGCCTCGATGAAGGCCGCGCCCAGGCTGAGCAACTCCAGCGAGCCCACGCCCAGGTCACGACTCAAGTGCAGCGTCTGGGCCGCGTCGCTGTCGCGCAAGGCGTGGCGCAGCGTGGCGGCATCCAGTTCAGGCCGGAGCGTTTGGAGCGTCGAGCTGAGCAGGTCGCGGGTGTGGCGCCAGACCGCCTGGGGGTCTTGCCACCAGCGCCAATCGACGGCGACCGTCATCTGGCTGGCCGCTGCGACGCCTTGATGCGCCGCAGCCGCTCGACGTGCGTCTCGTCGGTGATGACCACCAAGAGGCTGTGCGCCACGTTCAGCAGTTGGGTGACGGTCAGCCCCAGGACTTCGGTGCGGGCACCGCCTTGCATGTACGTGGGCAGTTCGATGCGGTGGTTTTCGCAGATCAGGCCTTGTTGGCCTTTGAACACTTCCACCAGGGTGCGCAGGTCGGGCGAAGCCCGGTCCAGGATGTCGAACAGGTTCAATTCGCCTTCACCAAACCCCAAGGGCGCCAACATTTGCGTGGCTTTGGGGTTCATCAGGTGGATGCGCCCGTCGCGGTCGGCCTGAACCACGCCCACTGGCAGGTGGTGCACCAGTTGCAACAGCCCTTGGTAGGCCGCCAGCAGTTCAGCCTGCGGCGGTGCGGGCGGGTCATGGTCCATGGCCATGCGCCTTCACCTTCAGGCAGGCAACTGGCGTTGCACCAGGATGTACCGCAGCCCTGGCCCCACGGGCGCCAGCAGCCGCAGCTTCACCCGTGTGGGCTTCATGCGGAAGGTGAGCACGTAAGGCAAGGTGGTGTCGACAGGCAGGCTCGCCTCGGCGGCGGCCTCCAACACCCCAGCCACCAGGTAGTTGTTGAAGCAAGGGGCCAGCTCTTCGAACACGTGCTGTCCCAGCACCTGGTTGACAGGAAAGTGGGCCGCTTCGGATTCGTAGCGGTTGTAGCGGCAAATGCGTCCGTCGGCGTCAAAACCAATGACGCCGAACGGCAAGGCGTCGAGCGATTCCGGGCTGAAGGCTTCCAGCTGAGCCAGCAGATCGGCGTCGTCGATGCGGCAATGTTCGGGCATGGCGCTCCCTTTCATCGAGGCGCGCCGGATGCGCTCGCCTCACCCCTGTTGTATCAAAAAACAAACTGCGTTTGTGCGGTGCGGCAAGCCTGCCGAGGCCTCAGGGCGCACAAAAATGGACAAACTGCTCAAGCTGCCAGGGCGGCGAGCACGGCCTGGGCGGCGGCAGCCGGGTCTTCCTGCATGAAGCAGTGACCGCCGGGTTGGGTGACGACGTCGACGTGGTCGTTGAGGCGCTGCCAATGGCGCAATCCGTCCAAAACGAACGGGAAGGTGTGTTGGGCGCGGAGCACCTGGGTGGGCGTCTGGACGCGACCCAGCAAGGTCCACAGCCGCTCAGGCCCGGAAGAGAAGATTTCTGCCTCTCGATCTGGCTCGCAACACAGCCGAACCCCGCCGCTGGGGTCGTCGCACAAGGCGTGGTCGATGAAGGCCTGGAAAGCGTCGTCGCGCCAGCCCTTGTAGACGCCGCGGCCCTTCAACTGCTGGTGTGCGGCTTCGCGGCTGTCCCAGTGGTGGCGACGGTTGCGCGCCGATTTGGCCAGCGGCGCGTGTTGGGCCAGGCCGGCAACGGTCGCCAGGGACAGCCCAAACAACATGGCCGGCGGCATGATCACCGGGTCCATGAGCACGGCGCGCTGGAAGGGCTGGCCACGCTCACTGGTCATCAGGGCCGTGAGCACACCGCCGAAGCTGTGGCCCAGCGCCAGGTGAGGCACCCCGGAGAAGGCCTGGCCGTGCGTGCGCAAGGCTTCCAGTGCCAGGTGTGCGCTGCGGTTCCAGCCCACGAAACGGCCGCCATGGTCGCTTTGGCCGTGGCCTTGGGCGTCGCTCAACCACAGGTCGTAGTGTGGGTGGAGCAGGGCCAGCAGGGGCTCGTAAGCCCTGCCGCAAAAGCCGTTGCCGTGGATGAAGTGCAGCAGCGGCCGGCCACGGGGTGGCGTGTGCCAGCCGCGCAGGGTGAAGCCGTCAGAGGTGGGGTGTTGCCAGGCGGTCCATCGCATGGGCGAATTGTCGCCGCAGGGGCCAGACGGGTGGCGGGCATCTGGTAAAACCTTGTCGCCGCACTTGCGGCGTTTCGGACCACAACAGGGTCACACCGGCCCGTTCCTGGGGGATGCCATGCCTGCAGTTCAACTCCACCGCCCCATGCGGGCGCCTGGCCGTCGGGCGTCGACCTGGCGTGCGGTCGGCCACGCCGCCGCGCTGACGGTGCTGCTGGCTCTGGGGGCCTGTGGCCCCAAATCGCCTGAGGGCGCAGCAGCAGGGGCCACGGCCGCTTCCGCCCCTGCGGCGGGCAGCGCTGCCCATGGCGCCACACGCAGCGCCCCGGCGCTCAGCGTCGAGGTGGTGAGCGCCCAGCCCCGCACCTGGGACCTGAAGCTGGTGGCCAACGGCCCCATCCTGGCTTGGCAGGACGCCATCGTGGGGGCGGAATTGGGCGGTCAGCGTCTGGTGTCCGTTCAGGTGGATGTGGGCGACGTGGTGCGCAAGGGCCAGGTGATGGCCACTTTCTTTGCCGAATCCATCGAGTCCGACGTACAGGCCGCGCGCGCGGCGCTGGCGGAAGCGGAAGCCCTGGCCGCGGAAGCGCGGGCCAACGCCGACCGCGCTCGCAAACTGCAAGGCACAGGCGCTTTGAGCCCGCAAGACGCCTTGCGCGTGTTCACCGCCGAGGCCACGGCCCAGGCCCGAGCCGCGTCGGCCAAGTCGCAATGGCTCAATCAACAGCTGCGGCTGCGCCAGACCCGCGTTTTGGCGCCTGACGACGGTGTGGTCAGCGCACGCAGCGCCACCGTGGGGGCCGTTGGCCAGCCCGGCCAGGAACTTTTCCGCCTGGTTCGTCAAGGCCGCCTGCAATGGCGCGCCGAGGTGGCGGCCGCCGACTTGATCCAGGTGAAGCCGGGCCAGGAGGCCCATCTCCAGGTGCCCGGGCTGAGCGCGCCGGTGGTGGGCCACGTGCGCGTCGCATCGCCTACCGTCGATGGCCAGACCCGCAACGGCGTGGCTTACGTGGACCTGGCGCCCTCGGCGCTGAGATCGGGCGTGCGGCCCGGCATGTTCGCGTCGGGTTGGCTGGCCCTGGGCCAATCGGGCGGGGCCACCTTGCCCCAAACCGCCGTGACCTTGCAAGACGGCTACACCTATGTGTTCGTGCTCGAAGGTTCTGTGGCCCGTCGCGTGAAGGTGAAGGTGGGGCGGCGTGAAGGCGACCGCGTCGAGGTCACCCAAGGGCTGCCGGTGGGCGCTCGCGTGGTGGCCGCAGGGGTCGGCTTGCTCAACGACGGGGACACCGTGCGCGTGGTCGGCCCGGCTGCCGGAGCCCAGTGATGAACGTTTCGACCTGGTCCATCCGCAACCCCATCCCGGCGTTGATGCTGTTCGTCATGCTCACGCTGATGGGCGTGATCGGCTTTTCGGGGATGAAGATCCAGAACTTCCCCGACATCGAGCTGCCCACGGTCACCGTGCGCGCGGCTTTGCCCGGGGCGGCGCCGGCCCAGCTCGAAACCGAAGTGGCGCGCAAGCTGGAAGACTCGGCCGCCACGCTGCAGGGCGTCAAGCACCTCTACACCAAGGTGCAAGACGGCATGGTCACACTCACGGTCGAGTTCCGTCTGGAAAAGCCCATTCAGGAAGCCGTGGACGACGTGCGCGATGCGGTGTCCCGCATCCGCGCCAACCTGCCGGGCGACATGAGCGACCCGGTCGTCTCCAAGGTCAACATCTCGGGCTTGCCCATCCTGACTTACACCGTGGCTTCGGGCCGCATGGACAACGAGGCGCTGTCGTGGTTCGTGGACCACGATGTCACCAAGACCTTGTTGGCGGTGCGTGGGGTGGGGGCGGTGACCCGCGTGGGGGGCGGCAGCCGCGAGGTGGCCGTGGAACTCGACCCCGTCAAGCTGCTCTCGCTGGGCCTCACGGCGTCCGACGTCTCGCGCCAGTTGCAGCGCATGCAGGTGGAAGCAGCGGGCGGTCGGGTGGATTTCGGCAAGGGCGAGCAGTCTGTGCGCACCTTGGCCACCGTCAAGTCGGCCGACGAGCTGGCCGCCATGTCCATCACCCTGAGCGACGGCCGACACATCCGGCTCGATCAGGTGGCCACGATCACCGACGGCTTGGCCGAACCCCGCGCGCGGGCCTTCCTCAACGGCAAGCCTGTGGTGGGCTTCGAAGTCACCCGGGCGAAAGGCGCGGGCGAAGTCGAAGTGGCCAAGGGCGTGCGCGAAGCCGTGGCCCAGTTGCGCCGTGCCCACCCGGACATGGCCGTCACCGAGGCGTTCAATTTCGTGGATTCGGTGCAAGAGGGTTTCCAGGGTTCGATGAACCTGCTCTACGAAGGGGCCATCCTGGCGGTGATCGTGGTCTGGCTGTTCCTGCGCGACATGCGGGCCACGCTGGTCGCTGCGGCCGCCTTGCCCCTGTCGGCCATCCCCACCTTCGGCGTCATGTACTTCATGGGCTTTTCGCTCAATGTGGTGACGCTGCTGTCGCTGTCCCTGGTGGTGGGCATCCTGGTCGACGACGCCATCGTCGAGATCGAGAACATCATGCGCCACCTGGCCCAGGGCAAGTCGCCCATGGCTGCGGCCATGGAGGCCGCCGACGAGATCGGTCTGGCCGTGATCGCCACCACCTTCACGTTGATCGCGGTGTTCCTGCCCACGGCATTCATGGGGGGCGTGCCCGGCAAGTTCTTCGTGCAGTTCGGCTGGACGGCGGCCATCTCGGTGTTCTTCTCGCTGGTGGTGGCCCGCATGCTCACGCCCATGATGGCGGCTTACCTGCTCAAAGGGCATGGCCACGCCCAACAAGAGCCCAGCTGGATGCCGCCTTACTTGACCTGGGCGCGCTGGTGCTTGCGGCACCGCTGGTGGACTTTGCTGGCGGTGGCGGTGTTCTTCTTTGGCTCGATCGTGTTGATGACCAAGCTGCCCGCCAGCTTCATCCCGCCTGACGACTTGTCACAGACCCAGGTGTCGATCGCCTTGCCCCCGGGCGCCACTTTGGACCAGACCACCGCTGCGGCCGAGAAGGCCCGCCAGATCGTGCAGGCCAACCCGCACGTGAAGATGGTCTACACGGCCGTGGGCGGCGGCTCGACGGGGGGCGACCCCTTCCAGCCCCGTGGCGCGGGCGAAGTGCGCAAAGCCACGCTCACGCTCAACCTGACCCACCGCACCGATCGCCCGGGCGTGACCAAACAGGTGATCGAGGCGCAGCTCAAGCAGGCCCTGGACGCCTTGCCCGGCGCTCGGGTCAATGTCGGTCTGGGCGGCTCGGCCGAGAAATACCAGTTGATCCTGACCGGCGAAGACGGCAACGCGCTCATGGCCCACGCCGAAGTGGTGGCCCATGAGCTGCGCACCATCCCGGGCATCGGCACGGTGACGTCCACCTCGGCCCTGGTGCGGCCCGAGCTGGTGGTGCGCCCCGACCCGGCTCGCGCCGCGGACCTGGGTGTGAGCACGGCCGCCATTGGTGACACGCTGCGCGTGGCCACGCTGGGCGATTACGACCAGGCCTTGGCCAAGCTCAACCTCAGCCAGCGGCAAGTGCCGGTGGTGGTGCGGGTGGCTGCCGCCGCACGGCAGGACCCGGAGTTGCTGGCCCGCTTGCCGGTGCCTGGCGCGCGTGGCCCGGTCACGCTGGGCAACGTGGCCACCGTCAGCCTGGGCAGCGGCCCGGCGCAGATCGACCGCTTCGACCGCATGCGCAATGTGAGCTTCGAAGTGGGCCTCAACGGCATGGCGCTGGGTGAAGTCGAGAAGAAGGCCTTGGCCTTGCCCAGCCTGACCCACCTGCCCCCGGGCATCACCCACGCGGCCGTGGGCGACGCCGAAGCGATGGCCGAGCTGTTTCAGAGCTTTGGCCTGGCCATGCTGATCGGCGTGCTGTGCATCTACGGCGTGCTGGTGCTGCTGTTCAGGGGCTTTGTCCAGCCTGTCACCATCCTGGCGGCGCTGGTGTTGTCCATCCCCGGGGCGTTTGCCGCGCTGGTGATCACGCGCACGGCGCTGTCCATGCCGTCCATGATCGGCCTGATCATGCTCATGGGCATCGCGACCAAGAATTCCATCTTGCTGGTGGACTATGTCTTGATCGCCCGCAATGAGCTGGGCCTGTCGCGCTTTGACGCCGTCATCGACGGGTGTCGCAAACGGGCTCGCCCCATCATCATGACCACCATCGCCATGGGGGCGGGCATGTTGCCCATTGCCTTGGGCTTGGGCGTGGACCCGAGCTTCCGCGCCCCAATGGCCATCGTGGTGATCGGCGGCCTGATCACGTCGACCTTCCTGAGCCTGCTGGTCATCCCGGTGGTGTTCACGCTGGTGGACGACCTGATCGGGTTGACCGCGCGCTTGCTGGGGCGGCGCCCGCCCGTGCAGGGCGACGCCGTGGCCAGCTGAGCCGCGTGGGGATCAGGCCACCGCCTGGCTCCAGCGGTCGAGGTTTTGTTCGTTGGCGGGCTCCACGATGTGCCGGACGGCTTGTGCCACCGCCGCGTCGTCGAACGCTTGTTCCCACAACACCTGGGTGCCTTCCGGCGTGGCGCTCAAGGTCAGGGTGAGCGTGAAGAAGGGCTGACACACGTGGCGGATCACGACTTGACGGTCGGCTTCGATGTGTTCGAACACCGCTTCATTGGGGTAGACGGTGCCATCAGGCCCGACCATGTCGAACACCCAGCGCCCGCCGGGTTGGAAGGCGAAGGCGCTGAAGCGGTTGGTGAAGCCATTGGGGCCCCACCAGGCGGCCAGCCGGGCCGGGTCTTGCAGGGCAGCGAACACGGCAGCCGGGGGCGCCTGGAACAGGCGCGTGGTGGCGAAGGTGGTCATGGGGCGGGTCCTCGATGCGAGCGGGCGGGCCGACTCAGAACGCCACTTTGCCACGACCAGCTTTGACCGTGGCGCGTTGGGATTTGCCCTCCAGCCGCCGCTGTTTCGAGGCGTGGGTGGGCTTGGTCGGGCGCCTGGGCGGCAGCACATGGCTGGCCTGCGCGATCATCTCTTCCAGCCGGGCCAGGGCCTCGGCCTTGTTCTGGTCGCGGCTGCGAGCGTTCTGCGCCTTGATCACGATCACGCCGTCTTTGGTCAGCCGCTGGTCTGGCGACTGCAGCAGCTTGGCCTTGACGGCGTCTGGCAGTGACGAGGCCTGCACGTCGAAGCGCAGGTGGATGGCGCTGGAGACTTTGTTGACGTTCTGACCCCCGGGCCCTTGCGAGCGGATGGCCGTGAACGTCACTTCGCGGAGGTGGCGTGTGTGAGACATGGCGCTTCAAGCCGTGAACACATACTCCCCGTTGGCTTTGCGGGGTGAAATGAAGGCGAAGTCGGGGAAGATGCGGGTGCGCACAAACCAGGCGAAGCCCATGAGCGCCGCGGAAAGGGTCAAGCCGATGGCGCTGCTCGCGGGGTCGGTCAGCAAGCCGCCCATTTGTTGGGGCAGGTTCACGATGCCCATGATCAGGGTGGCGTTGTAGGCCCAAGCGCGGTTGTGGTTGAACCCCCAGACGAAGAGGTAGCCAAAGGCCCCGACGAGTGCGGTGATGATGGCCGTGGGCAACAGCCCATAGCGCAAGCCGATGACCAGGCAGATCAACACGGTGAAGGCGAGTTGAAGCCAGGAGATGACGACCATCGCGTCGACCAGTTTGGCGTGCTTGGCCAGCAGTTCAGGCTGCGGGTAAGACGCGATGGCATGGGCCGCCGCACGCGGTTGGGCGCCGCTGGCCACGAGGTGCCGAAGCACCTGGGCTTTGGCCAGGCCCATTTCGAGCATGCGTTGCACTTCTGCTTGGATGGCTTTCTTTTTCATGGGGGGTCATTCTGGCAGGTGACAAGCGACGCACAGCTTGTTGCCATCCGGGTCTCGAAAATAGGCGCCGTAGTAGTGGGCATGGTATTCGGGGCGCAGCCCGGGAGGGCCTTCGCAGCGGCCGCCGCCTTGCAAGGCCAGGGCGTGGACCTGGTCCACCTGCGCGCGGGTCGTGGCCAGGAAAGCCACCATCTGGCCATTGCCGGGTTGGTGCGCTTGCCCGTCGTGCGGGCGGCCAATGAGGAAGAGCGGCCTGGGGTCTGGCGACGACTGCCAGCCGGCCCAGGGCCGCTCCGGCGCCATGAAGCGGAACGCGATGCCCAGGGCATCCAGCACCGGCTGATAGAAGCGCAGCGCGCGGTCGAAATCGCTGACGCCAACCATCACGTGAGAGAACATGTCGAACCCCTTGACTTCAAGCGTGGCGCACCTTTGGCAGGAAGGACAGGTCCACGAGGTACCTGGATGGGTCGGCGGCGTCCACGTAGACCGGGATCTTCTTGTTTTGAATGAACTGGCTGGGGTCGAACCAGAGGTTGCTACTCTTGAAGATCAAGAGCTCGTTGTGGGCGGCATCGTGCCACTGGGCG
>JBEEJT010000252.1:0-4513 GCA_041169085.1 Pseudomonadota bacterium | reverse complement strand
CTGACCGCCAACGACAATTTCCTCAAGGTCATGGGATACCGGCTCGACGAAATCCAGGGGCGACACCACAGCATGTTCGCCGCGGCAGGCCAGGCCGAGTCCTCGGCTTACCGCGAGTTCTGGGCTCGCCTCAACGCCGGCCAGTTCGACTCGGGGGAGTACAAGCGCATGGGCAAGGGCGGCAAAGAAGTCTGGATTCAAGCTTCTTACAACCCGATCCTGGGCGAGGATGGGCGCCCCACCAAGGTGGTCAAGTTTGCGGCGGACATCACGGCCGTGAAGCTGCGCAATGCGGACTTCGAAAGCCAGTTGGCAGCCATTGACAAGTCGCAGGCGGTCATCGAGTTCGGTCTCGATGGACGGATCCTGAACGCCAATCGTAATTTTCTGGCCACTTTGGGCTACGAACTCAGCGAGATCAAAGGGCAGCACCACGCGATGTTCGTGGAGCCCGCCTACCGAGACTCAGTGGAATACAAGCAGTTCTGGGAAAAGTTGGGGCGGGGTGAATACGATGCGGCGCAATACAAGCGCTTGGGCAAGAACCGCAAGGAAGTCTGGATCCAGGCCTCTTACAACCCGATCTTCGACATGAATGGTCGCGTGTTCAAGGTGGTGAAGTACGCGACAGACGTGACAGACCAAGTCAAGGCCGCTAACATGTTGAAAGAGGCCGTACAGCAGGCCCAGCAGGTGACCGCGTCGGCCCAACAGGGGGACTTGAAGCCCCGCATTCCCATGGATGGCAAGACGGGGCCCATCGCCTCGATGTGTGCGGGCGTGAACGCCTTGCTGGACACCAACGCAGAAATCATCACCGACATCGGGCTCATTTTCAGCGGCCTGGCGCGAGGCGACCTGCGCCACCGGATCACCCGAGATGCCCAAGGCGTTTTCGACCAGGTCAAGCATGACGCCAACAGCGGTTGTGACAAGCTGGCCACGGTGTTGCAGCAGGTGCAATCCGCTTCGATGGCCTTGACCAGCGCCGCAGGTCAGGTCAGCGGCACCGCGCAATCGCTGTCGGTGTCGGCCAGCCAGCAAGCCACTTCGGTGGACAACGTCTCCATGGCCATCAACGGCATGGCGAATTCGATCGGCCAGAACCGCGACAACGCCACGGTCACGGACGGCATCGCGACCAAGGCGAGCGCCGAAGCGGTGGATGGCGGCGAGGCCGTGAGCAAGACGGTCGGCGCCATGCGCCAGATCGCGCAAAAGATCGGGATCATCGACGACATCGCCTACCAGACCAACCTGCTGGCCCTGAACGCGGCCATCGAAGCGGCCCGTGCCGGTGAACATGGCAAGGGGTTCGCCGTGGTGGCGGCCGAAGTGCGCAAGCTGGCCGAGCGCAGCCTGCAGGCGGCCAAGGAGATCGGCGATCTGGCGGGGCACAGCGTGTCCACGGCCGAAAAGGCTGGCCACCTGCTGGAAGAGATCGTGCCTTCGATCCAGAAAACCAGCAGCCTGGTGCAGGAGATTTCTGCGGCCTCCCAGGAGCAAGACCAGACGGTGCGTGAGATCAACCGCGCCATGACCCAGTTGAGCCAGGCGACCCAGCAAAATGCCGCCGCCTCGGAGCAGCTGGCGGCCACGTCCGAAGAACTGTCGGGCCAAGCCACCGAGTTGCAACAGGCCGTGGACTTCTTCACCTTCTGACGGGCCTCTGGCCTATGGCAAACTGCGCCCCCTCAATCACCGAGTCTCGTTTGAGGGGGCACTCGTTTGGACAAGATCCTGATGCAATTGGCGGCCGAACTGAAGGTTCGCCCCGCCCAAGTCCACGCAGCCGTGCAGCTGCTCGACGGTGGCGCCACCGTCCCGTTCATCGCCCGCTACCGCAAGGAGGCCACCGACGGCCTCGACGACATCCAACTGCGGGAGCTGGAAGCGCGCCTGGGCTACCTTCGTGAACTCGAAGACCGCCGCGCTGCGGTGCTCAAAAGCATCGAAGAGCAGGGCAAGCTGACCCCGGCCTTGCGCGCCGCCATCGAAACGGTGCCCACCAAGCAGGAACTGGAAGACCTTTACCTGCCCTACAAGCCCAAGCGCCGCACCAAGGGCATGATCGCCCGCGAAGCCGGCATCGAGCCCCTGGCCGACAAGCTGTTTGCCGACCCGTCCCTCGACCCGATGGCCGAGGCGGCTGCTTTCATCAACGCCGACGGCGGCTTTGCCGATGCCTTTGCCGTGCTCGACGGCGTGCGCGACATCCTGTCTGAGCGCTGGGCGGAAGACGCCGCCCTGATCGGCAAGCTGCGCGAGTGGCTGTGGGCCGAAGGCCTGTTCCAGTCCAAGCTGATGGCCGGCAAGGACGAGAACAACCCCGACGTCGCCAAGTTCCGCGACTACTTTGACTACGACGAGCCCATCCGCACCGTGCCCTCGCACCGCGCGCTGGCCGTGTTCCGTGGCCGCACCCAAGAGTTCCTCGATGCCAAGCTGGTGCTGGACGAAGAGGTGGTGCCGGGCAAGCCGACGATGGCCGAAGGCCGCATCGCGCTGCACCTGGGCTGGAGCCACGGCAAGCGCCCGGCCGACGACCTGATCCGCAAGTGCGTGGCCTGGACCTGGAAGGTCAAGCTCAGCCTGAGCCTGGAGCGCGACCTGTTCACCAAACTGCGCGAGGCCGCCGAAGCCACCGCCATCAAGGTGTTTGCCGAGAACCTGCGCGACCTGCTGCTGGCCGCGCCAGCCGGCAAGCGCGTGGTGATGGGGCTGGACCCCGGCATCCGCACCGGTGTGAAGGTGGCCGTGGTGAGCGACACCGGCAAGGTGCTCGACACCCACACCGTCTACCCCCACGAGCCCAAGCGCGACTGGGAAGGCAGCCTGCACACCCTGGGTCGCCTGTGTGCGGCGCACGGCGTGAACCTGATCGCCATCGGCAACGGCACCGCCAGCCGCGAAACCGACAAGCTGGCCGCCGACCTGATCAAGCGCATCCAGCAACTCGCCCCGGGCACGCACATCGAAAAGGTGGTGGTGAGCGAGGCGGGGGCTTCGGTGTACTCGGCCTCTGAATTCGCCAGCAAAGAGCTGCCCGAGCTGGACGTGAGCCTGCGTGGCGCCGTGTCCATCGCCCGCCGCCTGCAAGACCCGCTCGCGGAACTCGTGAAGATCGACCCCAAGAGCATCGGCGTGGGCCAGTACCAGCACGACGTCAACCAAAGCGAGCTGGCCCGCACGCTGGACGCGGTGGTCGAAGACTGCGTGAACGGCGTGGGTGTGGACCTCAACACCGCTTCGGCGCCGCTGCTGTCGCGCGTGTCGGGCCTGAGCGGCACCGTGGCCAACAGCATCGTGCGCTGGCGCGACGCCAATGGCGCCTTCCGCAACCGCAAGCAGCTGTTGGATGTGACCGGCCTGGGTCCCAAGACCTTCGAGCAGGCGGCCGGCTTCCTGCGCATCCGCGACGGCGACAATCCGCTCGACCTGTCGGGCGTGCACCCTGAAACCTACCCGGTGGTGGAAAAGATGCTGGCCCAGACGGGCCGCACGGTGCAAGACCTGGTGGGCAAGAGCGACGTGCTGCGCACGCTGAAACCTGAGCTGTTCGCCGACGACAAGTTTGGCGTCATCACCGTCAAGGACATCCTGGGCGAGTTGGAGAAGCCCGGCCGTGACCCGCGCCCTGACTTCAAGGTGGCCCGCTTCAACGACGGCGTGGAAGACATCAAGGACCTCAAAGAAGGCATGGTGTTGGAAGGCACGGTCAGCAACGTGGCCCAGTTCGGCGCCTTCGTGGACCTGGGCGTTCACCAGGACGGCCTGGTGCACGTGAGCCAGTTGGCCAACAAGTTCGTCAACGACGCCCGTGAGGTGGTCAAGACGGGCGACATCGTCAAGGTTCGCGTGATCGAGGTCGACCTGGCTCGTCAGCGCATTTCGCTGACCATGAAGCTGGAGGCGCCCCAAGGCGCCAAGGGCGCCGCCGGTGCCCAGCGCGACAACAGCTTCAAGCCCGCAGCCCGACATGAGCGTCAGCAGCCACGTGGCGCCAGCCCCGGCGGCGGCGCAGCGGGCGGTCAGTCGGCCATGGCGGCGGCGTTCGCCAAGCTCCAGCAAGGCAAGCGCTGAGGCTGGCCGGGCATCAGGGCTTGCCCTCGGTGCCAGGTCGCGGGGGCGACGAACCGGGCCCGAATCGCGTGAACATGTGATTCGCCATGACCAAGCCTGCCCCTTCTCGCCCTCGCGCGACGCTGCTGTCCCTGTCCATCTCGGCGGCCAGCCAGGTGATGCCGCTCGCCCTGCTCGGCGGGCATGGTGAGGCGAGCGCACCGCGTCGTGGGCCAGTCCACCGGCGGCGAACCCGCACCCATGGCTGTCCGGGGCTTGGCCAATACTGGCCAGGTGTGGGTGGACAAAGCCCTCACCAAGCCCCAGATCTGGAGCACTGCGGGCTGGAAGACCGCCAGCATCAGTGCACCTCGCCCACAGGCAACGCCAGCGCCTTCGGGCCGGTCGGGCTCTCCGAAGCCGGTCACATGCCGTTTACCAAGTGGGAGGG
>JBEEJT010000251.1:0-10485 GCA_041169085.1 Pseudomonadota bacterium | reverse complement strand
GCGAAATGAAGGTCGTGGTGCGCGAGCAGCTCGACTACAACCTGCTGTCTCGCGAGCAACTCAAGCTCAAGAGCCGCTACCGCAACCGCCTGTCTGCAGCCTATTTCGACTACCTGGGCCTGGACGCGACCCGGCTCAAGGGCCGCATTGGCCGCCAGAACGCCGCCTGGGGCGGCGAGGGCCGCTATGACGGCGCTTCCGGCAGCTTCAGCTTCCGCCCGAAATGGAAGGCCTCGGCCGCCGTGGGCTCGCCCGTGGACGGCGTGGCCGACGCCAACCGCTACTTCGTGGGCACGTCGATCGACGCCGACGCCATCACGCCCAACTTCGGCGCTTCCGTCTTCGTGATCCAGCGCATGATCGACGGCGTGGTCGACCGCCGAGGCGTGGGCACCGACCTGCGCTATTTCAGCGGCAACAACTCGGTCATGGGCTCGGTCGACTACGACACCATTTACCGCAAGCTCAACCGCGCCAGCCTGCAAAGCACACTGATGAGCGATGGCGGCATGGTGACCACCCTGATCGCCGAGCGCATGGCCCTGGTGCCCGTGTCGCTGAGCCAGACCTTGTTCTTCCAGTACGACGGGCTGCAAAAGCAGGGCGTCTCCCAGCCGCGCACCATCAAGGCGCTGCAGGCTTATTACACGCTGGACCAACTGCGCCAGTTCGTGCGCGACAACACCTCGTACTTCAACCACACGATGGCGTCGGTCACGCTGCCGCTGACCAACCACTGGCAAGTCGGGGGCGACGCCCACCTCTTCCGCACCGGCGCGATTGCCCCCAACGAGGCCAATGGTTTTGCCAGCCAGCCCGCCACGGGGGCCACCCGCTCGATGAGCCTCCAGGCCATCGGCTCCAACTTGTATTCCAGCCGGGACACCCAGGTGTTCAGCGTGAACACCACCCGGGGCAGGCTGGGGCGCAGCGTGGGCTTCAACGCCAACAACATGACCGCGCTGAACGAAAGCTGGCAGATCGAGCCCAACCTGCACTGGATGCGGGCGGTGGCCGTGGACAGTTCAACGGGCGGCATCCAGAGTACCACTGTGGCCTGGGGCCCCGGTTTCAGGGCATCATTCAAGCCCCGTCCGACCGTGACCCTGGAATCCAACCTCACTTTGGACCGGACCACCGTCAAGGCCATGGGCAGCACCGTCGATCAAAATACGGGGCAAACCATCGCCGTCCCCACCGTCAGCACGACCAACCTTTTCACGTATTACCTTGGCTACCGGTACGAGTTCTGATGCCCTGCAGACCCGAGACCTCGGCTGCCAGCGCGGTGGTCGGCTGCTGTTTTCGCGCCTGAACCTCACTGTGCAGGCCGGTCAGGCCTGGTGGGTGCGCGGGCCCAATGGCCGGGGCAAAACCAGCCTGCTGCGCCTGCTCGCCGGGCTGTCGCGGCCCGCTGAGGGCGACATCCTCCGTGGCCTGCCCCTGGTGTTCATGGGCCACCAACACGCCCTGAAGGACGACCTCTCGTCGCTCGAAGCGCTGCAATTCGTCACCCGCCTGCACAACGAGCCCAGCGAAGAGGCCGCCCTGGTGCAGGCCATGACCCGACTGGGCGTGGTGCACCGCCGCAAGGCCATGGTGCGCACCCTGTCGCAAGGCCAGCGCCGCCGCGTTGCCCTGTCGCGCCTGGCTTTGCCCGCCGCGCCGCGCACCTGGATCCTCGACGAGCCGTTTGACGCCCTCGACGACGAAGGCGTGGCCACGCTCAACACCCTCATCCAGCAACACTGCGCGCAAGGCGGCGCGGCGGTGTTCACCAGCCACCAGGAAGTGCAGATGCCCGGTCTGCACACCTTGTGGCTCGAAGCGACGGGGGCCTGACCAACATGTGGCCCCTGATCCGGCGAGACTGGCAGCTCGCGGCGCGTCGCCGCGTGGAAGCCCTGCTGCCCCTGGTGTTCTTCGTGGTCGCGGCCAGCCTGTTCCCGCTCGGCGTGGGGCCCGAGCCCGCCATGCTGCGCACCATGGCGCCCGGCATCTTGTGGGTGTGCGCGCTGCTGGCCTCGCTCCTGTCGCTCACCGGCCTGTACGGCCCCGATCTGGCCGACGGCAGCCTGGAGCAGTTCCTGCTGTGCGGCCAGTCGCTGCCCGGCCTGGCCCTGGCCAAGGCATTTGCGCACTGGACGGTGTTCGGATTGCCCCTGGTAATCACCGCCCCGTTGTTGGGGGTGATGTTCGACGTGCGCGGGCCGGAACTCGCTACCCTCACGTTCGGCTTGCTGCTGGGCACGCCCGTGCTCAGCTTGCTGGGCGGCGTGGGCGCGGCCTTGACACTGGGTTTACGTTCCGGCGGCATGCTCATCGTCTTGCTGGTGCTGCCCTTGGCCATTCCGGTGCTGATTTTCGGCGCCGGGGCGGTCACGGCGGTGTCGGTGGGCGTCTCGCCTGAGGGACACTTGTCGCTTTTGGGCGCGCTGCTGCTGTTCACGTTGCTGGGGGCCCCCTGGGCCACGGCAGCGGCCCTGCGCATCGCCCTGGATTGAATCGGATTTGACGCCCATCATGGCTGGACTGACCTGGACCACGTTTTCCGCGCCCTCGCGCTTCGAGCCGCTGGTGGCGCGCCTCATCCCCTGGCTGTGGGCCGTGACCGGCCTGTTCGCCCTGGCCGGCCTGTGGGTGGGCTTCGCCGTCGCGCCCACCGACTTCCAGCAAGGCCAGTCCTACCGGATCATCTTCATCCACGTGCCGGCGGCCTGGATGTCCATGGTGCTTTACGTGGCCATGGCCTTGTGGGCCGGCGTGGGCTGGGCTTTCCGCGTCAAACTGGCGTCGATGGTGGCGCGCGCCATCGCCCCCACCGGCGCCCTGTTCACCTTCATCGCCCTGTGGACCGGCGCCCTCTGGGGCAAGCCCACCTGGGGCACCTGGTGGGTGTGGGACGCCCGCCTGACGTCTGAACTCATCCTGCTCTTCCTCTACCTGGGCTTCATCGCCCTGGTCGAAGCCATCGACGACCCCGTGCGCGGCGACCACGCCGGCGCCCTGCTGGCGCTGGTGGGCGTGGTCAACGTGCCCATCATCTATTTCTCGGTGAAGTGGTGGAACACGCTGCACCAGGGCTCGTCGATCAGCATGTCGGCGGCGCCCAAGATGGCGTCCACCATGCTCACGGCCATGTTGCTGATGACGGTGGCCTTCTGGGCCTATGCCTTTGCTGTGGTGTTCTCGCGCACCCGCGCCATCATCCTGGAGCGCGAGCGCGACGCGGCCTGGGTGAAAGCGCTGGCGAAGCCTGCGGCCCCCGGCCCGCGTTGACCCTTCAAGAAGAGGTGACTCCCATGGACCAATGGCAAAGCTGGTCGCAATTCTGGAACATGGACGGCTACGGCCTGTACATCTGGGGCTCGTATGGCGTGACCCTGGCGTGCATGCTCATCGAGCCCGTGCTGGCCGCCAGCCGCCGCAAGCAGGCCCTGCAGGCAGTGCAGGACAACCTCGACGGCCAGGACCAATGAACAAGGTTTGACGACGACATGACCCCCCGCAAGAAACGGCTGTACTTGGTGCTCGGTGGCGTGGCCATCGTGGGCGTGGCCGTCGCCCTGGTGCTGCGCGCCTTCAACTCCAACATGGTGTTCTTCTACACGCCCACCCAGGTGGCCGCTAAAGAAGTGCCGCAAGGCCGCACCTTCCGCCTGGGCGGCATGGTGCGCGAAGGCTCGCTGCAGCGCGACGGCGTGAAGGTGCACTTCGTGGTCACCGACACTGCCAAAGACGTGCCCGTGAGCTACGAAGGCATCCTGCCCGACCTCTTCAAGGAGGGCAAAGGCGTGGTGGCCCAAGGCCAAGTCAACGCCCAAGGCGAATTCGAAGCCAAGGAAGTGCTGGCCAAGCACGACGAGAACTACATGCCGCCCGAAGCCGCCGAAGCGCTCAAGCGCGCCGACGCCGAAGGCCGGGCCAAGGTGGCCGAGAAGATGAAGGAACAAAAGTGATCCCAGAAATTGGACAGGTCTTCCTGCTGCTCGCCCTGGGCGTGTCGGTGCTGCTGGGCGTGCTGCCCATGTGGGGCGCCTACAAGCTCAAGCGCGACTGGATGTCGCTCGCCCGCCCGCTGTCGCGCATCACCTCGGTGCTGATCCTGGGCGCCTTCGTCTTGCTGGCCATGAGCTTCGTGCGCAACGACTTCTCGGTGCTGTACGTGGCCGAGAACTCCAACAGCGCCCTGCCCGTCTACTACCGCATCGCCGGTGTGTGGGGCGGCCACGAAGGCTCGCTGCTGCTGTGGGTGTCCATGCTGTCGGTGTGGATGCTGGCCGTGGCGCAGTTCAGTCGCCACCTGCCTGACGTGATGGTGGCCCGCATCCTGGGCACCATGGGCTGGATCGCGTTCGGCTTCTTGCTGTTCATGCTGGCCACCTCCAACCCGTTTGATCGCCTGCTGCCCATGGCACCGGACGGCCGCGACCTGAACCCGCTGCTGCAAGACCCGGGCATGGTGGCGCACCCGCCCATGCTGTACATGGGCTACGTGGGCTTCTCGGTGGCCTTCGCCTTCTCGATCGCCGCGCTGCTGGGCGGCCAGCTCGACGCCCAATGGGCCCGCTGGACACGCCCCTGGACGACCGCCGCCTGGGTGTGCCTGACCATCGGCATCATGCTGGGCTCTGCCTGGGCTTATTACGAGCTGGGCTGGGGCGGCTGGTGGTTCTGGGACCCGGTCGAAAACGCCTCGTTCATGCCCTGGCTGGCGGGCACGGCGCTGATCCACTCGCTGGCCGTGTCTGAAAAGCGCGGCAGCTTCAAGAACTGGACGGTGCTGCTGGCCATCACCTGCTTCTCGCTGTCGCTGCTGGGCACCTTCCTGGTCCGCTCGGGCGTGCTGTCGTCGGTCCACGCCTTCGCGTCCGACCCGCGTCGCGGCCTGTTCATCCTGGGCTTCCTGGTCGTGGTGATCGGCCTGTCGCTGGCGCTGTACGCCTGGCGCGCGCCCACCGTGGGCCTGGGCCAGCGCTTTGGCGTGGTCTCCAAGGAGTCCATGCTGCTGGCCAACAACGTGCTGCTGGTCGTGGCCACGGCGTCGGTGCTGCTGGGCACGCTCTACCCGCTGTTCATGGATTCGCTGGGCCTGGGCAAGATCTCCGTGGGCCCGCCTTACTTCGACAGCGTGTTCGTGCCCATCATGGCCGTGCTGATCTTCTTGCTGGGCGTGGGCCCCGTGGCCCGCTGGAAGCAGGCCGAAGTGCCTGAGCTGGCCTCGCGCCTGAAGTGGGCGATGGTGGTGGCCGTGGCCGCCGCCTTGGCCACCGGCTGGGCCGCCGGCAAGATCCACTTCGGCACCACCGTGGGCCTGTGGATGTGCTTCTGGATCGTGGCCACCACCCTGCAAGACCTGTGGGACAAGATCCGCCCGACTTCAGGCCCGCTCGTGTCCGGCGCCTTCAGCGGCCTGCGCAAGCTGCCCGTCTCGATCACCGGCATGATGGTGGCCCACCTGGGCGTGGCCGCCTTCTGCCTGGGCGTGAGCATGGTGCGCACCTACGAGACCGAGAAGGACGTGAAGATGGCCATCGGTGACACCACCGAAATCGGCGGCTACACCTTCCAGCTCAACGGCGTGACCGAGGTGCAAGGCCCCAATTACCGTGCCGCCCGTGGCCAGGTCGACATCACCCGCAACGGCCAGGCCGTGGCCACGCTGACGCCTGAAAAGCGCATCTACCAGGTGCAGACCAACCCGATGACCGAAGCCGCCATCGACGCCGGCATCACCCGCGACCTCTACGTGTCGATGGGCGAGATGCTGCCCAATGGCGACTGGATCATCCGCGTCTACCACAAGCCTTTCATCAACTGGATCTGGGGGGGCTGCCTGCTCATGGCCCTGGGGGGCGTGATCGCCGCCACCGACCGCCGCTACCGCACCCGCAAGACCTCGACCGCCGCGGCCACTTCGGCCGCTGGAGCCGCCGCATGAAGCGTTTCCTCTTGCCCCTGGGCCTCTTCGCGGTCCTGGCCATCTTCCTGGGGCTGGGCCTCAAGCTCGACCCGCGTGAAGTGCCCTCGCCCCTGATCGACAAGGCCGCGCCCGAGTTCACCTTGCCCACGCTGGCCGACGGCACCAAGACCATCGGCCGCCAGGACATGCTGGGCAAGGTCTGGCTGCTCAACGTGTGGGCATCGTGGTGCGTGGCCTGCCGCCAGGAACACCCGGTGCTGGTCGACTTCGCCAGCCGCAAGCAAGTGCCCCTGATCGGCCTGAACTACAAGGACGAACGCGACGCCGGCCTGAAGTGGCTGGCCGAAGGCGGCGACCCTTACGACGCGTCGGCCTTCGACCAGGAGGGCCGCGTCGGCATCGATTTCGGCGTCTACGGCGTGCCCGAGACCTTCGTGATCGACAAGCAAGGCGTGATCCGCTACAAGCACACCGGCCCCATCACGCCGCAAGCCCTGCGTGACACCATCGAACCGCTGCTCAAGAAACTCAATGGCTGACCTCCGCACGATGCAGGCGCCCCTGTCGCTGCTGCGCAAACTCCTGACGGCGGCCTGCCTGGGCCTGCTGCTGCTGGGCGCTCAGGCCAAGGAAGCCGAGCTGCTCGCCGACAACCCCGAGATCGAAGCCCGCATGCTGGCCATCACGGCCGAACTGCGCTGCCTGGTCTGCCAGAACCAGACCATCGCCGATTCCCACTCGGGCCTGGCCTCGGACTTGCGCCAACAGGTGCGCGAGCTGCTGGCCAAGGGCAAGACCGACCAGGAAGTGCGCGACTACATGACGCAGCGCTACGGCGACTTCATCCTCTACAAGCCGCCCGTTCGCCTGTCTACCGCCCTGTTGTGGTTCGGCCCGGCCGCCCTGGCCGTGATCGGCCTGCTGGTGCTGGTCAACATCCTGCGGCGCCGCGCCCGGATGGCCGCCGACGCCTTCGACCCGGACCAGCCTGACGAAGACGAGGCCCAGGCCCGGCGCTGAGCGCCCCGCCTGCTGCCGCCCCCCCTGCCCCCAAGGCCCCAGGGCCCCGGCCCCCCACTTGCCCAGACGCCCACCATGAGCGCCACCATCGAACAACTCAAGCAACAGATCCAGCAACTCGACGACCTGGTGCGCAGCGGCGCCTTGTCGGGCGAGCAGGCGGCCGAAGCCCGCGCCAAGCTGGAGAAGCAACTGGTCGAGGCGGTGATGGCTGGCGCCGGCCAAGCCGCTGCGCCTGCTGCCGCCTCGCCGGTCGCCCAGGCCGCTGCGGCCGCCAGCGCGCCTTCTGAGCCTGAAGCCAAGGCCTCGGGCAAGCTGATCGCCGCCATGACCGCCTTCGTGCTGGTGGTCGGGGTGGTGGGCTACCGCCTGGTGGGCCAGCCCGATGCCTTGGGCGTGGGCCCTGGTGGCGACAACGGCGCGGCCCTGGCCAAGTCGGGCGGTGGCGACAGCCACACCATGAACGCCCAGGACGTCGAAGGCATGATCCAGCAGCTCGCCGCCAAGCTGGAAAAAGAGCCCAACAACGCCGAAGGCTGGGGCATGTTGGGCCGCAGCTACGCGGCCATGGACCGCTTCAAGGAAGCGGTGGACGCCTACCGCAAGGGCCTGAAGATCAAACCGGAAGACGCCGAGATCCTGGCCGACTACGCCGATGCCCTGGGCATGCTCAACGGCCGCAAGCTCGACGGCGAGCCCGCCGAAGCCGTGGCCAAGGCGCTCAAGGTCGACCCGAACAACTTCAAGGCCTTGTCGCTGGGCGGCACCATCGCCTTCGACCGCCAGGATTACAAGGAAGCCGTGGCCTTGTGGACCCGCGCCGTCGAGCGCGCCCCCGCCGACAACCCGCCGCTGGCCCAACAGCTGCGCGAAGCGCTCGCGGAAGCCCGCCAGCGCGCCGGCATGGCCCCCGACCCCCAACTCAGCCCCCAAACCGCAGCAGCCGGCGGCCCCCACGTGAGCGGCACGATCACGCTCTCGCCCGCCGTGGCCAGCCAGGTCCAGCCCGACGACACCGTCTTCATCTTCGCCCGCTCGGTCAACGGCCCCAAGGTGCCGCTGGCCATCGTGCGCAAGCAGGTGAAGGACCTGCCCTTCGCGTTCACACTGGACGACAGCCAATCGATGTCGCCGCAGTTCAAGATCTCGGGGGCCCAACAGGTGGTGATCGCCGCGCGCATCTCGCGCACCGGCGAAGCCATGCCGCAAAACGGCGACCTGGCTGGCGAATCGGCCACCGTGGCCGTGGGCAGCGACGGCGTGCAGGTGGAAATCGCCCACCCCATCACCGTCAACCGCTGACCGCTGACCGCTAACAGCCTTTGCCGCCAACGAACAAGCGCCCCGAGGGGCGCTTTTTCATGGTCGACTCAATCGTCGTTGTGGCACGAGGAGTCTTCCTTCACCCGTGTGGCCACCAGTCGGCCTTGGCCGTCGTAGCCCTGGCTGCCCACTTCGATGCAGGTCATCTGACGCAGTTCGCTGAGCGCCGGCGCGACAGACAGGTTGAAGATCACCGAGATCAGCTGCTGGTCGTGTTGCACCTGCATGGTCGCCTGGCCGCTGCCGATGGCCACCACGTTCTTGGGCTGGCCATGCACCTCGATTTCGTTCTCCTCCTCGTCGTCGTCGCCATCGACGCCGCCCAGGTGCACCTCGTTGACTTCGAGCACCCCGGCCACCAGCCGCCCTTCCACGAGCACGTGGGCCCCCACCGCCAGGGCTGCGCGGGTGCTGCTGCCGATGGTGGACGCCAGGCGCACCCAGGTGCCGTTGACCGCCATCAGGCCATCGGCGTCGGGGGCCGACGTCACCAAGCCGGACTGGCGGGCTTCTTCTTCATCGGTCACCAGCGGCTGGTCGACCACCACGGCGCCTTGCAACACGTGGTCGGCGTTGAACCAGACGCGCACCGCGCGGCCATGGCTGCCCAGGTTCTGCAAGGCGGCCACCTGGGTGTCGCTGCTGTAGCTCAACACCAGCGGCGCGCCAGACGAAGGCGTGTTGGTGGGCCCATAGACCGACACGGTCTTGGCCGAGGTGTTCAAGCCACTGGCCTGGACCCAACCCTGGAGCTTGTCGAAGCGGGCGTCGGTCACCACCACGATGCGGCTGGCCACCAACTGCCGGCTGGACAAGTCGGGGCGCCCAAACACCTCGACACGGTCGCTGGCCGACAGGCTGAGCGGCATGTTGGTGGTCGCGCTGTAGCGCACCAGTTGGCCTGCCACGGTCAAGCAACTGCACGCGCTGCTGGGCACCACTTCCACGCGGCCCACCAAGGCGCTGGCGAAGCGCACCTGCGCCGCGCTGGCCGTGGGCAAGCCCCCCGGGGTGGTGGAAGGCGTGGCCGTGCCGGCGGTGACCTCCACCGTCATGCCGATGGTGAGGTCGTCGGCGGAGTAAGGGGTGACGCCGGCGGGGCGGTCGTCGGTCACGCGCGCCTGGCTGACGTCGTAGCGCACGCCATTGACCACGATGGAGCCCAGCCCCGAGATGGTGCCGCTGGTGTACGAGCCCGTGCCGCCCGAGCCCACGCCGTCGCCGCCCGAGGTGTTGTAGGCGACGCCGGTGTCCCCGCCGCCGCAGCTGGCGAGCACCACCAAGGCCGCCAGCCCTGAGGCCAGCCACGACAACCGCATGGAACGACTCAAGCGCAACATCTCAATCCCGTTTCGCAGCGCGGCGTCGCACCGCCCCACCGTCCTGAACAGACGTCTCGGAGGCTGGCGTTTCACCAGGGTCATGGTAGGTGAACAGGCCCAGCCTCACCCGGTGGGTGACCTCGGGGGCCTGGCCCTGTTCACGTTGGGCCGCGGCGTCGCGCAGGCCCGCTTCCAGCAGCGGCACGGCTTCGGCCATGAGCGCTTTCCAGTGCCGGCGAGCCAGCACACGCAAGTCTTCCGCCGCAGAGGCGGGCAGCCCTTGCGCGAACACGGCCTGTTCGAAATGTTGCGGCTGGGGCGACAGCACATTGCCCACCGCCGCCTGCAGGTGGTCGCTCACGTTGGTGCCCAGGAAGCTGAGCATGTCGAGCAGGTCGCCGTGGGGCGTGAAGGCCTCTTCCAGCAGGGAGACGGCGTCGGTGTCGGTGTCCCAACGGGCCAGCTTCAAACGCACCAGCTCGTCGAGCACGGTGCGGGGGTGAACGTCCTGGGTGACCGAGCGCGCCAAGGTCTCGAAGCTGTCTTCGCCCTGGCGTGGCAAGGTGCGGGGCTTGCCAGCCACGCTCCAGGCCGGGTCGCTGACCCAGCGGGTGAGCACCTGAGACGCCATGGACGCCCGGCCATGGATGGGTGGCAGGGGCTCGGCCTGCGTCAGCCGCGTGACTTCCCGGCGGTTGATGCCGGTGGCCGCCGCGATGCGGCTGACGGCACGTTGGGCCGGTTGACCCTGGGCCGCCTGGGCGCGCTGAGCGGCCTCGACGAAGGCGCGTCGCCACGCCTCTTCGGCGTCGGCGTAAGGCAGCCCCTGGGCCACGGCCAGGTCGGCCAGCGGCGCCAACACGGCGCGCATGGCTTGCAGCAGCGCTTGCTGCTGGT
>JBEEJT010000250.1:0-23624 GCA_041169085.1 Pseudomonadota bacterium | reverse complement strand
GGAACCGCCATGTCCGATGACGCCCCCCACCCCACCGAAGACAGCGCTCACGCCATGCTGCACACGCTGAGCAACCTGGACACGGTGGACGGCTTGAGCCGGTGCATGGGCAACCTGGCGCTGTACCAAAGGCTGCTCAAGGGCTTTGCCCGCACCCAACACGACTTCGCCGCCCAACTGGCGGCCGCCCCCGACCGCGAAACCGTCATCCGCATCACCCACACCCTCAAAGGCCTGGCCGGCAACATCGGCGCCACCAGGCTGTACGAGCGCACCACAGAACTGGAGGGCCTCATGTTCAGTGCCACCGCCGATGACCCCCACGACCTGCGCCGACAGGTGCAGACCCCGCTGGCCCTCACGCTCGACGCCTTGCAGGCCGTGCTCGCCGACATCGAGCGCCTGCAAGCGCCCAAGCCGGCCATCTCTGCCCAGCAGCAGCAGTCGCTCGACGACCCGGCCTGGCAGCAAGGCCTCGCGGCCCTGGCCACGCTTGTGGCCGACCACGACGCCCAGGCCCGCGATTGCTGGGCTCAGCTGGTGTCGCGCTCACCGGCGCTGCAAGACCACGCCTTGGTGCAGCAGGTGCAGCGCGCGCTCGACCGCTACGACTTCCACGCAGCAGCCGAACTGCTGCGCACCCTGCGCCAGCCCGCCGCCTGAATCAGGCCAGCATCTCGGCGACCGTGCCGCGTGCGTCGGCGTAGAGGTCCATGATGCGCAGCACTTCGAACTGCTGCTGGAAGAAGCCGTCGAGCAGTTGCGGGTCGAAGTGCGTGCCCCGCCCCTTGGCGAGCTCGGAAAGCGCCGCCGCCGCGTTCATGGCCTTCTTGTAAGGCCGCTCGCTCATCAGGGTGTCGAACACGTCGGCGATGGCCACGATGCGGCCAAACAGCGGGATCTGTTCGCCCTTGAGCCCTTGTGGGTAGCCGGTGCCGTCCCAGCGCTCGTGGTGGGTGAGCGCGATGGTGCGTGCCGCCGCCAACAGCTCGTTGTCGTGGCGGCCGATGATGTCGGCGCCGATCTGCGGGTGTTGGCGCACGTGGGCCCATTCCTGCTCGTTGAGCGGACCGGGCTTGAGCAGGATGTGGTCGGGCACGCCGATCTTGCCCACGTCGTGCATGGCGGCCGTCTGGAACAGCAGCTGCACGCTTTCAGGGCCCAGGCCGGCTTGCTGGCCGATCAGCCGGGCGATGTGGCTCATGCGCACCACGTGGTTGCCGGTTTCGTTGTCCTTGAACTCGGCGGCGCGGCCCAGCCGGCGGATGATCTGCTGGCGCGTGGCCACCAGTTCGGACGTGCGTTGCGCCACCATGCGCTCCAGCTCGCGCGACTGGTCGTACAACGCCAGGTGCGTGCGCACCCGCGCCTGCACCAGCGGCGGGCTGATGGGCTTGGTGATGTAGTCCACCGCCCCCAGCATCAGGCCCAGGCGTTCGTCTTCGACCGTGCTCATCGCGGTCACGAAAATGATGGGGATGCGACGGCGGTCGGGGTTGGCCTTGATGCGGCGACACACTTCGTGCCCGGAGAGGTCGGGCATCATGATGTCGAGCAAGACGAGGTCGGGCGGTTCGTCGGCGTAGACAATTTCCAGGGCCTTGTCGCCCGAAGTTGCCACCCGCACGCGGAACTCGTCGCCCAGGACCCGTGACAGCAATTCGATGTTCTGCGGCGAATCGTCGGCCACCAGGACCGTGGGGCGCCGCATGCCCACAAGTGCGCTCATGCCTCTACTTCTCCCAACTGGCTTGATTGGAGTCTGGCGCGTCTGGCCCCTTCCCGGCCTGCGCCTGGCGCCGTCTCAAGCGGACGGCACCTGTTTGGTCAGGTTGGCACGCATGCGTGCGCTCATCACCGCCCCGGCGGCCCGCAGCACTTCGATGGCCACGACCGGCACGCGGGCCGACAACTCTTCGAAACGGGGCAGGCGCAGGGCGTAGACCACGCAAGGCGTCATGGCCTCGACGTTGGCCATGCGCGGGCCGTCGGCAAACAGCCCTGGCTCGCCGCAAATGGCGCCCTGGCGCAAGATGCCGATGCGCGACGAACCGGGCGCGCCGCCGGTCACGAACACCTGCAGGGAGCCTTGACCCAGGAAGTACACGGTGCGGTCGTGGTCACCCTGCTTGACGAGCAGGTCGCCTGAACGCAGTTCGTGTGGCGTCAAATATTGGCAGAACGTGCGCCACTGCTGCGCGTCCAGCCGAGGGCGAAACGCGTCCTCGGCGTTCAGCGTCTGGATGGCCTGGATGAGTCCATTGGAGTCCATGGTGACCTCTGGATTGGCGCACAAGCGGGGGGCGCACAAGCGCGCAGGCTTCCAATTTAATGCAAGCGTTCACGAACGGTGACAGAAAATCAAACCCCCGGGACTGACTTTCTGCACTGCAACATTTCCGGTGTTGCCGCGCAAGCACGTTGCACCGTTCGACGGAGCGGGTTTCCCCGCAACCCCTCTGCGCGCAGGGGGACTGCGGGGCCGAGGGGCCTCAGCCCGCCTGCACCGCCACGGCGGTGGGGTCGATGCGCAACACGCCCCACTTCAGCAAGCTGCTGAGCGCGCGCAAGGCCTGACCACGCCGTGCCGGCGCCACTTGCTGCACCAGCGCGGCGGCCGGCAGGTAACCCGCTGGTGGCTGGGCCACCCCCACGCCCAGCCAGGCCTTGGCCACCGCGTCGGCGGCCTGGGGCTGGGTGGCCAGTTGCGCCATCAGCAAAATGGCCTTGAGCTCGTCGGGCTCGGGGCGCACGGCCTTGGCGTAGTTCACCATCGACAAACCCATGAGGGCGTCGAGGTGGGCCCAGGCCTCGTTGGCGCTGCCATGGGCGAGCGCCAGCGGGGTGGCCAGGTGCACCTGGTGGGTGGGGTAGGCGCCAAAGGCGTACCAGGGGTCGAGCCGCGCGGGCCACGGGTGGGCCAGCGCCGGGGTGCGGCCAGGCTGGGCGGCCGCGCGGCGCATCTCGGTTTGCCGGGCCCACAGGGCTTCGTACTGGCCCATGACCACGCGCCAGTCGTAGACGGTGCGGGCGCGCTCACGGCCCGCTTCGCCCATGCGGCGACGCAGGTCGGCGTCCCCCGCCAGGCGCACGAAGGCGGCCGCGGTGGCGTCGAGGTCCACGCCCACCATCGAGCAGGTCAGGCCGCAATACATGTCGTAGTTGTCGAGCTCCAGCGCGTGGCGCAGGGCCAGGTCCTGCCCCAGGCCCGCTGCGGGCATCACGGTGGGCACACGCAGGCCATCGACCTCGTGGCGGATGGTGTCGCGGTAGCCGTCCCAGTCGGTGACGACCACGGGCAGGCCCGCAGCCATGGCCTCGATGGGCGTGATGCCGAAGGTTTCCTGGATGTTGTCCGACAGTGAGCAAAACACGTCGGCCGCCGACCAGGCCTGGGTGCGCGCCGCCGCCACACGGCCGTCGAGCACCCGCACCGGGACGTCGGGGCAAGCCAGCCTGGCCGCCGCCCGGTAGGCCTCGGTGATGGCCTCGTTGGCGTGCCAGCCGCATTCGATGAGCACCAGCTCACCGCGCAAGCGGCCACTGGCCAGCAGGGTCAGCCTCGCGGCTTGCAGCGCCTGGTACATGGCCAAGGGGTGGGCCTTGGCATGGAAGGACAAGCGCCCCACGAACAGCACCGCCACATCGTGCTCGCCCAGGCCCAAGGCCTGGCGCGACGCGGCACGCTGCTCGGGCGTGAAGGCGAAATCCTGGGTGTGCACGCCCAGCGGGATCACCGGCAGCTGCGGCAACACGAAGCGCTGCGCCCCCAGACGCTGGCTGAAGTGCTCGCTTTGCGCCTGCAGGATGCGCACCACGTTGTCCTTGACGGCGGTGCTGGTGCAGATCAGGGCGTCCCAAGGCTGCACCGGCGCGCCCACCAGGTCGACGATGGCGTCCATGGCCCGCGCGCTCGACGTGGTGTGCGTGATGCCGCACAGGCTCCAGGCGCTGTGGCCCAGCGGGGCGCGCTGCCAGGCGGCTTCGCCCAGGCCAGGCCCAGGCAGGTACATCAGGCCCGGCTCGGCCTGCTGGTCGAAGCGCTGCTTGTCAAAGGTGTGGACCGGCTCTTTGCGGCCGGCCTTGGCCACGGCCTGGGCAAAGTGCTGCGCGTGAGAAGGGTGTTCCACCTGGGCCCAGAAGGCGGGCGCACGGCCATGCTCCAGCCAGGCGCGCAAGAAGGCCTCGCCTGCGGCGTTGCGGCCCATCAGCTTGGGGCCGCTGGTGGTGTAAGCCTCGGGGTGGTAGTAGATGGCGGCGGTGACGGCCTCGACCGGTGGCTTGGCCTGGGGCGCGGTGGCGGATGCGGGGGAAGCAGGCGGCGCAGCCAGTCGGCGGTAAGCCCACTTCACCGCCACCGAGGGGTGCCCGGCGGCAGCCCAGGCCGTCACGGCCTGGCCCACGCGGTGGTCTTGTTCGTCGCGCACGCCTTCAGGCAGCGGCCAGCCCAGGTCGTTGTAGATGCCGGCAGCCGCGGCACGGTAAGACACCGTCACCTTCGGGCTGTGGGCACGCGGGTGGCCCGCCGAACGCAGGGTGTGCCAAATCACCCGGTCGTCGATGGCGTGGAAAGCGCGGTCCATCGTGGCCCACGTGGCCATGTCGGGGAAGGCCGGCCGCGTGACCATCAGGCAATTGGTGTCGCAGAACTGTTCGCCGTCGGAGCTCAGGCACTCGGCCATGGGCTGGCCGTCGAGGCTGATGAAGCGCCGCTGACTGCTCAGCACCACCGCCTGGGTTTGCCGGTGCAAGGCCACCAGGTTGGCGATGTGCTCGGGGTCGAAGGCGTTGTCGGCGTCGAGGAAGGCGATGGCGTCAAAACCCAGGCCGGCGGCGTACATGCTGCCGATGGCGCGCGGGGTGTCTCCCCAATCGGCCACGCCCTGGGGCAGCGGCACGACCAGCGCAGGCAAAGGCGGCCGCACCGTGGCGGCGTCGCCCACCAGGATGTGCGTGCACGGGTAGGTCTGTTCGGCCACGCTGCGCTGCGCGGCCTCCAGCCATTCGGCGCGTTCGCGGTGGAAAGGCGTGACGACGGCCACGCGCAGGCTGGGTGCGTTGTCCGCACGGTTCATGAATGTGCTCCCCTTGTTCTTGTCGACCGGCTCTCACCGGGGCAAAGATGGTAGCAGGCGGCACACCGTTGCGCCCTGCGGAAGGGCCCTCACTTGCCGATGCAAAACCGCGTGAAGATCTCGCCCAGCAGGTCGTCGGCGCTGAAGGCGCCGGTGATGGTGCCCAACGCGTTGTGCGCCAGGCGCAGCTCTTCGGCCAGCAAGTCCAGCGCGCCGTCTGACAAGGCAGCGTGCTGTGTGGCCATTTCCAGGTGCGCACTGGCGGTGCGCAAGGCCTGCACATGGCGCTGGCGGGCAATGAAAACCCCCTCGGGCACGGCCTGCCAGCCGGCGTGCTCCAGCAGCAAGCCGCGCAAGGCGTCCAGGCCTTGGCCCGTGCGCGCCGACAAGGCCACGGCGTGGCCTTCGCCCGCCTGGGCCTGCACCTCGGCGAGCGCCTGCTGCAAGCGCGCCGCGTCGCTGGCGTCGACCTTGTTGAACACGTGCACCACCGGCACCGCCGAAGGCACGTGGTCGTGCAGCCGCGTGGCGATGCCCGCATCGGCCTGGGCATAGGCCGCGTCGTCGAGCCGGGTGAGGTCGTGCAGGAAGAGCACCACGTCGGCCTGGCCGATGGCGTCCCAGCTGCGCGCCATGCCAATGCGCTCGACCTCGTCGCTGGCTTCGTGCTCGCTGCGCAAGCCGGCCGTGTCGACGATGTGCAGCGGCACGCCTTCGACCTGGATGGTCTCGCTGACCTTGTCTCGCGTGGTGCCGGCAATCGGCGTGACGATGGCCAGCTCGGCCCCCGCCAACGCGTTGAGCAGCGAGCTCTTGCCCGCGTTGGGCTGCCCGGCCAACACCACTTGCAGGCCTTCGCGCAGCAAAGCGCCCTGGCGGGCGCGCGCCAGCACGGCGTCGAGCGCCGATTGCAGCCGCGCCAGCTTGCCGCGGGCATCGGCCGCTTCGAGGAAGTCGATTTCCTCTTCGGGGAAGTCGAGCGTGGCCTCGACCAGCATGCGCAGGTTGATCATGCCGTCGCGCAGGGCCTCGATCTCCTTGGAGAAAGCGCCGCCCAGCGCCCGGGTGGCCGAACGGGCGGCCGCCTCGGTGCTGGCGTCGATCAGGTCGGCGATGGCTTCCGCCTGCGCCAGGTCGATCTTGTCGTTCAGGAAGGCCCGCTGCGTGAACTCCCCCGGCTCGGCCAGCCGCAAGCCGGGCAGGCACAGGCGCCCCGCGTCGTCGGGCGAGGCGGCGGCGCTCAGGCAGCGCGCCACCAACAGCTGCATCACCACCGGGCCGCCGTGGCCCTGCAGCTCCAGCACGTCTTCGCCGGTGTAGCTGTGCGGGCCCGGGAAGAACAGCGCCAGCCCGTGGTCGATGGCCTGGCCATCGGCGTCCAGAAAAGGCCCGTAGGTGGCCAAACGCGGCTGCAGCGTGCGCCCGCAAAGCGCCTGGGCCAGCGGCATCAGCCCCTGGCCCGACACGCGCACGATGCCCACGCCGCCACGGCCCGGAGCGGTGGCCACGGCCACGATGGGGTTGGAACGATCAGACCAGCTCATGGGCGAGATTGTCGCCGGGACGCCCGTTGCAACGCGCCAAACCGATGCGTCCTTGCTGAACGGGGCGTGACAAACGCCAGCCGTGCAGCCAACATGCCAACATGCATCACTCAATCAGGAATCGCCACATGTCCGCCTTCCCCCGGCTGGCCGCCGTCACCGGCTTGTTGCTGGCCACCGCCGCCCAAGCCCAGACCCACACCGCCACCTTGCTGGCCCGCCCCAGCGGCGCCAGCAGCTGCTACGAGACCGCCAACCTGGTCTGGCTGGCGGCCAACGGCGACGTGGCCACCCGCTGCGACTTCCCGCAGACCTTCCAGGCCTTCTTCAACGCGCTCACCGGGGCCGGTGGCCCGGTCTACAGCAGCCGCTCGGTGGTCTGGCGAGGTGGCAGCGCCACCGCCAAGACGCTGTCGGGCACCACCGCCCAGCCCAAGACGCAGGTGCAGGGCGCGCAAGCCGACGGCGCCATCCTGGGCACGATCTACAACAGCACCAGCTCGACGCCCTCGATCTGGCGCGGCACGACCCGCAGCAACTACGCCCTGCCCGCGGGCTACACGGGCTGGCAACTCGAAAGGACCAGCCGCGACGGGCAGACGCTGCTCATCAGCCTCAAGGACAACAGCCGCTTCCAGCTGGGGATGGCGCTCGTCAAGGGTGGGGTGGCCACCAAGCTGCCCACGCCCCCGCTGGCCTGCGGCACCTACGGCGCATCGGCCGAGCGCCACCAGTGGCTGCTCAACAGCCAGGGCCAGGTCGCCATCCTGCGGGCCCGCAAGGTCACCAACGCCCTGCTGGGCTACACCTCCACCGTCGGCAAGGTGTGTCTGTACCAAAGCGGGGATTGGGTGGTCTCTGACGACACGCCCGTCTACTACGACGAATACGGGGTCGACAACCGCAGCTACGGCATGGACCTGATGGCCTTCAGCGACAGCGGCGAGGTGCTGATCGACCAGCGCGGCCGCTACACCTGGCAGCCGTCGGTCGGCTTCAAGCAGCCCGATGCCGCCGTCGTGGGCTACGGCCACGGCAGCGACGTGCTGGGTGGCACGCCCCCCAGCGACAGCACCATCACCGCCGAGGCCAGCGTGTGGCGCAACGGGCAGGCCTTGCCCCTCACCGCCTTCGCCCCTGCGCCAGCGGGCTACCGCTACACCACCGCCTTGGGCACCACGGCCGCCGGCCACATCCTGGCCCTGGCGGTGCCTTCGTCGGCCACCGTGATCACCAGCGGCGGCGCACGCCTGGTGCTGCTCAAGCCGCGCTGAGCCGCCTTCACCCCAACCCTTCCAGGAGTCCCCTTGCTGTACCCCAACCGCTCACTGACCTTGCCCGTGGCCCTCGCTGCCGCCGTGACGCTGATGGCCCCGGGGCTGGCCCAGGCTCAAGCCTTTTCCGCGACCTTGCTCAAGCGCCCTTCGGGCAACGACGGCTGCGGAGAAAACATGTTCCGCACCCAGCTCACGGACAGCGGCGACGTGGTGGGCACCTGCAACTTCCCTGCGGTGTCCGTCCAAGGCTGGCTGGCGGCGCTGTCGGGCCAGGGGGTGCCGGAATACACCACGCGGGCCACGGTCTGGCGCGGTGGCAGCGGCACGCCACGCCTGCTCAATGGGCTTGCCGGCCAGGCCGGCACCTATGCCGTGGGCGGCCTCGCAGACGGCACCGTGCTGGGTTACGCCTATGGCAAGGTGCCCGCCACCTTGTCGGCCTGGAAGGGCACCACGCGCAGCAACTACAGCTTGCCTGCCGGCTACAGCGGCTGGCAACTCGACCGCGTCAGCCGCGACGGCCAGACGCTCCTGATCGCCCAGGCCGACACCAGCCGCTTCGGTCGCTCGTTTGCCCTCGTCAAAGGCGGCGCGGTGACCCGCCTGCCCGACCTGCCGGCAGGCTGTGGGGCGGTCAACAACAGCTCGGGCGTCTACACCTGGGCCATCAACAACAGCGCCCAGGTGGTCGTCTTGCGTGATCGCACCGAAGAAGACGTGAGCATCAAGCGCCGCTACCACGTGGGCACCGTGTGCCTGTGGGACGGCAGCGCCTGGCAGGTGTCCCCCGACACCCCCAACTTCTTTGACCCCGTCACCTTCGACAGCAATGGCTATGAACTGAGCTTGCAGGGCATCAACGACCGTGGGGAAGTGTTGGTGCGCCAACAGCAGGCCGCATTCACCTGGCACCCACAACAGGGCTACACCGCGCTCGACCGGCGCGCCTGGTCGCTTGGCGCAGCAGGCGACGTGGGTGGCGGCACCTACCCTGGCTCCTACACCGAAGCCGGCCCCGCCGTGCTGTGGCGCAACGGCCAGCTCCTCGAGCTGGGCAAAGTCGCCACCGCGCCCATCGGCTACCGCTTCATCAACGTGCTGGGCACCAACGCCCGCGGTCAGGTCCTGGCCGTCGCCCAGAGCACCGCCAAAACCATCAACCCTGCCAACAACCTGCTGGTGCTGTTGACACCCCGCTGAAGCCAGGCGTCAGGCCACCACCTTGTTGGCCGGCTGGCTGGTCATGGCCGCGCCACCCGAACCAGGCGTGCCCTGGGCAGCGGCCTGGCGGGCCTTCCACTTCTTCCACGTGAACGGGATCAGCAACTGGCCCCAGAAGTTGTGGATGGGGTAGTACAGCTCGTTGAACAGGCCCATCTTCTCCGGGCGCGACTTGTTGGCCGGGTTCACGTAGGTGCCGAACAGCTGGTCCCACAACATGATCACCGAGTAGTTCTTGGCCTCTTCGATCTTGTTGGAGTGGTGCCAACGGTGCATCTCGTTGGTGCCCAGCACGTAGTTCAAGGGGCCGAAGCGGAAGCGCACGTTCATGTGGGTGATGACGGCCAGCGTGGCGCCAATCGTGTTGGCCACGATCACCGCGTCCACGCTCACGCCCGTCTGGTAGGCCATGAACAGCGGCACCAGGCGGCGCCAGATGATGTCGACCGGGTGCACGCGGCTGGCATTGAGGAAGCTCAGGCGGTGGGCGCAGTGGTGCACGCTGTGGAAGCGCCAGAAGAAGTCGACCTCGTGCGCCATGCGGTGCGTCACGTAGAAGAAGAAGTCGAACACGAACCAGGCCACCAGCACCTGGCCCCACAAAGGCAGGTTGCCGGCCGACAGGCTTTGCGGCAGCCAGCCGAACTGGAAGACCATGGCATTGCCCTGCTCCGAAATCCACTTGACGATGCCCCCCTGGGCCGCCGTCAGCGCGATCAAGGCGCCGTTGTTGAGCAGGTCGGTCCAGACCTCGCCCTTCTCGAACTGGTTGGGCTGTTCCGGCCAGACGTACTGCATGGCCGTCGTGAGCGCGAAGTACGGCAGGAAGAAGTACAGCACCACCTTGTTCTGGTCGAAGTTCAAGGCGTAGGTGGCGTAAATCCCCAGGGCGACAGACACCCCCAGGAACAGCCAGCTCAGGGTCAACTTGCGCATATCGGCTTTCAAAAGTACAGCTCGCGGCAGCACAGTGGCGTCCTCGGCCTGCTGCGCTGCGTCAGGGTGAGATTTTCCGTAGACCGTGCAACGCGCACCCGGGGGTTTTCACCCGCGCCGCCATCCTGCGCCCCCCGAAGTTGCGGGAAGACTGCGCCTCGTCAAACGTCTCGCGCCTGCCCCCTGAAGCCGGGGGCGAGGTCAAACCCGGGACAAGGGCGAAAAAAAGGGGCCCCGCAGGGCCCCTGGTGTGTGGGTCGAGTCGAACTCAGTTCATCACGCCCAACTGCTTGTTGATCATCCATTGCTGGGCGATCGACAGCACGTTGTTCGTCAGCCAGTACAGCACCAGGCCAGCCGGGAAGAAGAAGAACATCACGCTGAACAGCAGCGGCATGATCCACATCATCTTGGCCTGGATGGGGTCCGGCGGGGTCGGGTTCAGCCAGGTTTGCAGCAGGCTGGAAGCCGTCATCAGCGCGGGCAGCACGAAGTAAGGGTCCTTGACCGACAGGTCGGTGATCCAGCCGATCCACGGCGCGTTGCGGATCTCGACCGACGACGACAGCACCGAATACAGCGCGATGAACACCGGGATCTGGATCAGGATGGGCAGGCAGCCGCCAATCGGGTTGACCTTTTCTTCGCGGTAGATCTTCAGCATCTCCTGCTGGAGCTTCTGCGGGTCGTCCTTCATGGTCTCGCGCAAGGTCTGGATGCGCGGGTTCAGCGCCTTCATCTTGGCCATGGAGCGGTAAGCGCTGGCGTTGAGCCAATAGAAGGCCGCCTTGAGCAACACCACCAGGGCGATGATGGCCCAGCCCCAGTTGCCGATCACGCCGTGCAGGAAGTTCAGCAGCTTGTAGAGCGGTGCCGCCAGGATGTGGGTCCAGCCATAGTCCTTGACCAGGTCCAGGCCCGGGGCCAGTTCGTTGAGCTTGTCTTCCTCTTGCGGACCGACGTAGAGCACCGTTTCCACCGCCTTGCGCTGACCGGCGGCGATGTCGCCCATCGGGATCAGCATGCCCATCGTGTAGAGGTTGGTGTCGATCTTCTTGGCGAAGAACTCGCGGGTCTGTTGGGCGTTGAACAACCAGGCGCTCACAAAGTGGTGCTGCACCATGGCCACCCAGCCGTTGTCGTCGGCCTTCTCGTACTCGGCCTTGTTTTCATCGAGCTGCTTGAACTCGACCTTCTGGTACTTGCCTTTGGCCGAATACAGCGCCAGACCGGTGTACGACTGCGGGCCGCCCACGAAGGCCGGGCCCGGGGCCGCTGCGGGCGGCGTGCCGTCGCGCTGGATCTGGACATACAGCGTGGGGTGCAGGCCTTGGGCCGAACCGTTGACCACTTCCTGCTTCACCCCCACGGCATAGCTGCCACGGGTGAAGGTGAAGGTCTTGACCAGCTGCACGCCATCGACCGGGTTCGACGCCAGCGTCAACACCAGCTGCTTTTGACCATCGGCCAGGCTGCGCTCGGCGGTCTGGGCGGTGTAGAGCGTCTTGTGGTTGGGCAAAGCCTGGCCAGCCGCGCCGATCAGGCCCGACTGCGCTTCGTACACGCGGCCCGCTTCGCGGTCGAAAATGACCACCGGCTTGTCGGCCACTTCGTGGTCCACGTGCTTGATGAGCTCGGTCTTGACCACGGTGCCACCCAGGGTGTCCACGGTCACGTTCATCAAATCGGTGTGCAGTTGCAGCAGCTCGCCTTGTTGGGCGCTGGCCGCAGCCACCTGGACGCCAGACGCGGCGGCGCCAGCGGGCAAGGCGGCCGTCGGCACGCTCGCGTCCGACGAAGCGGCGGCTGCAGGAGCCGAAGCGGTGGCTTCGGGCGGGGGCGCAAACAGCGAGCCATGGCCCGTGTGGCGCATCCAGCCATCGACCAACATCATCGAAGACACGGCGAACACCGACCACAAGAGGGTGCGACGCAATTCGTTGTTCATGGGTGAGGGGGTACTGAAGGAAGAAGAGAACGACGCGGCGGCACCGGGTCGTGGCCACCGTCACACCAGGGGTGACAGCGCAACAGCCGGCGCGACGCGAGGTAAGTGCCCACCCAGGGCCCGTGCTGCTCGAGGGCTTCGAGGGCATAGGCCGAACAAGTGGGCGTGAAACGGCAGGCCGAGCCCAGCGAGGGGCTCAACGCAAATCGGTAAAGCCTCACCAGGCCCACCAGGACGAACTGCACCACGTGCGACAGCAGCTGCAGCGGGTTCATCGGCGGGGCTCCCAAGGCTTGCCCGGCTCGGGCAGACGCCAGCCCCCGCGGGCCACACGGGCCCACAGCTCGTCCATTTCCTGGCGCACGGCCAGCTTCAAGGCCTCGGACGCGGCGCTGGGGTATTGCTGGCGGTCGAAAGGCGAGCGCAAACGCACCACCCAGCCCGACACCGTCTGCGCGGTGGCCGGCGTGGCCTGCACCACCGCGTCGGCATGGCGACGCAGGGCCTCGCGAGCCTGGTGACGGATCAGCGAACGGGTGACAGAGCGGCGTGCCTGTTTTTTAGGCAACACCAGCCCCAAAGACCAGGGCAGCGCAGGGGAGACCGGCGCTTCAACCACGCAGTCATCCACAGGAGCGGAGGCATCGGCACCCGGGCCTGTTGACAACTTGTCGCTGGCGGGCACCGGCTGCAGCACATGCAGCACGAAATGCGCGGTGCGGGACACGGGGCGGCTGCCCAGTGCCCTCTGGAAATCCGACGCTTGAAGGCTGACGGCTCGCACCATGGGCTTGTGCTGTAAAAAAACAGCGGGCCCCTTGCACATGACCATGGTCACTCGATGACCACAACGTGCAGGGCCCGCGGTGTGCAGGACGGGAAAGCGGGGCGCTGACGCCGCGATCACCCACCCGACCTGCCTCGGCTGACCCGCCCCCGGCCTGACGCCGGCGGCCTCGTCAGCCAGCCACGCTGGCTCAGGCTCAGACGGCCAGGCGCTTGCGGCCCTTGGCGCGGCGGGCGTTCAGGACCTTGCGGCCGCCCTTGGTCTTCATGCGCACCAGGAAACCATGGGTGCGGGCGCGGCGGGTCTTGGAAGGTTGGTAAGTGCGTTTCATGTTGGTGTCCTCGAAAACCACGGCGGCTGACAGCCCCGCGCCTCAGCGGCCAACCCGCTCAGGCAAGGCCGCCCTGCGGTGGCCCGTGGAAAACATTGATGGCGTTGAAAGTGGACGACTGCAGGCGACATCTCGTTGCCAAGCGCAACACGGCGCAAATTGGCTCACTACTCGACCCACAGTCGGACGAACCCGCGATTACAGCAGGTTTCCCTCCATCAGTCAATGCCGAACCGTGCATTCCGCCAGCCAAAAGCCGCAGTGCCTTGCTCGGTCAAGGCCCCAAAACTGTGGATAACCCCGTTCAAAAGCCTGTGGACAGGGCTAGAATCGCCCTCCCAAGAGAGGACTTGTCCACAACTCTCCTGGCCGATCCCTCCGCCCATGCCCGAATCTGCCATCGAGCCCCCCGCTTTGCCCACACCGGACACCCTCTGGCCCCTGGTGTGTGAACGCCTGCTGGCCGAACTGCCTGAACAGCAGTTCAACACCTGGATCCGCCCGCTGCCGCCCGCCGAAGTCCGCCTCGAAGACGGGCTGACCGTGCTGCAGGTGCGCGTGCCCAACCGTTTCATGCTCGACTGGGTGCGCACCCAGTACAGCGGCCGCCTCGAAGCCATCCTCCACGGCATGCTGCCGGCCGACGAATGCCGCCTCGAGATCGTGCTGGCCCCCCGGGTCGCCGCCCCCGTGAGCGCCGTGGGTGCGCCGGTGCGCGCCATGCCGCCTGGCCGCGCCTTGCCGCCCAACGCCCCGGCGATGGCCATGCCCGCTCGCCCGCCGCAATTCAACGCCGGCTTCGCCCCTGCGCCCGCCGGCATGCCCGCTGCAGCGCCGGAAGGCGCAACCGCCTGGCCGGCCTCGTCGTCGCCTTGGGAGCCGCCTGGCCGCCAGGCCCCGCAACAGCCGCGGGTCATGGGCCTGAACACCGCCCTCACCTTCGACAACCTGGTGCCTGGCCGCGCCAACCAGATGGCGCGCACCGCGGCGCTTCACGTGGCCGGCGCCCCGGGCCAGATGTACAACCCGCTGTTCATCTACGGCGGCGTCGGCCTCGGCAAGACCCACTTGATGAACGCCGTCGGCAACGCCCTGCTGGCCGACAAGCCGGACGCGCGCATCCTGTACCTGCACGCCGAGCAGTTCATCTCCGACGTGGTCAAGAACTACCAGCGCAAGACCTTCGACGAGCTCAAGGCCAAATACCACCAGCTCGACTTGCTGCTGATCGACGACGTGCAGTTCTTCGCCGGCAAGGACCGCACCCAGGAAGAGTTCTTCAACGCCTTCGAAGCCCTCCTGGCCAAGAAGGCCCACATCATCATGACCAGCGACACCTACCCCAAGGGTCTCGCCAACATCGATGAACGCCTGACTTCCCGCTTCGACTCGGGCCTCACCGTGGCCATCGAGCCGCCCGAGCTCGAAATGCGCGTGGCCATCTTGATCAAGAAGGCCGCCCAGGAAGCCATCGACCTGCCCGAAGACGTCGCCTTCTTCGTGGCCAAGAACGTGTGCGCCAACGTGCGTGAACTCGAAGGCGCCCTGCGCAAGGTGCTGGCCTTCGCCAAGTTCAGCCACAAGGAAATCACCATCGCGCTGGCCCGCGAAGCGCTCAAAGACCTGCTGTCCATCCAGAACCGGCAGATCTCGGTGGAAAACATCCAGAAAACGGTGGCCGACTTCTACAAGATCAAGGTCGCCGACATGTATTCCAAGAAGCGCCCGGCCTCGATCGCCAAGCCCCGCCAGATCGCCATGTACCTGGCCAAGGAACTGACCCAAAAGAGCCTGCCCGAGATTGGCGAGCTGTTCGGGGGCCGCGACCACACCACCGTGCTCCACGCCGTGCGCAAGATCATGGGTGAACGCGGCAAAGACACCGAGCTCAACCAGCAGCTCCACGTGTTGGAACAAACGCTCAAGGGCTGAGGGCCAGACCCCGCCAGGGCACCCCGCCAGGGACTGCCCCAACAAGAAGAGGCCGACAGGCCTCTTTTTTGTTTCTCCACCAAGCTGTTATTTCTTTTTAAGGGTGGTAGTCATAGTAGAGGGCGAGGTTTTCTGTGGACAAGCCAAGAAAACCTATCAAAATCAGCCACTTGCCTTGTGCGCAAGCCTGTAGACAAGCACGCGGTTCGCACAGGGACGAACCGTCAACAACCTGGCCCGCGGCACCTGTCGTGTGCACAACCCCAGGATTGTCCAAATTTCATGCACAGGGTTGTGCCCCCCTTCCCCGGCCGCCAAACGGGCTGCCAGCACCTGTTGGTGGCGTCTAAGCGAGCGCCCGCAGCCTGTCAAGCCAACAACGGTGTGGACAAGAATCGAACAAGCACCCGCTTGTCCACAGGCGGGCGTCGTTTTTCGAAGTTGTTGTCTGCTGTCCCCATTCGGAACCCGGGTACGATCCACAGGCTTGTCCTAGACGTAAATGCTTGACGGCTCAGGACAAAATAGCGTTGTGCACAGAAAAAGCGGTCCTCTACTACAACGACCAATTTGAAAGACTAAGATGATTGTGTTGAAAGCAGCCCAAGAAAAAATCCTGTCCACCTTGCAATCGGTGGCAGGCATCGTTGAGCGCCGCCACACCCTGCCCATCTTGGCCAACGTGCTGATTCGCAAGAAGGGCCCCGAACTCGAGCTGATCACCAGCGACCTGGAAATCCAGATCCGCACCCTGGCGCAGCTTGACGGTGACGAAGGCGACTACGCCATCACCGTGGGTGCCAAAAAGCTGGGCGACATCCTCAAGAGCCTGCCCGGCGACCAGATCGTTTCGCTGACTGCGAACCAAAACAAGCTGACCCTGCAAGGCGGCAAGAGCCGCTTCACCCTGCAGACGCTGCCCGCTGAAGATTTCCCGCTGGTGCAAGAGGCCGCCGATTTCGGCCCCACCTTCGCCGTGCCCCAGGCCGTGCTCAAGAGCCTGATCAGCCAGGTGCACTTCGCCATGGCCGTGCACGACATCCGCTACTACCTCAACGGCATCCTGTTCGTGGCTGAAGGCACCAGCCTCACGCTCGTGGCCACCGACGGCCACCGCCTGGCCCTGGCCCAGGCCCAGCTCGACGTCGAAGTGCCCAAGCAGGAAGTCATCCTGCCGCGCAAGACCGTGCTGGAGCTGCAGCGCCTCTTGAAGGACGGCAAGGACGCCAAGGGCAAGGATGGCGAAGAAGCCCCCCAGATGATCGAGATGCGCTTCGCCGGCAATCAGGCCAAGTTCAGCTTCGGCGGCCTGGAATTCGTCACCAAGCTGGTCGAGGGCAAGTTCCCCGACTACAACCGCGTCATCCCCAAGAACCACAAGAACCACATCACCCTGGGCCGCACCACCTTGCTGGCTTCGCTGCAGCGCGCCGCCATCCTCACCTCGGAAAAGTTCAAGGGCGTGCGCCTGAACTTCGCCCCGGGCGTGCTGGGCATCGCCTCGAGCAACGCCGAGCAGGAAGAGGCCAAGGAAGAGCTGGACATCGACTACGGTGGCGACAGCTTCGAGATCGGCTTCAACGTGGGCTACCTGATGGACGTGCTGGCCAACATGAGCCAGGACATGGTGACCGTGTCGCTGCAGGACTCGAACAGCTCGGCGCTGATCACCAACCCCGAGATCGAAGGCTTCAAGTACGTGGTGATGCCGATGCGCATTTGAGGCAGTTCGCCTCTCACCATATTCCCCATGAACACGGGGGGTGATTCGGTCAAATGGCGCGCCAGCGCCGCTGTGGCTTTGCTAAGGTGGCTGAAACCAAAACACTCGGGGAGCAGCCATGTCACGCGTTCAAGAACCGTCCACCACCCAGACCATTCGCCTGTGGGTCATTGGGGGCTTGCTCGGCACACTTGCTGCCGTGTCGCATGCGGCCACCGTGGCTTCCAGCCAGCTGAGCCTGTCTGACCTGCGCTTCGACATCGCTTCGATCGACGCACAAGCCACCCAGTCTCCTGCCTATGCGCTCAGTGGGCCGCCCATGCAGGCGTACTTCTTCGGTGGCACGAATCCTGGCTCGACCGCTTTGTGGCCAGCCACTTCCACCGATGGCACGCGGCAAGTCCAAGGCAGCCCAGAGAGCTGGACCATGAGCTTGAACGTGAGTGGCGAGCAACTCACCACGGTGTGGAACACCCCTGGCCTGGATAACCCGCGGTGGTACGTCCTGGGCAGCCAGGTGTCGGTGGCTCGACCTTTCAGCAACTACCCGAGCGACATGGGCAGCTTCGAGCCCCAGTTGGTCACGCTTTCGCCACGCAGCGTGTTGACGATTTCGGGACGAGCCGAGGTGCACAACCAAGTCGATGTGCAGGCCATCACTGAGCTGCTCTCTCCCTACAACACCGATCAGGTTCGCCCCTACTTCATGCTGGGTGCTCGCGTTTCGGTCGACAGCGCCATTTGGGCCGATGAACCCACGGAGCAAGAACTGGCCGCGTTGGGTGAGTTTCCACCTGAGTGGCTTTCCATGTTCGACCAAAGCGGCACCTACTTGGGCTTCGGGTTCGACGCGAACGGACAAATGCCGGCGCCCACAGAGGGCTTCGACATTCCGCTGGAACTCCAAAGCTTTCGCGGGACCATCGTCAACCCGTTTGACCGCGAAATGACCTTCCGGCTCGATTTCCTGGGCAGCCAGGAGTTGGCGATGTTCGAAGGCGAGGTCTTGCCTTCGTCCAGCACCGTGCCCGAACCTGGCGCCTGGGCCCTGATGGGCCTGGGCCTGGTGGGCCTGGCTGTTGCCAGCCGCCGCCGCACGCGCTGAGTCGACCCCCTGACCCACCCTGATTCAGGGGGCTGTGCCGCCACGGCCTTTGTGGGACCCTTGACGTACAAAAACAGACGTCAGGGATGAGAAAATGGGACTCGCTTTGCGCGTCGGCAGCATGCCGACTTTCGCAGGGCTGGCCGCAGCTGCCTGGTTCACGGGCTTTTGCGTGCTGGTCTATGGTTTGTGGTTGGCGGAGATGGCCTTGCCTGGCTTTCCGCACGCGGTCAACGTCGCCACACACATGCCTTTCCTGCTGGACAAGCCCGTGGGCGAAGACGGCTTCTACATGCTGGCCGTGGCCTGGCAGGCGGCGCTGGGCAAAGGGCTGGTCGGCAACTTCGATCAGCCTGTCACGGGCATCCAGCCGCTCGCCACGCTCTTGTACGCGGGCGTGGCCAAGCTGGTGCATGCGGCCGGTGGCGACAAGCAGCACTTCGTCCGCGCGGTCATGGTGTTTGGTGCGCTGAACTTCATGCTGTTCGCGCACCAAATGGGCTTGATTGCCCAACGCCTGGTGCCTGCCGGTGCGGCACGCCAACGGGCGCATGTCCTGGCCGTTCTGGCCACCCTGTTGAGCTTTCACACCTTTCGAGTGTTCACCTACGGACTCGAAACGGGTGTCTACCTCACGGTGCTGGCGCAGTTGGTGCTGATGTCCTTCACTTACTTTGCCCAGCGGCCAGCCTCGCCATGGCACACGCAGAACCTGACGATGGGTGTGGCGGTGGGGGTGGCCGGACTGGCGCGGGTGGACTTTGTGCTGGTCTTCGGGCTGTTTGCGCTGGTGGCCATGCGCAACTTGCGCGGGCACTTCCCCAGCTTGTGCGTGGTGGGCCTGATCGCGGCCCTGGTGTTTGCGCCGTGGCCCTTGCACGTCTGGCAGGTCAGTGGCTCGCCCATTCCTTCTTCGGGTCCTGCGCAGGCGGAGCTCATCAGCCTGGCGTCGCTGGGCGAGCGCCTGTCGGCCATGGCCAATGCCCTGATCCAGAACCTGTTGCCAGTGGTCTTCACCAACGGGCGCTGGGATGCGGGTGTCCTGGCGCTGGTGCTGATCGTGGCCTTCATGCTTTGGCGCAAGCCCAGCCCGGATCGCCTGGAGAACCGGGTCATGCAGGCCTGGCTGGCCACCTTCCTCATGCTCGCCAGTGTTTACGTGATCCTGATCTGGGCCACGCACTTTTATGCCCGATACACGGCGCCGCTGATGGTGGCCGCCATGCCAATGACGGCTGCGCAATTGAGCTTGAGATTCGAAGGCAGGCGCTCTGACCAAAAGGTGCTTGTGGCCCTGCTGGCGTCGAGCCTCGCCTTCGCCGCGTCCACGGTCTTCGTGCTGCACCGAGGCAAGTTGGGCAACCCGCACGTCCTCTCTGCGGGCTTCGTGCACGATCACTTTGCCAAGGTCGGCAAAGTCGGCGCTTTCCAATCCGGGGTGGTGGGCTTTGCCAACGACAACGTCATCAACCTCGATGGCAAGGTCAACATCGAGGTGCTGCCGTATGTCAAGCGCGGCAACATCGACGCCTACCTGATGGCCCACCCTGAAATCGAAGTGATCGTGGACTGGCCCAGCTACATCCACACCTACATTTCAGATGCGCACTTGGCCAGCCAATGGCAACCCTGTGCACACCCCATCCCGGAGCACTTCAGCGTTTGCTATGTGCGCAGGGGCGCGCAGCTGCACGGCTGAAGCCTGTCTGTCTGCGGGGCCGTGTGTGCAAACCAATGCACAGCCCCATGAACAGGGGAGTGGCTGAAGACAAGTGACATGGCTTTCGTGAAACGACGGTGATAAAACGCGGTTCAAGGCGCATCACGCGCTTCGACAACAACAAGGGAGAAAACATGACCTGTACGCTCAAGGCCATCCGCACGGCCACATCGTTGGCCCTGCTCGGCGCCCTGACGGCACACGCCGGCACGGTCGCCACGCTGAACTACCAGATCGACCAGTTCCAGGTGCAAGTGAGCGGCCTCGATGGCCAAAGCCTGGCCATCCCGGTTGACGCCGTGAAGTGGTCCAACGACGCCGGCACCTGGGTGCCTGCCAGCTCGGCTTCTCAGCTCCGGTACTTCGCGGCGCCATGGGGCGCGGCGGGTCAACCAATCAACCCGGACAACGTGACCCTGGTGCCGGTGTCTGGCACGATTTTGCCGGCGGCACCTGCCACGCTCAACAGCGCAGACGGCGTGAGTCAGTCGACCTTCACACCGAACAGCTACCAAACCAGCATGACCGTGAGCAGCGACATGGTTGCTGCCGGCAACCAGACCATCGTCAAGACCAACGACGACATGCGCTGGGTCAGTGAGGCTGGCATGACGGCCGGCAGCTACCCTGCCGGATCGGTGGGCGACGGCGAAGGCTGGATGTTCACGCTGCCAGCACAGTCTCGCATTCAGCTTTCTGGTGTGGCGCAGCTCGGCCTGGACATGGATGTGCCCACGCTGCAAGGCATGTTGGGCTCGTTCGCAACGGCTGCCGATCGGCGGTCCCTGGCGATCGACAACGGCCTTCGCATGTCAATCAGCCCTGTCCAGGAGTACTCGTTTGGCGGGGTCCCACAGGGGGGCTACATCGACTTTTCCGCTGAGATCGCGTATGACTTCGACGCCATGGGGGCCGAGCGCATGGTCGGCGAATCTGCCAGCAGCCATCACACCCGGTCTTTCATGATGGACGTGGTCAACGACAGCGATGAGGCCGTGACCTATGTGCTGGACATGCACATTTGGCAAGAAGCGGTCGTGGCGTCCAACGGCAGGCTACCTGAGGGCTACCCCTGGGTGACGCCCCCTGGGCTGACCACCGACGGTGTGGCCAGCAGCACCGTGCCCGAACCCGCCACCTACGCCCTGATGGGCCTGGGCCTGGTCGGTTTGGCCGCCGTGACGCGCCGGCGACATGCCCAGGCCTGATGGTCCTGAGCGCTTGACAAGCAAGAACAGGGAGATGAACTGACATGACGACCCACCCACGCCACCTGATCGGTGCCGCAGCACTGACGCTGACCCTGCTGCCCGTGGCGGCTCAGGCCGCCGAACCCGTCGCGGCAGCGGGCTTTGACCTCACCAACATGGCGTTCGATGCTCAGCCTTTGAACGCTGGCGCTTCGAACGGGGCGCTCTACTGGTTCGAGCCTTACGCCGCGCCTTGGCTGCTGCCGTCCAGCCAGCCTTTGCCTGAGCCCGGTGGCTACTTGTACGGGGCCCAGGGGGTGGATTGGCAATCCGAACCCAACCCTGCGCGCTTGCCGGTGTCAGCCTGGCCTCAGGCCACGCTCAGTGTCAGCAGCAACACAGCAGGCACGGCACAGTTGTCTCTGACCCCCACCACCCTGTCCGGTCGGGTGAGCGTCGATGCCGCACAGTTCCAGCAGATGGCTCAGATTGCCGCAGACACCGGTGGCTACGACGTGGGCGCGGGGATCAACATGGACACCCTGCAGCCCTGGCGTGTGGTGCTTGCACCTCACACACAGTTGACCTGGTCGGGCACCATCACGCAGTTCGTCAGCCAGAACACCCAGGCGCTGAACGACTTGCTGACGCCCTTCTACCGGCCTGACCTGACCATGGATGTGATGGTGCGGTCGTACTTCGGATTGAGCTTCAACCCGGACGAAGGCCTGATCTACGGTGACCAACCCGCCGAAGCCAACAGCTACCTCGACGGGGGCCTGGGTACTTACGCCCCAGATTACGTGACGGACATCCCCGAGTTCCAGTCGGAGCCAGGCAAGACGTTTTCGATCACCTTGACCAACCCGACCGATCAGCCTCTGGGGGCTGGCTATTACTTCCAGCTCCAGACGGGGGTGGCCACCACCATCCAGGCCAGCTGGGTTCCGGATCCTGTCGTGCCCTCGGTGCCCGAACCCGCCACCTACGCCCTGATGGGCTTGGGCCTGGTCGGTTTGGCCGCCGTGACGCGCCGGCGACACGCCCAGGCCTGATCTGCCAGCCCCTTTGGCCTGGGCGGCGGGAACACCCCCGCCCACCGGCTAAAATCCCAGAGCCCTGACGACCGCCGTCGGGGCTCTTTTCATTTCCGGTTTTCAGTAACCACCAGGGCCCTCCATGAGCGACACCACTCCCGACCAGCCGAGCCAACCCGCAGCCCCCGCTGACACGGGCTACGGCGAAGGCAGCATCCAGATCCTGGAAGGCCTGGAAGCGGTGCGCAAGCGCCCCGGCATGTACATCGGCGACACGTCGGACGGCACCGGCCTGCACCACCTGGTGTTCGAGGTGGTCGACAACTCGATTGACGAGGCCCTGGCCGGTCACTGCGACGACATCGTCGTGACCATCCACACCGACAACTCCATCAGCGTGATCGACAACGGTCGCGGCATCCCCACCGGGGTGAAGATGGACGACAAGCACGAGCCCAAGCGCAGTGCCGCTGAAATTGCGCTCACCGAGTTGCACGCCGGCGGCAAGTTCAACCAGAACAGCTACAAGGTGTCGGGCGGCCTGCACGGCGTGGGCGTGAGCTGCGTGAACGGCCTCTCCAAGTGGCTGCGCCTGACGGTGCGCCGCGACGGCAAGGTGCACTTCATCGAGTTCAAGCAGGGCATCCCGCAAGACCGCGTGCTGGAGATGCGCGACGGGGTTGAAGTGAGCCCCATGAAGGTCATCGGCGACACCGACAAGCGCGGCACCGAGGTGCACTTCCTGCCCGACGTCGAGATCTTCAAAGAGAACAACGAGTACCACTACGAGATCCTGGCCAAGCGCCTGCGTGAACTCTCCTTCCTGAACAACGGCGTCAAGATCCGCCTGATCGACGAGCGCAACAACAAGGAAGACAACTTCGCCTACGCCGGTGGCGTCAAGGGCTTCGTCGAGTTCATCAACAAGGGCAAGAACGTCCTGCACCCCAACATCTTCCACGCCACGGGCGACAAGATGTCGGAGCAGAACACCAACATCGGCGTGGAAGTGTCGATGCAGTGGAACGAGAGCTTCAACGAGTCCGTCCTCTGCTTCACCAACAACATCCCGCAGCGTGACGGCGGCACCCACCTGACCGGCCTGCGCGCCGCGATGACCCGCGTCATCAACAAGTACATCGAAGACAACGAGCTGGCCAAGAAGGCCAAGGTCGACATCGCTGGCGACGACATGCGCGAAGGCCTGGCCTGCGTGGTGTCGGTCAAGGTGCCTGAGCCCAAGTTCAGCAGCCAGACGAAAGACAAGCTGGTGTCGAGCGAAGTGCGCGGCCCGGTGGAAGAAATCGTGGCCAGCAAGCTGACCGACTGGCTGCTGGAGAACCCCACCGACGCCAGATCATCTGCGGCAAGATCGTGGAAGCCGCGCGTGCACGCGAAGCCGCCCGCAAGGCCCGCGAGATGACGCGCCGCAAGGGCGTGCTCGACGGCCTGGGCCTGCCCGGCAAGCTGGCCGACTGCCAGGAGAAGGACCCGAGCCTGTGCGAGATGTACATCGTCGAGGGTGACTCCGCCGGCGGCTCCGCCAAGCAGGGCCGCGACCGCAAGTTCCAGGCGATTCTTCCGCTGCGCGGAAAGATCCTCAACGTCGAGAAGGCGCGCTACGAGAAGCTGCTGAGTTCCGACGCCATCCTCACGCTGATCACGGCGCTGGGCACGGGCATCGGCAGCGAAGATTTCAATGTCGAGAAGCTGCGCTACCACCGCATCATCATCATGACCGACGCGGACGTGGACGGCGCCCACATCCGCACGCTGCTGCTGACCTTCTTCTACCGCC
>JBEEJT010000249.1:0-4402 GCA_041169085.1 Pseudomonadota bacterium | reverse complement strand
GGATGGGCGCCGCCACCTGGGGTGAGCCAGGGCTCAGCCGCCTGGCTGCAGTCGGTCATCGACGGCTTGTGTGACGTGTCCAGCCGCGATGCCCTGACCGGCCTGGCCAACCGCCGCCAATTCGAGGCGGCGATCGCCCGCGAAGTCGACCGTGTGGCCCGTGTGGGCGAGCCGGCCTTGCTGCTGGTGGCCGACATCGACCACTTCAAGAAGGTCAACGACACCTGGGGCCATGCCGCCGGCGACGAGGTCATCAAGCTGGTGGCCAAGTGCCTGCAAGATTGCGTCCGCCCCATGGACCTGGTGGCCCGCTTGGGTGGAGAAGAGTTCGCCATCATCCTGCCCAACTGCCCGCCCGCTTTCGGGCAGACGGTGTCCGAGCGCATCCGGCTGAAAGTCGCCATGCAACCGGTGGTGGTCATTGGCGGGCAAAGCCTGTCGGTCACTGTGAGCATCGGTGGGGCCTTTGCGCCGCAATGGGTGCGTTCGTCGGCCACGCTGTGGGGTGAACGGGCCGACCAGCAACTCTACCGGGCCAAGTCCGAAGGCCGCAACCGGACCTGCCTGGAAATGCCGCCGCTGACCGTGGTCAGTGCCGAAGAAAAAGGCCTGCTGTTTGGGGCACTTGGCACACCAGCAGCCGATTTCGATTCAGGTCGCAGCGACGGGCTGCCGACAATCACCGAATGATGGTCACCATGTCAGCCACCGATACCCCCACGCCTACCGCGCCGGTCCGACTCGCCCGCACCGTGGCCATCACCAGTGGCAAGGGCGGGGTGGGCAAGACCTTCTTCAGCGCCAACCTGGCCGCCGCCCTCAGCCGTCAGGGCCTCAAGGTGCTGGTGCTGGACGCCGATCTGGGCCTGGCCAACCTCGACGTGGTGCTCAACCTCTACCCCAAGATCACGCTGCACGACGTGTTCACGGGCAAGGCCGAGCTCGACGAAGCCATCCTGCCTGCGCCCGGCGGCTTCTCCGTGTTGCTGGCCGGCTCCGGCCTGGTGGAATATTCCCGCCTCACGCCGGAAGTGCGCGATCAGCTGGTGCAGATCTTCGAGGCGGTCAAGCCCCGCTTCGACGTCATCCTGATCGACACCGGCGCGGGCATCTCCGACGTGGTGCTCTACGCCGTCTCCATGGCCCACGAGGTCATCGTGGTCGCCACGCCCGAGCCCACCTCGATGACCGACGCCTACGCCACCATCAAGGTGCTGTCGGCGCAGCAGGCCCGCGAGCAGTTGCACCTGGTGGTCAACCAGGTCAACCGCGTGGGCGACGGCCGCACCATCTGCCACCAGCTGCAGCAAGTGGTCGAGCGCTTCGTGCAGGGCCCCACGGGCGTGTCGCCCAAGCTCACCCACCTGGGCGACATCCCGCTCGACACCAGCGTGCGCGAAGCGGTGCAGCGGCGCCAGTTGCTGCTGGAGCTGCACCCGGGCAGCGCTGCCGCCCAAGGCGTGGTGCAAGTCGCCACCCGACTGCTGGCGCGCGCCCACACTTGAGTGTCGGCAGGCTGTGGGCATTTGGCCTACAGTGCTGCCCATGTCCGCATCCCACTCAGACCCCAAGCCAGACGCCGACGGCGAAGACCTCCATGCCCCCACGGCCTATGAGTTGCTGGGTGGAGACGCCCGCGTTCGCGCCCTGGTAGACCGCTTTTATGACCTGATGGACCTGGAGCCGGGCTACACCGAGCTGCGTGCCGCCCATGGCCCGTCGCTCGACGACGCCCGCGACAAGCTGTATTGGTTCCTCTCAGGCTGGTTGGGCGGCCCCAACCTCTACATCGAGCGCTTTGGCCACCCTCGGCTGCGCGCCAGGCACATGCCCTTTCGCATCGGCATCGTTGAGCGCGACCAGTGGCTGCATTGCATGGCCCAGGCCATGAACGACTTGAAGGTGGAAGGGCCGCTGGCCGCTCGCCTGCATCAGGCCTTCTTCCAGACGGCCGACTGGATGCGCAACGTGGGCGCGTGAGGCGCGCAGGTCAGCCCAGCGCCGCGCCTTTGGCGGTGGACTGCAACAGCACCACCAGGGCGCCCACGCCACCTTCGTCTGCCCGGGCTTGCACGAAGGCCAACACGCGGTCGGATTGCACCAGCCAGCGCTTCACCTTGTCGCGCAACACCGGCTGCTTGCCGGGTGAGCCCAGGCCTTTGCCGTGCACGACGCGCACGCAACGCCAGCCTTTGAGCTGAGCTTCACGCAAGAAGCCCTGGACGCGTTCGCGGGCCTCGTCGGTGCGCAGGCCATGGAGGTCCAGCTCACCTTGCAAAGCCCACACGCCGCGGCGCAGCTTGCGCACCACATCGAGCCCGAGTTCCGGGCGACGCCAGGACAGTGACTCGTCGGTTTCCAGCAGGCTTTCGACGTCGAACTCATCGGACAGCGATTCGTGCAGCACGGCCTGTTCGTCTTGCTGCTTGAGTGTCGGCACGGGGGCCGGCTTCGACTGGCCATGGCCCGGCGGCACCTTGCCGTTGTGGGGCAGGTGGTTGACCTCGCCCACCATCTTCTTGAACAGGGCCGAGTCGGCAGCGCGAGAGCGCTCGTTGGCTTCGCGCTTGGCGCGCTCTGCTTCTTCTTCCGCACGGCGCGCGGCCGCCTCTTTGGCGGCCTTGCCCAGCGCGCGCTTGAGGTCGCTGAAGTCGTTCAGCGTGACCGGCGCGGCGGTTTTCTTGGCGGAAGGTTTGATCTGGCTCACATGGCGGAGCCTACAACAAGATTCAGAGCAATCCGCGCTCCGCGAACGACATCGCGCCGGTGCGGGCCACGACCAGGTGGTCGAGCACGCGCACATCGACCAACTGCAAACTGCTCTTGAGCGTTTGGGTGAGCAGCTCGTCGGCACGAGAGGGCTCCAGGGTGCCTGAGGGGTGGTTGTGTGCCAGGATCACGCTGGCGGCGTTGAGCTCCAGGGTGCGTTTGACCACCTCGCGAGGGTAGACGCTGGTTTGGGTGAGGGTGCCACGAAACAACTCTTCGCAGACGATGAGCCGGTGCTGTGCGTCGAGGAACAGGACGGCGAAGACCTCGTGGGGCAGGGCGCCCAAGCGCATCTGCACGTAATCCTTGACCAGCTGAGGTGAGCTGAACACGGGTTGGCTGCGCAACTCGCCGCGCAAGCCCCGGCGCGCCATCTCCATCACCGCCAGCAGCTCGGCGCGCTTGGCGGGGCCCAGGCCTTTCACCTGGCGCAATTGGGCGGGTGCCGCCTGCAACAGGCCGGGCATGCCACCCAGGTCGGTCAGCATCTGTTCGGCCATTTGCAACACCCCCAGGCCCTTCATCCCCGTGCGCAAGAGCAGGGCCAGCAGTTCGGCGTCCGCCAAGGCGGCGGGGCCCAGCGTCAGCAGCTTTTCGCGGGGCCGCAGGGCGGTCGGCAGGTCTTTCATGGGGGGGTGTCCCTGTTTGGGTGTTCTCAAAACTAAAATTGTGGTTTTGGCCCTTAACGCCGCCCATCCACCACAAGGGTGGGCTCCCCCTCATGAGCGATGCGCCCGCCGCCGTCCAGCACGGCTCCTTCCTGACCCTGCACTACCGCCTGGCTGGCCCGGACGGCGAAGACCTGGTCAACACCTTCACCGACAAGCCGGCCACGCTGTCCATCGGTTCCGGCGAGTTGTCGCCAGCGCTGGAAGCTCGCCTCATCGGCCTGACCGATGGCACGCGCACCACCATCGAGCTGCCGCCCGGCGAGGCCTTCGGCTTGCACAACCCCGAGATGCTGCAGCGCGTGGCCATGAAGCTCATGCGCGAGCTGGGCGACCCGGACGAAACCTGGAACGTGGGTGACGTCGTGCGCTTTCCCACGCCCGATGGCCAGGGCAGCTTCGCCGGCGTGGTGCGCGAGCTCGACGCGGGCGGCGAATGGATCCTCTTCGACTTCAACCACCCCCTGGCCGGTCAGCCTGTGACCTTCGAAGTGCAACTGATCGGGGTGTTGTGATGGGCGAGCAAGACCAGCGCGTCCACGATGTGCTGCTGGCCGAGCCGCGCGGTTTTTGCGCGGGGGTCGACCGGGCCATCGAGATCGTCGAGCGGGCGCTGGCCCAGTTCGGCGCGCCCATCTATGTGCGTCACGAGATCGTGCACAACACCTATGTGGTCAACGACCTCAAGGCCAAGGGCGCCATCTTCATCGAGGACCTGGGCGATGTGCCTGCGGGCGCCACGCTGATCTTCAGTGCCCACGGCGTGAGCCAGGAAGTGCGCCGCGAGGCCGACGCCCGTGGCTTCAAGGTGTTCGACGCCACCTGCCCGCTGGTCACCAAGGTGCACATCGAAGTGGCCAAGCTGCGCCGCGAGGGCTATGAGTTCGTGATGATCGGCCACAAGGGGCACCCTGAAGTCGAAGGCACCATGGGCCAGCTCGACGGCGGCATTTACCTGGTGGAAG
>JBEEJT010000248.1:0-6753 GCA_041169085.1 Pseudomonadota bacterium | reverse complement strand
CCAGGATCACCGACAGCCACCAGATCTGGGTGACGTGGTCGGGCTCACGGGCGCGCCAGGGCGAGTGAACCAGCAAGCCGTAGAGCGCCAGCAGGCCCAGGTAGTGCATCCAGCTGAAGGTGGCCGCCCCGCGCTTGAGGGTGATGAAGGCCGCCACATACAGCAAGGGGGCGAACTGGGACACGGCAGTCAGCGACAGCCAGCCCTGTTCGCCGAGCTGGTGGGCCGAGTGGTAGGTGGAGCCCAGCCAGAAGGCGCTGGCGGCCGCCAGGCAGCCGATGGCGATCGCCTGGGTGAGCCTGGGCATCAGGTGCAAGGCCAGGGCCGAGCCAATGAACACGGCGGCGAGGCAGGGGGCCGCCCAGAGGTCCCAACTGGTGTTCCGGCCCAGGTAGAGGCAGTAAGACCAGGTGCTCAGGGTGGCCACCGAAGCCAGGATGGCGATCCAGAAGAGGACCCGCGTTTCAACTTGATCGTGTGGGGCCTGGTGGTTGGGCGACTGGGCCTCAGCCATGGCGGCTTTGTGCCACGCGGTCCAGGCTGCTCTGGATGGCGGCCGTGAGCACGGCCGGGCGCACCGGCTTCTCGAAGAAGGTGACGCCCTGGGTGCGCAAGATGGTGGCGAGCGTGGCCTCGGAGGCCGTGCCGTCGCGCAGCTGACCGGTCAGCAAGATGATGGGGGCCTCGGGTTGTTCGGCGCGGATGCGCTGCACCACGGACTGCGAGGTCTGGCCGCCCCCCAGGATCAGGTCGACAACGTAGGCGTCGTGGGCTTCAGGGCAGGCCATCAAGGCTTCTGCGCTTTGGTAGCTGTCAGCGGCGTAGCCCAGTTCGGTGAACCAGTCGGTCAGGGCTTCGGCCGCGTTGCGGTCGTCGTCGAGCACGGCGATGCGAGCCAGCGGGGCTTCTTCCGGTGCACGCAACTGCAGGTGCTCCACGCTGTAGCGGGGGCTGTGTGCGCTCTCGGCGGCCAAGCGCATCGCGCTGCCCACCATCCAGCCCTTCACCGGGTGGAGGGTGGCCAGCAGCGTGCCGGCCTGGGGCTGAGGCTGCAAGGCCCCGACGCGCACGTCACAGTGGACGGTGGTGCCATCCAGGTGCAGGGTGGCGGGGTAGCTGGTTTGTTGCGTGGGGCTGGCCGGGGCCTGGCCGCTGGTGGCGCCGCCACTGTGGGAAGTGAACACCGGCGATGCGAACACGGCGTCGAGGTTCTGGCCGAAGTGACGGCACAACGCCAGCACTTCTTCGAAGGTCCACGAGGCGCCCTTGAGCTTGCGCCGTGCCTGGCTGATGGACAGCTGGCACAGCTGGGCCACCAAGGCGGCCTGCTGCCTGGCTGGCACGCCGTGGCGGTTCATCAGCTCGCTCAGGCAATGCGAGACCCACTCGCCCGTGGGGTTGGGGGAGCTGGGGGGAGTGCTGTCGGCGAAATCCGTCTCGTCCATGGGGGGAGGGGCAGGGCAGGCGGGGCGTGGAAGGGAGCCAAACATTATGGCCTGAGCCGCGCCCCCCCACATTCATGCGTGCAATGGTAACAAAACATCATTTTTGCGCAAGGAGTCCAAAAATGACGCCTAAAATCAGCGCATGCGCTCGAAATCACAAACATATGGGGCGCTTGCTCAGGGAGATTTTCACAATCCGGGCCCATCACGGAGCCCGAACGGCCGATGCGAGGGAGGGGCCAGCCAACTTTGCACCAGCTGAAAGCCGCAAGGCTTTGCACGACCACCCCTCGGGGTGGTTTTTTTTCGCCCATCGGCCCGCTGCGGCCTTGCAGGACAATCGCCCTCAGGCCATCCGTTGGCACGGCGCGCTCGCGCAGGTGGGCGGCTGCCACGCCCTTGGATTGCCCTGACATGACCGACGTCCGGACCGCCCCCATTGCCCCGAGCGCCCCTGTTGCCACTTCGCCCGCAGCTGCGGTGACCCACGTCGCCCCGCGGGCCGCTGTGCTGGGGCTGATGGCGGCGATGGACGCGGAGCTGGCTGCCATCCTGCCTCACCTGGGGGCGGTGCAGGTGCGCGCCTTGGGCGGGCGCCAGTTTCACGTCGGGGTCTGGCACGGCCAGCCCGTGGTCGCGGTGTTGTCGGGCATCGGCAAGGTGGCGGCGGCCACCACGGCCACGCTGTTGCATGCGGCCTTTGGCGTCGACCACCTGGTGTTCACCGGGGTGGCAGGCGGCCTGGGGGCCGAGGTGGCGGTGGGCGACATGGTGCTGGGCACGGCCTTTGTGCAACACGACATGGACGCGTCGCCCTTGTTCCCCCGCTTTGAATTGCCAGGCAAGGGCGTGGCGGAACTGGCGAGCGACGCCGGCCTGACCGCGGAGCTGGCTCAGGCCCTGGACGATCTGCATGTGCACAGCCCGGTGTGGCGGCAGGTGCAGGCCAGTGGCTTTGTGCGCGCTGGGGGCTCGCGTCTGCACCAAGGCCTGGTGCTCAGTGGCGACCGTTTCGTGGGGTGTGACAGCTTGAGCAGCAGCTTGCTGGCCGATTTGCCAGGTGCGCTGGCGGTGGAGATGGAGGGGGCCGCCGTGGCCCAGGTGTGCCACGACTTGGGGCTGCCTTTCGCGGTGATGCGGGCGATCTCCGACCGCGCCGACGCTCAGGCCCACGTCGACTTCATGGCCTTCTTGCAGGCCGTGGCCAGCCCGATGGCGGCTGCCTGGCTGGACGGCTGGCTCGCTCGCCGCGCGCAGGCGCGCCCAGCCACCGCTTCGTGAGTCGAGCAATTTGACACGCTGGCTGCGGTCATCGCAGACGCTGGCTCAACCTGTCCCCTCACGCTACCGATAAGTCCGGTGGATTGCCCCCATCGGGGCGGCTCAACCGTGTCGAGGACGCCCATGGCAGCAACAGACCACAGCGAGAACCCAGCCCAGGCCTTGAGCCGACTCCAGCCCCGTGAGATCGAAGCGCAGCTGGCGGCCATCTACCGGGCTCAAGGTGTGATCGAGTTCGACCCGGAAGGCCAGATCCTCTGGGCCAACGACAACTTCCTCAAGCTGATGGGCTTCGAGCTGGCCGACGTGGTGGGCCATCACCACCGGATGTTCATGCCGGCGGACGAGGTCGACACGCCGGCCTACAAGCAGTTCTGGCGCAAGCTGGCTGAAGGCGAGCTCCAGGGGGGGGAGTTTTGCCGGTTGGCGCGCCATGGCCGGCCCGTGTGGCTGCGGGCCAGCTACACGCCGGTGTTCGATGAGGCGGGGCGCCCCTGCAAAGTGGTGAAGTTCGCACAAGACGTCACCGCCGAGCGTCAGCAAAGCAACGAAATGCAAAGCCGCATGTTGGGCGTGTCTTCCGCCAACTGCATCGTGGAAATGGACCGCGACGGTGTGGTCGTGGCGGCCAACGAAAACATGCAGCGGGCCATGGGCATGGGCCTGGTGGACATGGTGGGCAAGGCCGAGGCCGAGTTCATGTTCGACGACGACCGGCTCGATGCGCGCCACGAACAGGCCTGGCAGGCCTTGCGCCGAGGCGAGCTGGCCTGCGGCGAGTTCCGTCGGCGGGGCAGTGGTGGGCGCGAAGTCTGGTTCACCGCCACCATCTGCCCGCTCAAGGGCCTGGACGGCTTGCTGGCCAAGGTCCTGGTGATCGCTCAGGATGTGACCGCGGCCAAGCGCGCAGCGCTGGATGCGGAAGGCAAGATGCTGGCGATCGATCGATCGCAGGCCATCATCGAGTTCGACCTGACGGGGCGGGTGCTCCAGGCCAATGAGAATTTCCTGCGGCTGATGCAGTACGACCTCGATGACATCCGAGGGCGCCACCACCGCATGTTCGTGGACCCTGCCACTGCGGTGTCGCCGGACTACCAGCTCTTTTGGGAGTGGCTGGGCCGGGGCGAGTTCACGTCCGGCGAATACAAGCGTGTGGGCCGACAAGGGCGAGAAGTGTGGATCCGCGCCACCTACAACCCCATCCTGGGCTCCGACGGCCGGCCCGTGAAAGTGGTGAAGTTCGCGGTGGACGTGACCGAGGCCAAGATGCGCAACGTCGAGTTCGAGGCCAAGGTGGCGGCCATCGAGCGCTCACTGGCCGTCATCGAGTTCGACCTCGATGGGCAGGTCCTGCGCGCTAACCGCAACTTCCTGGTGGCCATGGGCTACACCGCCCGCGAGATCCAGGGGCAGCACCACAGCCTGTTTTGCACGCCCGAGTACACGCAGAGCCCCGAATACCAGGACTTCTGGCTGAAGCTGGGCGAGGGCAACCATGTCAGTGGACGCTTCCACCGCATGGGCAAATACAACCGGGATGTGTGGATCCAGGCCGCGTACAACCCGGTGCTCGACGTCAACGGCAAGGTGGTCAAGATCATCAAGTTCGCCTATGACGTGACCAAAGAGGTCAAGCTGGAGCGACACATCTCCCAGAAGTCCAAGGCCATGGCCGAAGGTGTTCAGTCCCTGGTGGAGAGCATCACGGCCATCGCGGCCAACACCAACGTGGCGGGCGAGCTGGCCAATGAGGCGACGAAAGTGGCTCGACAGGGCCACGAAGCCATCGCCAAGGCCCTGGCCACCATCGACGTCATCCAGACCGGCTCCACGCGCATGGCAGAGATCGTGCGGGTGATTGGCGAGATCGCCAACCAGACCAACCTGCTGGCGTTCAATGCGGCGATCGAAGCCGCGCGGGCCGGCCAACATGGGGTGGGCTTCTCGGTGGTGGCGGGAGAGGTCCGCAAGCTTGCCGAACGCAGCTCGCAAGCCGCGCGCGAGATCGCCAAGCTCATCGATGAATCGGCGATGCAGGTGGCCAACGGCGCCCTGGTCAGCAAGGAGGCCGCTCACAGCTTTGAAGGCATCTTGCAAAGCGTGGGTCGCACCGGAGGCAGCGTTTCGCAGATCGCCCAGGCGGCCGAGGTGCAGCGACAGATGGCCAACCAGGTGGCCACGGTCATCGAAGACCTGGGCTCGGTGGCTGCCTCGCCCAAGTCGGGGGCCGCATGAGCACGCCCTCGGCCGCGGCCGAGGTCTATGGCGGCTTCCAGGCCGCCGGCATGGCGCTGGCCTTGCCCATGACCCATCTGCGTGAAGTGGTGCCTGCCCAGGACTGGGTGGCGCTGCCTTGCGCCCATCCGGCCGTGCCTGGCGGGCTCGATCTGCGCGGGGTGGTGGTGCCCGTGCTGGATCTGCGTGTGGTCTTGGGGCGCGAGGCCTCGCCCATGGCCTCGCCTTGCGTGCTGATCATGGTGAGCGGCGGGCGGCTGCTGGGCTTGCTTGCCGAAGGCGTGAGCGGCTTGTTCCAACCTGACGAGCATGGCTTGCGTGAAGCAGGTGCCGCGACGGGCGAAGGTGGCGTGGCGGGCCTGATGGCGGGCAACATGCGTCGCCACGACACCGGTGAACTGGTGACCCTGCTGTCGGCGCAGGCCTTGATGGCCGCGCCCGGTGTGCCGTCGGTGGACGACCCCGAGCCGCAACGCCAGGATGTGCAGGCGAAGTCGCAGGTCGAGCAGCAAGACCCGGGCGGGCTCACCGTGGTGATGCTGCGCTGTGGTCAGGTGCCGCTGGCCATCGACGCCATGGCGGTGTACGCCACCTTGCCTGAGCCTGTCTTGTTGCCTTCGCCGCTGGCCATGGGGCATTGCAGGGGCGTGATCGACCACGGCGGCACCCTGGTGCCGGCCCTCGATTTGCACGCCTTGTGCGGGCTGGGGCGCCTCATCGAGCGCGACAGCCCCTGCCACGCCTTCCTGATGAGCCAGCCGGAAGGCCTGGTGGCCCTGTTGGTCAGCGAGGTGGTGGACGTCATGTGGGTGGCGCACCAGGTGATGGTGCCGGTGCCGGCCTTTGCCGTGCCTCGCGCAGACTTGATGATCCAGGCCCTGCCCGTTGAGCAGTTGCCGATCAGCGGCGAGATGAAGGCTCGGGTGATGGCCGTGGGCACGCAGTTCTTGCTGCTGGACGCCGAAGGGCTGAGCCAATGCGACGAGGTGACCCACCTCGCGCGGGCCAACACGCAGCAGGCCGGGCTGAGCGCCGACACCCGTGGCTTTGTGCAAGGGGCCCGTCATGCCACGGGCGGGCTGGCCATGCTCACCTATGCGCTGGCGGGTGAAACGGCGACCCCCTTGGCTCAGGTTCAGGAGATCTTGCCTTACAGCTGCAGCACGGTCATCTTCAGGTCACAAGGGGCTTTGCTGGGCTTCATCGCCCACAAGGGGCATTCGGTGCCGGTGCTCTGCCTGAGCAGGTTGGCGGGCGGACAGCCGCCCGAGGTGACGCCCGCCGCCAGCGTGCTCATCGTGCCGTCCGACGACGAGCTCATCGGCTTTGCCGTGCCCGCGTTGAAGTCCATCGAGGTGGCCGCCTGGCAGCCCGAAGTGGCCAGTGGTGCTTCGAATGCCGAAGGCGCCTGCCGCTCCCGCAAGCTCGCCCAGGTGGGCCGTGGCCACGAAGAGCGGATGTTGCCTGTGCTTGACCTGGCGAACCTGGCCAGGCTGGTGCGTGAGCGCCAGGTGGCCGTGCTGGGGCACTGAGGCCCCTCCAGCGGCTTCAGCGGAAGGCGGAAATCGCCTCGGCCAGCCGGTTGGCCTGGCACTTGAGGTTTTCTGAAGCAGCTGCGCTTTGCTCCACCAGGGCAGCGTTTTGCTGCGTGATCTGGTCGAGTGAAGCCACCGATGAGCTCACCAAGGTGAGCCCACCCGATTGCTGCTCGGTGGCTGCGCTGATCTCGGAGATCAGGTCAGACACCCGGGACACTTTGCTTTCAAGGTGGGCCATGGCCTGGCCCGCG
>JBEEJT010000247.1:0-2784 GCA_041169085.1 Pseudomonadota bacterium | reverse complement strand
CCGTGCCGCCGGCCCTGCTGCTGACGCTTGACGACAGCTTGCACCACAGTGCCCACCGCCTGGGCGTCGACGAAATCATCGTCGCACTGACCGAACGCCGGGCCGGCGGCATGCCCCTGCGCCAATTGCTGGACTGCAAGGTGTCGGGCACCAAGGTCTACGACCTCAACACGCACTTCGAGAAGACCCTGGGTCAGATCCGGGTGGACTTCCTCAGTGCCAGTTGGCTGATCTTCGGAGACGGCTTCAACCAGGGAGCGTGGCGTACTGGCGTGAAACGGGTGTTCGACATCATCTGCTCAGCGCTCTTGCTGGTGGTGGCCTCACCCATCATGCTGGTGACTGCCTTGCTGATCAAACTGGAAAGCCCGGGCAGCGTCTTCTACCGCCAGGAACGCGTGGGCCAGAACAACAGCACCTTCCAGGTCGTCAAGTTTCGCAGCATGCGCAACGATGCCGAGAAGGATGGCCAGCCGGTGTGGGCGCAAGCCAACGACGCCCGGGTCACGCGCATAGGCGCCATCATCCGCAGACTGCGGATCGACGAGCTGCCCCAGATCTTCAATGTGCTCAAAGGCGAGATGAGCTTGGTCGGGCCACGTCCGGAACGCCCATTTTTCGTCGAGCAATTGACCCAGGAGATTCCGTTCTATGCGCTGCGTCACAGCATCAAGCCGGGCGTCACCGGCTGGGCCCAGGTGCGGTACGCGTATGGGTCGACCGTCGAAGACTCATTGCAAAAGCTGCAGTTCGACCTCTACTACGTGAAGAACCACACCCTGTTCTTGGACCTGGTGGTGCTGATGGAGACCGTGGCCGTGGTGCTGACGGGTCGAGGCGCGCGCTGAGCGCTGCGCAGCTTTCAGACACACCGGCATGAGCACCACCAGCTGCTGACCGTGGACTTTGGTGACATCACGGCACTGGGGTACGGGACGGTCGCCCTGGGCCATCTGGCCTTCGCCATCTATCTCAGGGCCTCCGGCCGCGGCGCCAACGCCAGCGGCAAGCTGGCCTGGATGCTCCATGGCGCGGTGCTGGCCACCGCCGCTTGGGGCGCGTTGTCGGCGGCCGGCTCGCTGACCGGCATCGACACCCTCAGGCGGCTGGCCCCACTGGCCGATGTCGGACGGTACGCCTTCTGGTTTGCATTTCTGCTGAGGTTGCTGCCAGAGAGGCGGCCGGAGGCGGCTGGCGGGCTCCGTTGGGCGGCCATGGGTGGCGCAGGCTTGGCCGCCGCGGCCTTTGCGCTGCACGCGCTCGGACCCGCCGGGCCTGCCACCCAGCAGCTGCGGCTGATCTTGTCCCTGGCCCTGCCTGTGTTCGGGCTGCTGTTGGTGGAGCAACTTTTTCGCAACCTTGGCGAGGACTCGCGCTGGAACGCCAAGCCCTTGTGCCTGGGCCTGGCCTGCATCTTTGCGTTTGATGTCTACCTGTTCTCAGAGGCCTTGCTCTTTTCGCGCTTCGACGCTGATGCCCTCAGTGTGCGCGGCCTGGTTCATTCGCTGGTGCTGCCCTTCCTGCTGATTGCCTCGCGTCGCGGCAACGACTGGATCAACAGGATCCACGTGTCGCGTGCAGCCGCCTTCTACTCCGCGACCTTGGTCCTGGCAGGGCTCTACCTTCTGTTCATGGCTGGCGTGGGCTACTACGTCCGCTACTTTGGCGGCACCTGGGGGCGCGCACTGCAGCTGAGCCTGCTGGTCGCCGGCATGGCCTTCCTGGTGGTGTTGGTGCTGTCCGGCTCCATGCGGTCCCGGTTGCGTGTGTTTGTCGGCAAGCACTTCTACAGCTACCGCTACGACTACCGGGAAGAGTGGCTGCGGTTCACCGCGCTGCTGAGCGCCCAACACGCACCAGAGGAGATGGGCTGCCGCGTCATCCGCGGCCTGGCCGAACTGCTGGAGTGCAAAGGGGGAGGTCTCTGGATACGTGTGGGTTCCGATGAGGTGTACACCCAGTCAGCCACCTGGAACTTCCACCGCATCGAAGCGGCTGAAGGAGCCCAGTCCTCGCTGTGCCGGTTCTTGCAGTCGAACGGCTGGGTCATAGACCTGGACGAGTTCCGTTCGTCGCCGCGCCGATACGGGGAACTGGCGCTGCCTACCTGGCTGCTGGGCGTGCACAACGCCTGGCTGGTTGTGCCGCTGCTGGCCGGCGACGACCTGCTGGGCTTCGTGGTGCTGGCCCATCCCTTGGCCCCCCAGAAACTCAACTGGGAAGTGCTGGACCTGCTCAAGACCGCGGGCCGCCAAGCCGCCGGCCACCTGGCCCAGATGCAGGCCACCGAAGCCTTGCTCGACGCGCGCAAGTTCGAAGCCTTCAATCGCATGTCAGCCTTTGTGGTGCACGACTTGAAGAACATCGTCGCGCAGCTGTCGCTGATGCTGAAGAATGCGGAACGCCTGCACGACAACAAGGAGTTCCAGCAAGACATGTTGTTGACCGTCGAAAGCTCGCTTGAGAAGATGCGCCGGCTCATGTTGCAGCTGCGTGAAGGGGCGCAGCCACCAGGCGGCAGTCGGGGCGTGGAGTTGACGGCCGTCGTGAGCCGGCTCGTCGCCCATGCCAAGTCACAAGGTCGCGAGCTGCAAGTCCAGCCCTCCGAACGCCTGGCCACCCGCGGCCACGAGGAGCGGCTGGAAAGAGTGCTGGGGCATCTGGTGCAAAACGCGCTGGATGCAACGCCCACTGCTGGGCACGTCTGGATCAAGACCTCGCGGTTCAGCGGGCAGATCAAGGTCGAGGTCGGTGACAACGGGGTAGGCATGAGCGACGAATTCA
>JBEEJT010000246.1:0-7256 GCA_041169085.1 Pseudomonadota bacterium | reverse complement strand
TCGGCCTCAACGACGGCGAAGCCTCGGGCGGCCAGCAGGTGATCAAGTCACTGATCCTGCTGGTGGGCCTGATGAAGGACGACGAGACCCCGGGCGGCTTCGTCTTCATCGACGAACCCTTCGCCCACCTGGACGTGCGCAACATCCAGCTGGTCGGACACTTCTTGCGCAGCACGCGTGCGCAGTACGTGCTGACCACGCCGATCACGCACAACGTCGAGGTGTTCGAGCCGGCCGACATCACGCTGGTCACCGCCAAGAAGCCCAAAGGTGCGCGCTGGGCGCCACCGATTGGGGTGCTGCAGCGCCGCGTGCCGGCCGAGGCCTACTGAGCCTGACGGCGGCTCAAGCAGCGCGGCGGCGTGCTGCCGCTGCCACTCCCACCAGCCCCAGGCCCATCAGGGCCCAGGCGCCGGGCTCGGGCACGGCCGCGCTCGTGAACAACGTGGCGTAGTAGCCCTTGGCGCCCCCCTCCCCAAACCGACCCAGCAGCCCGATGATGTAGGTGCCCTCGGAAGCGGGCACGTTGTCGAAGCGAAAGCTGTAGCCAAAGATGGTTTTCTCCAGCGTGGCCGTGGCGCGGAACGCATCGCCGCTCAGCTCCGAGCCATTGGCCGTGTACACGCGGCTGTTGGACTCGATGTAGACCGAGCTCAAGTCGATTTTGCCGTCGATCGCGGCCAAGGTGCCTTCCACGGCCCGCCCCGACTCGTTCAACTTGAACACGGCCGTCACGCCAAACGGCTCACCCGGCATGGCGGTCACGCCGCCGTAGTACTGGGTGAAGGCTTGCGGGGTGCCGCTCAATGGGGCAGAGAGCACGGCGTCAGCAGCCTGGGCCAGCTGGGCCGAGGCCATCAGGCAGACGCAAGCGAAAGCGCGTGGGGCCACGCGCGGGCCAAAGTGTCGGTGTGTCATGGGTTTCCCTGGAAGTGATTGGGGGTGCGCGAGATCGCTGCTCGCGCTGGCCCATGCTGACACACCAGGGCGGTCCCTGCCAAGTGGGGTCAACGTGCGGCGCGCACGGCCCGTGTGGCCAGGTCCACCGTGTAGCGCTGCCCGCGCGCGTTGCGCACCAACAGGTGTTGGCGGCGGGCGTCGAGGCGCAGCGAAGTGATGTCCACCTCGCGCTTGTCGTCTTCCAGATCAGGGTTGCCTTGCAGGCCATAGACCTGCACCTCCCACAGCAGCTCGCCCGAATCGACCTGAACGGCACGCACCCAGCCCGCCCTGCGCGTGGCGTAGCGCACCCCGGCGTGCACCACCGGCTTGACGGCGACGGGCGCTGCCCGCTTCTTGCTCACGGCTTCGGTGGGCTCGGCGGCGGTGGCCTCTGGCGCTGCCGCGTCGGCCATGCACCCCACGGGCCAACTCACAGCCAGGCTCAGCACCGCCAAGGCCGGCCACATGCGCATGCGGGCTGGAGCGGCGCTCACTTGGCGTTCACCGAGCGACTGTCCAGGTCGACCTCGAAGGCCTGGCCGCGTTCGTTGCGCACGGTCAGCCGGTTGCCAAACCAGCCCAGCGACAAGCCCGTGATCAGCACGTCCTGCTTGTCGTCTTCCATGTCGCCGTCGTAGTGCACGTCGTAGACCTTGAGCACCCACAACTCCTCACCGCTTCGCTCGTCGACCGCCGCGATCAGGCCACCGTTCTGACCCAGGCCACGGCCCTTGCCACCGGCCACCACTTCGTAACGCACGCCCTTGCGGGAAACTGGCGAGACGCGCTTGCCTGCAGACCTCATGTTGTCTCGCTCCTGCTCAATACAGCACGTCGGTGCGGTCACCGGCCGGCAACATGCCCACCAGGTCGACGACGAAGTAAGCCCAGCTGTCGGCGTTGTTCAAGGCCTTGGCCGGCGGGAACACCTTGTCCGGCGCCAGCCCGTCAAAGTCATAACGGTTGTCGTCGGTCCGCACTTCACGGTGGGACAACTCATGGATGATGGTCAGCGCGGCCTTCCACTGCATGTTCGTGCGCTTGGAGGCCTTGACGGCCGCGCCCTGCATGTAGACCACGTTCATGCCTTCGCTCTTGTAGACAAAGGCCCAGTCCTTCCAGCCGCCCTTGGCGCGGTCGGGCGGGTGGTCCGAGAACACGAGCTTGCCCGACGAGCACACCGCCTCGATCTTGCGCAGCCCGGCCTGCAAGGTCACGCGGGCAGACTCCACGTCTTGCGCGCTGCCGCTGCTGCCCGTGAACCAGTCGCGGATCATCTGCTTGGTGTTCGCCGAGTTGTTGCCCAACTCGACGATGGCCTTTTGGGTCCAGGCCTTGGCCAGCAGCAAGGATTCGGCCAGCCCCTTGCGTGCGCCCGCGTCGTACACCTCGGACTCGTGCGACACCTTGGACTTGATCGTGCTGTCGGTGCCCTTCACCTCGTCAAACACCCATTGGTCGTAAGACTTGGTGCCTGCATAACACCACACCTGTTGCGAGCCCTGCTTGCCCGCCAGGTAGAGGTGCTTGAGGAACTTGATGGTGGCAGCGCGGTCGGCCAGCGTGCCCGGTGACGCCTTGTTCGTGGCTGCGGCCACGATGGCGTCGCCCACGCCCCCACCCATCACGGAAGCCACGATGCGCCCATGCTTGGTGTCCTTGCTCAACTCCTTGCGCAAGACTTCCAGTGCATGGGCCTGCATCTCTTCGGGGCCGTCTGCGGCCAGCAGTTGCGTGAACTGGGGCGACTTGAACAGCTTGTCCCAAGCTGCTTCGAATTTCTGGCCCGACACCACGTCGCGGGCCTTGTTGTAGGCCTCGGAAAACTTGTCCATTGCACACCTTTCGCCAACTGCTGTTGGGCGCTCAATCTAGCGCCCAACCGAGTCGGCGAACGGTGCTAAAGGTCACATGCGCATCAGGCCACGCGGCGGCGAGCGAAAGCCAGGCCCACCAGGCCCAGACCCATCAGCGCCCAGGTGCCGGGCTCCGGCACGGCGGTCACTTTCAGGTTGAGCGTCATTTGGCCAGCCGCCAGGCCCGCTTGGGAGGCCTGCGAACTCAGCATCAACAGGTAAGAAACAGGCGAAATGCTGGCGGTGCCTTGCGAGCCCTTGATCGTGCCCAGGCTGAAGGGCTCCCCCTCAAAGGTCATGATCTGGGCCAGAGGGGTCACGGTGACTTTGCCCGTGGCTTCGCTGAAGCTGCGCGAGGCCAAAATCGCCGCGCCGCCTTCCAGCCCCTGGAACTGCGCCGTCACCTGGCTGTCCACCGCCACGACAAACGACCATTGGCTCCATTCGCCCTGATCGATCGGCAGGCTGAAGCTGTAGTCGCCCGGCGTCAACATGCCCAGTTTGGGCGGGAACACCGCCACGCTTTGCGCAGAGGCGGCACTCATGAATCCACACACGGCGAGGGCCACAGCCCCCTTGATGGCCAATTTCAACATCTTTGATTCCCTTCGTTTGTTCACGGCACAACGGGTTCGTTGCCCGCGCCGCGTGGATGGTGGCACAAGCGCCTGGTGCTGCCAACACCCGAATCGCCCGAAGACCCAACGGGTGTGGCCAGCCAGCCCCGGGATAGCCCTCAAACGCCCGGCGTTCAATCGTCGCCTAGCCGACACTCGCCGCCCCCGTGGTCGGGGGATGCCACGCGAGAACGGGCGTTGACCCCTACCCCGCCCGGGGGGTGTCGTGGGTGACACTGAACCCACTTGGAAACGTTGGAAGAGCCACGATGTCGATGCGATCTGTGTTGCGCACCTCTGCCCTGGGCCTGGGCCTGCTGTCCAGCCTGGCTGCCCACGCCGCCTACCTGAAGTGGGAAACCATCGAGCTGCCCACAGCCAGTGGTGCGAGCTGTGGCAACGGCAGCCCCTACCGCTTCTTCGTCAACCGCAGCCCCTTCACCACCAAGACGGTCGTGATGTTCGAAGGCGGCGGTGCCTGCTGGGAAAAGGGCTCTTGTGAAAACAAGAGTGGCGCACGCCTGTCGGCGGTCAACCCCGACGGCATCCCCACCAACTACATGCAGGACTGGAACCGCCAGGCTCACCTGGGCCTGGTCACCCCCTTCACCTCCCGCGTGGACCCGCTCACCTCGGTGCAGACCCAGAGCTGGAACATCGTCTACGTCACCTACTGCACGGGCGACGTGCACACCGGCAACAAGGTCACCACCTACAGCGACGCCGAAGGCAGCATCGCCTGGCACCACCGTGGCGCGGTGAACGTGAAGGCCGTCACCGCCTGGATGGCCGCCAACCTGCCCAAGCCTGAAGTGCTGCTGATGACCGGCTTCTCGGCGGGTGGCTCGGGCTCGACCGCCCACTTCGCCCAGATGCGCACCGGTGTGCAGGCCACCAAGGCCGCGCTGCTGGCCGACTCGGGCCCGCTGTTCTGGGCGCCGCGCAATGGCACGCCGCAGCAATACCCTTCGCTGCCCCTGCACAACAAGATCCGTGACGTGTGGGGCCTCGATGGCCCGCAAGGCATGGTCACCGAGCTGATCACCAAGTACCCCACCGCAGGCGACGCCAACAACCTGGGCACCATCAGCAGCGGCCTGTCCAAGATCTTCCCGAACGACCGCATTGGCTACGCCATGTTCCAGGAAGACACCAACTACTCGGCTTTCTCTTACGAGAAGTTCTACCCCGAGATCTCCGGTGCCGCCACCGACGCCGAACGCCTGGCCCTGCTCAACACCCGTTGGCGCCAGGACATCCAGACCTTGATCGGTCAGCTGCCGGCTTCGCCCAACCTGGGCTGGTTCATGCCCAACTACCGCGAGATCAATGGCTCGCACTGCCTGACCATCGTCACCTTCGGCGACACGGGCATCAAGGAACAGAAGCTGCAAGACGTCGGCACCTTCGTCGACAACCTGCTGGATTTCTCGGGCAAGAAGCCCGTGATCCGAGCCGTGGAACAAAGCCGTGAGAAGTCGCCCGCCACCACCCTGGCGGATTGGGTGGCGAAGTGGATCGGCCAAGCCGGGCTCATCTGAGCCAGGCCGTGTGAAGAGTCTGTGGGGTCTGGTGCAGTTTGGCCAGGCCTCCGTCAGACGCCAGTTGTGCGCTTGATTTTCGGGGCCCTTCGGGGCCCCTTTTTTTGGGGCGCTTCAGCCTGGCCTCAGTGCGAGGTGGCGTCGCGCCAGTCGCTGGGCGTCTGGCCGTGCCAGCGCCGGAAGGCCCGGTGAAAGCAGCTGGCCGACGAGAAGCCCGTCTCGTCGGCGATCTGCTTGAGCGACAGTCGGCCTTCGCGCAGGAGCTTCTCGGCCGCCTCACGCTGACACTGCTGCACCAGTTCACCGAGGCTCAGCCCCTTGCCCGCCAACTGGCGACGCAAGGTGCGCTCACTGCACCCCAGCTGGCGGGCCAGCGCCGCCGCTTCGGGCACCTTGGGCAAGGCTTCCCGCACCGCCTGACGCATGGCGTGGAGCGGGTCGAGGTCTCGCAGGCGCTGGTCCATGAAGGCTTGCAGCGGCGCACGCAGGGCCTCGTAGACCAGGCGGTCGTGGCCCATGAGCGGCGCGTCCAGCAAGCTGGCCGGGAAGGTCACCCACGCGCTGGGCTGGTTGAACTTCAGGCGCGTGCCAAACAAGGCGTGGTAGCGGTCCACGTGGCCCGGCTCGGGGTGCACAAAACCCAACTCGATGAAGTCTTCCGGTCGGCTGCCCGCACGGCGCGACTGCAACACGGTCAGCGCCGCCACGTATTCGGTGCGGCAGCGGTGGCCTTCCGGCGTGGTGGTGAAGGGGGTGATGTGCATGGTCGCCACACCGGCCGCTTCGTCGATGCGCAACTCGGGCCGGCTCATGATCAGCGGCGCGAAGGTCAGCATGTCGTGCAGCGCGTGGCGCAGCGTGGGCGCCTGGCCAACGACCACCGCATGGGGCCCGTAACGGGTCAACGCGCTCGAACCGGCGGCCGCCAAGGCCCAGCCCGGGTCGCCCGTGAGCTCGACGGCGGCGCACATCAGGCGGTCGAGGCAGGCCTCGTCCAGCCAGGGAGCCATGGGGTCGAGTTGGGCGCGCGTCAGGCCGGCCAGGGCCAGCAAGGCCGCCCCATCGTGGCCGGCGAGCACCAGCGAGTCGTGCAGGATGCTCAGGTGGATGGGCGACAGGGACATGGGCTCGGGTGCAGCGGGTACAAGCGGCGCCCGCGTGGACAGCCGGCACCCTGAGTGCTGCACTTTGGGCCCTGCATCGGCCCGACGCCATGGGGGCATTTCCCGACTATGGGCAACGGTCAACGCGCAGGGCATACCGCAGCCCGTGTGTCGACCGCCCAAGAAAAAAGGCCCCGCAGGGCCTTTCTTCGTGGTGGGCCAAGCCCAGGTCAGGCAGCCAGGCGCTGTTCCAGCTTGGCCTTGGTGGCGGGCATGGCGGCCGGCAGGTTGTGCGACAGCTGGGTGAACAGCTCGTCGTGCAGCTTCAGCTCTTGCTGCCAGGCGGCGGTGTCGATGCCGATCACCGACTGGAATTGGTCCTTGGTGAAGTTCAGGCCGTTCCAGTTGATGTCTTCATAGGTGGGGCTCACGCCGAAAGCGTTTTCCACACCACCGGCCTTGCCTTGCAGGCGGCCCAGCATCCACTCCAGGACGCGCATGTTTTCGCTGTAGCCAGGCCACACGAACTTGCCGTCAGCGCCCTTGCGGAACCAGTTCACGCAGTAGATCTGGGGCAGCTTGGCGCCCGAGGCTTGCAGCTTGGCGCCCAGGTCCAGCCAGTGCTGGAAGTAGTCGCTCATGTTGTAGCCCATGAAGGGCAGCATGGCGAACGGGTCGCGGCGCACCACGCCTTGCTGGCCGAAGGCAGCAGCGGTGGTTTCCGAACCCATGGTGGCGGCCATGTACACGCCTTCGGTCCAGTCGCGGGCTTCGGTCACCAGGGGCACGGTGGTCGAGCGGCGGCCGCCGAAGATGAAGGCATCGATGGGCACGCCAGCGGGGTTGTCCCACTCGGGGTCCAGCACCGGGTTGTTGGTGGCGGCCACGGTGAAGCGGGCGTTCGGGTGAGCGGCCTTGGTGCCCTTTTCCTTGGCGATGGCCGGGGTCCAGTCGTTGCCTTGCCAGTCGATCAGGTGAGCCGGGGCCTCGTCGGTCATCGATTCCCACCACACGTCGCCGTCATCGGTCAGGGCCACGTTGGTGAAGATGACGTCGCGGTTGAGCGACTCCATGCAGTTGAAGTTCGTCAGCGTGTTGGTGCCAGGGGCCACGCCGAAGTAGCCGGCTTCCGGGTTGATGGCGTAGAGCTTGCCGTCCTGTCCGGGCTTGATCCAGGCGATGTCGTCACCGATGGTG